>JBHADT010000080.1:0-45420 GCA_041855205.1 Bacteroides sp.
CCCCGGCTGCGCGGCTGAGGTTGAGCGGATGGTTCTTCAACAACTCCTGCGAGCGCAGAATCAGGTTGTTGAGCAGTTCCGCCGTCTCGGACGGAGTGAGCTCCGCCCCCCCTTCGGGCACAGTGATGTGTTCGGTCCCCGGCATGGGCTTTACCAGCAACGGGCGGAAAGGCTTCAGCGGCACATCGTGCGGAGGAGTACACTCCACCCGCTTGTCTCCTCCTTTTATTACCAGCAGGTGGCGATATTGTACTCCCGTGTAGAAGCGCACACGCTCGTTCTCCAACTCCTTGCGGAGGAATTGAAGCAGCACGTCCGCCTCCCCGGTGGTGATGTGTCCCGCCGAATGATTCTTGATGCACTCGTTCTCGACACAGATGATGTTGCAGCGTAACGCCAGTTCGCCGGGTTGCAATTCCACCCCGATGCTGGCGGCTTCAAGCGGACCTCTTCCCTCGTACACCTCGGGCAGGTTGTAGCCCAGCACGGACATGTTCGCTACCTCGCTGCCGGGATGGAAACCATCGGCAACCGTCTTCAGCCGTCCGTTCCGCCCCAGGCGTGCCAGTTCGTCCATGCAAGGGGTGTGCGCATACTGAAGGAGCGTCTTTCCGCCCAGCGACTCCACCGCCCAGTCAGCCATGCCATCGCCCAGAATGATGATGCGCTTGAGCGGTTTCTCCGCACCGCCGGAACGGGAAGCACGGCGGTTGTTATCTGTTTGTTGCATATCGTTTTCCATATCATTTTATCATGCAGGTGAGGGAAATTTACACGTTGGCAATACTCATGATGTCGGCAAACACGCCCGCCGCCGTCACTCCCGCTCCCGCGCCGTATCCTTGTATCATCATGGGGTATTCCTTGTAGCGCTCGGTGGTGAGCAAAATGATGTTGTTGCTGCCTTCCAAACCGTAGAAGGGGTGGGTAGCATCCACTTCCATCAGCCCGACGGAGGCTTTTCCTCCTTCCAGACGAGCCACAAAACGCCAGCGTTTTCCCTCATTTTCCAACACCCGGCGACGGGCTTCGAAATCGGCGTCCAAACCGGGCAGACGTTTCCAGAAGTCATCCAGCGAGCCGTTGAAGAAGTCGTCGGGCACGAAGAGGTTTGTCTCCACGTCCGACTGTTCGAGGCGGTAGCCTGCCTCGCGCGCCAGAATGACGAGTTTGCGAATCACGTCCTTCCCGCTCAGGTCTATCCGGGGGTCGGGTTCGGAATAGCGTTCTTCCTGCGCCATCTTCACGGTTTTACTGAAGGGGGTATCCGCGTTCAGTTTGTTGAATATATAGTTCAGCGTACCGCTCAGCACGGCTTCTATCTTCAGAATCTTGTCGCCGCTGTGTATGAGGTCGTTTATCGTGTTGATAATGGGCAGACCGGCGCCCACGTTGGTCTCGAAGAGGAATTTCACACCCCTCCGGCGGGCCGTCTGTTTCAATTCGCGGTAATTCTCGTATTCGGACGAGGCGGCTATTTTATTGGCAGCCACCACCGATACGTTGTGTTGCAGCAGGTCTTTGTAGAGCGAAGCTACTGCCGGACTTGCCGTGCAGTCCACAAACACGGAGTTGAATATGTTCATCCCGATGATTTCGTCGCGCAGCGTCTCAAGGGTACTTTTTTCTCCTTTGTTTTTCAGCTCCTCGCGATAGTTGCTCAAGTCGAAGCCCTGACGGCTGAAAATTGCTTTTTCGGCATCGGCGATACCCACGATGTGGAGTTTCAGCCCGTTTTCAGCCATGAGTTTTTCTTGCTGGCTGCGTATTTGCTCGATGAGGCTTCCGCCCACGGTGCCGATGCCGCAGATAAAGAGGTTCAGCACCTGGAATTCGGAAAGGAAGAAGGAGTCGTGAATAACGTTCAGCGATTTGCGCAGCGACTTGGCGTCCACCACGAACGATATATTCGTTTCGGATGCGCCCTGCGCGCAGGCGATGACGTTGATACCGTTCCGCCCCAACGTTCCGAAGAGTTTACCGGCAATACCGGGTGTATGCTTCATGTTCTCTCCCACGATGGCTACGGTGGCAAGGTCTTTCTCCGCCTGTATGGGCGATATCTCACCCATCGCTATTTCCTTGGCAAATTCTTCGTTCAGCACCTCGCACGCCAAAGCGGCATCGGCGTTGCGCACACCGATGGAGGTGGAATTCTCCGACGAGGCTTGCGATACGAGAAATACGCTGATTCCGCCCTTTGCCAATGCCTTGAATATACGGTAGTTGACGCCTATCACCCCCACCATTCCGAGTCCCTGTACGGTGATCAGACTGGTATCGTTGATAGACGATATGCCTTTGATGGCTTTCCCGTTCGGATTGGACACCGTGTGCCGGATGATGGTTCCGGGGGCTTCGGGGTTGAAGGTGTTCTTTATTAGAATGGGAATGTTCTTGTGATAAACGGGATAGATGGTGGGCGGATAGACAACCTTCGCGCCGAAGTTGCAAAGCTCCGTAGCTTCCACATAACTCAACTCGTTGATGGTGTAGGCGGTGGAAATCACACGGGGGTCGGCTGTCATGAATCCGTCTACGTCCGTCCATATCTCCAGCTGGGATGCATCGAGCGCGGCGGCAATCACCGCAGCGGTGTAGTCCGACCCTCCGCGTCCCAGATTGGTCACTTCTCCCGTCATCTTATCCGTAGAGATGAATCCCGGCACCAGCGAGCGGCGCGGCAGATTGGCAAAAGTCTTGCATATCAGTTCGTTGGTAAGCTCGGCGTCCAGCACATGCTTGGAGTGCTTCTTCTCGGTTTTGATGAAACGCCGGGAGTCGAACCACTCCGCACCCGTGAGCCGGGCCACAATGAGCGAAGACAACCGTTCGCCGTAGCTCACAATCGTATCGGAGGTTTTCTGCGAAAGGTCTTTAATCAGGTAAATGCCCTGAAAGATGTCTTTCAGTTCGCTCAACAACTCACCCGTCTGTTTCTGCAATTCCGCCTGCACTTCTCCGGCGGGAATCACTTCCTTTATCATTTCCACATGGCGATAGACGATTTCGCGATATTCGTTCTCATAATCCGCATCGCCCGCAGCCGCCATCTTCGAGGTGTTTATCAACTTGTCGGTGATTCCGCCCAAAGCAGATACCACCACGATTACCGGTTCCTCGATGGATTCCACTATTTTCTTTACGCTAAGAACACTGCTTACGGAACCTACCGACGTTCCGCCGAACTTTATTACTTTCATCTTATTGTTTTTGCTTTTATCCTTTGGTTATGTGATAAGGAAGAACGGAGACCCGCAAAGCTCGATTCCACACATCCGTGCGGTACCGGGAACGACACCCGTGCGGTAAAAATAAGACTCCCGTGTGGTAAAAGTAAGACACCTGTGCGGTAAAAGTAAAACACCCGTGCGGTACTTTCAGGGTTTCCGCTCCCTGATTCCACAACGGGCGACACCCGTACGAATCGAACGGAAATATTCCCGCAACGTCGTGCGGTTCCGAATCTTCCCCTGTAAATATATGCTTGCTGAAAAAAATAGTGTAACACGTAGAAACACAAATACCATCCCCTAACCCCTAAGGGTAGTGGTTGCACACATGGTTGTGACTGTATTAAGAAGGTACTCGTTCATAACGACAAACGTGTTGTTTCGATTGATAAGTGTTGCAAAAGTAAGAATTAAAACATACAAACTATCACTTTTTAAGGTTTTTTTCTGATAAAAAACAGGAACAGACGACAAAGAGACAGGGAAATGCGTGGCGGAACGCCGTTTCGTCACGACATACGCACCTCTTGCAAACAGGTACCAAACAGAGTTTTTATATCATTTTGATACATCTTTAAAGATATATCATTATCTTTGCTCCTGAAAATCAAGAAAGCAAGAGATATGAATCCCAATAAAACTTCCATTTTGCTAATTTACACAGGTGGAACCATCGGAATGATAGAAAATCCCGAAACGGGAGCACTGGAAAACTTCAACCTCGAACAATTGCAGAAACATGTTCCCGAACTCCAGAAGTTTTCGTTCCACATCGGCACATACCAGTTCGACCCTCCCATGGACTCGTCGAATATGGACCCGGAGGCGTGGTGCAAACTGGTACACATCATCAGCGATAATTACGAAAAATACACGGGATTCGTCATTCTGCACGGAACAGACACCATGGCATACACCGCATCCGCACTGAGTTTCATGTTGGAGGGACTGAGCAAGCCGGTGATACTCACCGGGTCGCAGCTGCCCATAGGCGTACTGCGCACGGATGGCAAGGAAAACCTGCTCACCAGCATCGAGATAGCCAGTGCGCAGGACGAGCAGGGACAGCCGCTCGTTCCGGAAGTTTCCATATTCTTCGAAAACCACCTGATGCGGGGAAACCGCACCATCAAGATGAACGCCGAGAACTTCAACGCCTTCCGCTCCTTCAATTACCCCGTACTGGCATCGGCGGGCATACACATCAAGTACAACAACGTGCAGATCCGCTGCGAGAATCCCTCGCGCAAGCTCAAGCCGCACTACCTGCTCGACACCAACATTGCCGTGCTGAAACTATTCCCCGGCATTCAGGAAAACGTGGTGGCGAGCGTCCTCAACATCGAAGGACTAAAAGCCGTGGTGCTCGAAACCTACGGCTCGGGAAACGCCCCGCGGAAAGAGTGGTTCCTGCGCCGCCTGCGCGAAGCCTCCGAACGGGGTATCGTCATTGTCAACATCACACAATGTGTTGCGGGCACAGTGGAGATGGAGCGGTACGATACGGGATACCAACTCATACAGGCGGGTGTGGTGTGCGGACACGACAGCACCACGGAGTCCGCCGTTACCAAACTGATGTTTCTGGCAGGGCACGGCTACTCGCCCGAGGAAATACGGAAGTATATGAATATCTCCATGGCGGGAGAAATCACCGTATAAGAAGAAGATTTCAGGAATAGATTCAAGCAGATACCGCCGTACGGAATATCTCCGTAAGAATGGGCTTCATGCCGCTGACAAAACACTCCACGGCAATCACCATCAACAGAAGACCCATCAGACGCATCATCACATTGTTGGCGGTTTCGCCCATCACCGTTATCAGGCGGGTCGAAGCGCGCAGAATAAACAGCGTGAGCAGGTAGATGAAAGCGATGGTGCCCACCAAGACGGCTTTCATCTCGAAATTGTGCGCGTCTTCCATCAACACGATGGCGTTGGCAATGGCACCGGGTCCGCACAACATCGGAATGCCCAACGGTGTCACCGATATGTCGTCGGCATAGGTTTTTATCTCCTCATCCTTGAGTTTCATGGGCGTATAGCGCGCCTGCAACATATCGAAACCTATCTTGAAAATAATGAATCCGCCCGCTATACGGAATCCATTGGTGGAGATACCGAAAAACTTAAAAAGAAGCTGTCCGCCGAAAGTAAACACCATGATGGTGATGAACGCCACCAGTGTGGCGCGGGAAACCACCGAACGGCGCTCCTTGTCCGTCATGCCGTGGGTCATGGTCAGGAACACCGGCATCGTACCCAACGGGTTGGTAAGCGTGAAGAATGAAGTGAAACAGAGCAGGGCAAAGGGCAGAATGGACTCCATAGTGCGGAACGAGTATTAAAATACATTGATAACTGTTGCAAAAATACAATTATTCCGCAAAGGGAGTATGCCGGGAGTATGTTTTTTTAGTCTACCGGTTCGAAACGCCTGCCGCTGTAAATCAACGGGTACGACATTGCCGGAAGCTATTCCCCACTATAAAATCCGCAACAGTTCGCGCAGGTCCCGAATCATATAGGTAGGACGGAAAGGAAACTCCGTGCGCTCCTCTATATTATAGTACACCTGATGCATACCCACGGTCGCCGCCCCGGATATGTCGTTCTTCCAGCTGTCGCCAATCATCAGCGAGCCGGACAGTTCGGACTGCGTTGCCGACAAGGCGAAATGAAAGATTTCCGGCTGGGGTTTCAATATGCCTATGTCATCCGAAAGCACCACTTTCTTAAAAAAAACATCGATACCCGCCGACTTCATCTTGCGGCATTGCAACTCCTTGAAGCCGTTGGAGAGGATGTACAGGTTGTATCTGGGAGCCAGATACTCCAGCACTTCGCGCGCATGAGGCATCAACTTTTCCTTGCAGGGGATGAGGGAGAAGAACACATCGGCAAAGCGTTGCGACAACTCGTTGTCGGCATGCCCCACGGCTTCCAACGGGTACGAGAAGCGCAAACGGTTGAGTTCTTGTTTGGTGATTTTACCTGCGCCATATTCGTCCCACAACTCCAGGTTACGTGTTTCGTAGAGCGTATAGAAATGCGCGAACGAACGAAAGTAACGCTCATAGCCGAGCAGGTTGTATACCTCCTCGAAAGTATCGCGGGAATTGCGCGAGAAGGCCCACAGAGTATCGTCCAGATCAAAGAAGAGGTTCTTGTATGCCATATACCGATATTAAAAATGGCAGGTTTGCGGTCCTGCCATTTCTTGTTTGTTTAACATTCACATTCCGGTTACTTCACCTGCATGACGAGGTAGCGCGACACGCTCCAGAAGTCATTCGGATTGGTAATCTTCAGAGTCAGGTTGCCTTTGCTGTCTTTCTCCAACGCGAATGAGCCTGCCGGATGAGTGGTGAGCAGGGTGACATCCGAGGAGTAGAGCTTGATTTCCTTCGTGGTACGAATATCAATTTCCGTGAAGTAACTCTTGTTTGCGTCAGCGTCCGTGAGCACCTTTCCTTTTTTGAACAATCCCGTATCCGTCAGGATTTTCTGCTCTTTCAGTTCCTTTTTGGTTCCGAATACGAACCATGCAGTGTTCAGTGCCTTGTCCTGTTCGGCAACGGTTTTCGCCTTTTGTTCGTTTTCCTCGGACAGGGTTTCCTTATCCGCCGCCAGTCCCATCACGGCTGCATCCAATTCCTGAATACGGATATTTTTCGCCGCAAGTTCATTCTGCAATTCTTCTATCCGCTGTGTTTTTTCAGCCAGTTCTTTGGTAAGAGAGTCGATTGCTTTTTTCAGTTGCGCCGAATTGTTTTTACTGCTCTTGAGCATCTGTTGCAGTTTTGCAATCTGCTCCTTGTTCTGAATCATCTGCTTACGGATGAATTCGATGTCGGAGGTTATCTGAGCTTTCGCCGACAGGGAACCCTCGACCACGGCTCCGCGCTGCAAGTCCACACGGTTTTCGGCGGCGTTGATTTGACGGAATCCTTCGGATATTTCGTTGAAGGTACCCATCATTTCATCCAGCTCGGCATTCCGTTCGGTGAGTACCGTCAAGAGTGAGTCGTTTTCTGCTTTCAGACGATCATTTCCGCCTCCGGAGAGGCCGTCACACGAAGCCATTGCTATGGCTGCACACACAATAAGTAAAGCGTTTTTCTTCATACGTTTTTGTTTTTACGCTGGTTAATAATATATTTAATCGTCTATTCCTGCCACTATTATCACGATTTCGCCCCGGGGTTCGTTCCGGGTGAAGTGAGCCGCCAATCCGGCAAGCGTTCCGCGTACGGTCTCTTCGTGCATTTTAGAGATTTCTCTCGACACGGAAGCTTGCCGCTCCGCCCCCCAATATTCGGCAAACTGCGACAAGGTTTTCACCAAACGATAGGGCGATTCGTAAAAAATCATCGTGCGCCGTTCCTCCGCCAAGGCTTTCAGGCGTGTCTGCCGTCCCTTTTTCTGCGGCAGGAAGCCTTCGAAGCAGAATCTTTCGTTGGGAAGTCCCGAAGCTACCAGAGCGGGCACGAATGCTGTCGCTCCCGGCAAGCATTCCACTTCCACGCTGTTGCGCACACATTCGCGGACCAGCAGAAAGCCCGGATCGGATATGGCGGGGGTTCCGGCATCGGAAACCAGAGCGACGTTTGCTCCCGCCTTTATCTTTTGCACGAGGGTTTCCACCGTTTTGTGTTCGTTGAACTTATGGTGCGCCTGCATGGGGTTCTTTATCTCGAAGTGCTTCATCAACACACCGGAAGTACGGGTATCTTCGGCCAGAATCAAATCTGCCTCCTTGAGCGTACGGATGGCGCGGAAGGTCATATCTTCCAGATTTCCCACAGGGGTGGGCACAACGAACAGTTTTCCCGGTTTCAGTTCCATGATGTCAGCCGAAATGTTTCTTTAGCAGTTCAGTAAACTCTTCCAACGCCGGATTTTCTTCGCCGGCAGACACAAGGGTGTGAAGCGTTTCCTGCGCTTCGGCGAGCGAAGCGGATTTTTCCAACGTGTCCAGCGCGCTGTTCATGAGCGCCATGTCTCCGCCGAAGAGTTCGTGCGCAAAGCGGAACGAATCATTCAGGCTGAGTGCCCGCCGCAACCTCACCGACACACGGATGCAATCTGCCAGAATCGCGGCCGTTTCTCCGGCGGGTTCTTCCGCCTCGGCGGAAGAGGAGGTGTTCCGTTCCTCCGGTCCGGACTCCTCGTGCAACGGGGATGCGACGGCGACCCTCTCCGCGGAATGTTCATCCAGCGCATGCTCCAACGCCGCAAGTCTCTCCTTCAGACGAATGAGGCTCCGTTTCGCCACCTCGTCCGCAGCCTCTCCTTTCATCACGGCAAGGGTTGTGCATTTCAGTTCCTGTACATCCAGTTCTATGTCTTCTAACAATGCATGCATTTTCACTTCCGGCAGACTTGTCTTTCCGGCGACAAAGATATATTATATATTTCTGAAATACACACGATTCGGCGGTAAAATGCAAGGCGGGTTTCTTAACTTCTCCGCCATGTTTGCCGGGATTCGCCCCGCCGGACAACCCGCCTCCGGAGGAACAGTAGGGGCAGATGACAGCACGGAACGGCACCTCCGGGCATACTCCGGGTATATCCGGAGAACGACACAGGCACTGTATCCGAACCGCACGGGCACGGTATTCGAACCATACGGGTGCGGTATGCACAACCTCTGGGTCATCTTGCGACGAACCTCCGCAATCATTTATGTCAACGCCGGAAAAGAGTTTCCCGGTGCATTGAATAAGACTATTACGGATTCAGGTTAACGCGAAGAAAGACAGGGAAAAGAGTAAAGGAAAACATGGAAAATTAAAGACAAAACACAAAGAAGCAAAGGTTTGCGGGAGTTGAGTGTTAAATATTACAATATTTGAATGAGGGTGAACAAAAATAGCTCGTTTTGCAATGTTCATATTGCAAAATTATCTACTTTTGCAAAAGTAAACGGCAACTCCCCGACTATTCATACCTAATATATACATATGCTTAATTTAATTAACGAAATTGTGGCTCGTGCGAAAGACGATCGCCAACGCATTGTTCTTCCCGAAGGGACGGAAGAACGTACCTTGAAAGCCGCCAACCAGATTTTGACTGACGGAGTTGCTGACCTTATTCTTCTGGGGAACCCCGAAGAGATTCACGCCTGTGCCAGGGAGTGGGGACTTGGAAACATCGACAAAGCCACCATCATCGATCCTGAAACCGACCCGATGAAAGAAACTTACGCCGAACTGCTGTACGAACTGCGCAAGAAGAAAGGAATGACCATCGAGGAAGCACGCGAGCTGGTGGTGAACCCGCTCTACTGGGGATGCCTGATGATAAAGAACGGCGATGCCGACGGTCAGCTTGCCGGCGCGCGCAACACCACGGGCGATGTGCTGCGCCCCGCATTGCAAATCATCAAGACCACACCGGGAATTAGCTGCGTGTCTGGCGCCATGTTGCTCCTTACCCATGCTCCCGAATACGGCAAAAACGGTATTCTGGTGATGGGCGACGTGGCAGTGACTCCCGTACCTACCGCCACCCAGCTTGCCGAAATCGCCGTATGCACCGCGCGTACCGCCGAGGCGGTGGTGGGCATGGAACCCAAAGTGGCGCTGATGAGTTTCTCCACCAAAGGCTCGGCCAAGCACGAAGTGGTGGACAAGGTGGTCGAAGCCGTACGCATCGCCCACGAACTCGCACCCGAAATCGCGCTCGACGGAGAGTTGCAGGCGGATGCCGCACTGGTGCCCGAAGTAGGAGCCAGCAAAGCCCCCGGATCGCCCATAGCCGGAGAGGCCAACGTACTCATCGTACCCAGCCTCGAAGTGGGCAACATCGCCTACAAGCTCGTGCAACGCCTGGGGCATGCCGACGCCGTGGGTCCCATCCTCCAAGGTATCGCCCGCCCCGTGAACGACCTCTCCCGCGGATGCTCCATCGAAGACGTATACCGCATGATTGCCATCACCGCCAATCAGGCAATCGCGGCGAAAAAGCAATAACCGGAATCGACATCTATTTATATCAATAAACACATCATAATGAAAGTATTAGTATTGAATTGCGGCAGTTCATCCATCAAATACAAGTTGTTTGACATGGATCACAAAGAAGTGATAGCCCAGGGAGGTATCGAGAAAATCGGTCTGAAAGGCTCGTTCCTGAAACTGACCCTGCCGAGTGGAGACAAGAAGGTTCTGGAGAAAGACATTCCGGAACATACCGCAGGAGTGGAGTTTATTCTGCACACGCTCATCGACGCCGAATACGGAGCCATCAAATCATTGGACGAAATCAACGCCGTGGGTCATCGCATGGTGCATGGCGGAGAGAAATTCAGCGAATCCGTACTGCTCACTCAGGAAGTGCTCGACGCCTTCACGGCTTGCAACGACCTGGCTCCGCTGCACAACCCCGCCAACCTGAAAGGAGTGAACGCCATCTCCGAAATCCTGCCCAACGTTCCGCAAGTCGGTGTTTTCGACACTGCTTTCCACCAGACGATGCCCGAACATGCCTATCTGTATGCCGTGCCCTACGAACTTTATCAGAAGTACGGCATACGCCGCTACGGTTTCCACGGAACCTCGCACCGCTACGTATCGCAACGCGTATGCGAGTTTCTCGGCGTAAATCCCCAAGGTAAAAGAATCATCACCTGCCACATCGGGAACGGCGCGTCCATCACCGCCGTGAAAGACGGCAAGTGCATAGACACCAGCATGGGGCTTACCCCGCTCGAAGGGCTCGTAATGGGTACGCGCAGCGGAGACATCGACGCGGGAGCCATCACCTTCCTGATGGAAAAAGAGAACCTCGACGCGGCCGGCATCTCGGATCTGCTGAACAAGAAAAGCGGTGTGCTGGGCATCTCCGGCGTATCGAGCGACATGCGCGAACTCGAAGCCGCAGTAGCCGAGGGCAACAAGATGGCGATTCTTGCCGAAGAGATTTACTTCTACCGGATTAAGAAATACATCGGTGCATATGCCGCGGCTCTGGGAGGCGTGGACATCATCGTCTTCACCGGAGGTGTGGGCGAAAATCAGGAAAGCTGCCGAAACGGCGCCTGCAAAGGACTGGAATACATGGGTATCAGGCTGGATGCCGAGAAGAACAAGGTACGCGGCAAGGAACTGGTTATCTCCACGGACGACTCACAGGTGAAGGTGGTTGTAATCCCCACCGACGAGGAGCTGATGATTGCTTCGGACACGATGAACATTCTGAAGAAATAATCCGGGGTAGAGAGCAACCTCTCTCCCACCTACTTCTTTCACCACGAACACTGAGCCGGCACACCCTGCCGAGGGAATCTCAGGGTTCGTGGTGATTTTTATTAGGTAGCATAGCCATCAACTCGGTTCTGCCACACTGATGATACCAACCTATTTAAGATTAAGGGAGGGCATCCAAACACCTCCTTTATTGAAAGTCACCCTCGCCACAATTACCTGTGGCGAGGGTGACTTTTTGTTTAGGAGAGTTTCGACATATCCTCTCAACAGACAACCTTTTTTTAATATTCACTCACCTTAACATCGCTCACGGTGATATTTCCGCCATAGTTATTGATGCTCCAGCAGTTTTTCTGAATGCCGTAGATACGTTGGGTATAAGCATACGTACCATTGACGTACATCACCATCACGGAATTGTCGGTGTAGAGGTCAATATTGTAGACGTTATCAGAGGGACGCGAGAAGTTATAACCATCGATACCTTCGATAAAGCCAGCTCCTGCCGCTCCCTCCTGTTCGAAGTTCACCTTGCGAGTATTCTCGTTCTCGGGGTTTAGCACCATGGTATAATACTGTTCGGAATCAGTGCCACGCACCAGTGAGATGCCGAACTTATCCCAGTTGTTGGAAGTGGTAACGGTGAACGAGATATGGTTATTGGTACCTAAACGGTTGTAGAGTATATAAGCATCATCACCGGAAAGGGTTCCGCCGGCACCATTGAGCGATGCACCGTTAGAGCCCATTACTGTAAGCGAACGCTCTTTGTTATATTTAGAAGCAATGGCGGGAACCTCTCCCAAAGACAGCGTACCGTCTGCATGCCGGATTACTTTGTGGCACACCAAGGCGCCCGACCAGTTAGGCTCGCCACCGGCACCCACATTGATATTCTTCTCATGAATATTGGCACCTGTGCGATAAGGGCACCATCCCCAGATGTAGCGGTCGGCACCGTTACCGGCTGTCTTACCTGCATAAAAGGCACGGCTGTCGAGCACACCCTCGCGTCCATCTTTCGGCCAGTTGGCTCCGGGGTCATTGAAACACGCTTTCAACCCCTCGAAAGTGGTAGCCATCATATACTTCACCTTACGGCTCCAGCTGGTGCGATGGGCTTCGCTATATATACAATACCAATGGTCACCCATCTTAAAAATATCAGGACACTCGCACTGACGATCCCAAATCATCGGGAACGAACCTACATGCTCCCAATTCTTCAGATCGACGGAAGTAAACTCTGCAAACTTAAGAGTACTGACAATAACCATGTGGTAGAGACCATCTTCCGTCTTAAAGATATGCGGGTCGCGGAAGTCGGTCTTTGTGTAGCCATAGTCATCGCCCTTCAACATCCAGACGTTGTCTTTCGTCCAAGTCTTGAAATCGGGAGATGTAGCGCGCATCACCACCTCGCGATTGGTGCAACTTCCGTTATGTCCGGTATAATAGAGATAATACAGCCCGTCCTGCTCATTATAGTAGCAGCTACCGGTACCGAGTGCGGCATCCTGCTGATGGACAGAGGCTCCCACGGGAAGCACCTCGCCCAAAGATTCATACGAAGCGCCGTCTGCGGTAGACACGCCCCATATCGGATGGAAGCGTTTACTGTCGTTAATGTCATACTCTTGCAGATAGAGAACCTTGTATTTCCCCACTTTCCCGTCGTAGAAAGGCATAGGGTCGCCACAACGACCGATGGCGGGGTTGTAGTACGTGCTGAAACCATTTTCATCGGTAGAGTTGAAGAAATGGGTCGTTTCAGCCCAGTCTTTCGGCTTATCACCGTCAAAACTCTCGCTGCTGCATGCCGCCAGCACAGAAATCGTATAATCGCGAAAACGAAACGTACAAAAACGGAACAAGTTTAAGAATTAAAGTGTTCCCGCCTTATGAAGTGTTTAAGTAGTGTTTAATCAGATGATTACATTACATTTTATAATTAAAGATGTTACAAGTTACACAAGCATTATGAAAAGATAGCGAAAAACAGGAACTTGTTTAATATCAAACACTTATAGAAAACGGAACAATCGCAAGAAAACGAAACGTACATTTTGCAAAATCGTTTAAGTTGTTGTATATTAGTGTTTTGCATGAAATACAGCTATGTCTAATAAATTGAATAAAAATACGCCAATAATGAATAATAATACATTATTGGCGTTTGATTGTGTTGTATGTGATAGGCGTATTTACGTATTTGTAACAGGGGTATTTATGTAGGTCAAATAGGTACGGTAACTTATTCCCATAATACGGCGTACATGGTTTCGCCAAACCGCCTTGTAACACTTCGACTGGTTGCCTGGCTCGTAATACTTCTGCGTAAGTTCACGAGCCATTTTTATACGTTGTGTTGTACTTTCGTGCATGGCTTATCCTCCTTTGTTTTATGCGTTATCGCTGACTATTGCGCCTATACCCTTTCCACGGATAGGCAAGGCTACAAAACGTTTGTCAAAGCCTACAATCGTGGCACGTTCTTTCGGGTCGTCCTCGCTGGCATACATGTAAATATCCTCGTCCGCTTTCATAACCTCTTTTGCGTAAAATGCCACACTTGCAAACTGTGTCGTTTTATCATCATCAAACGGCACTTTGGTAAGCACTTTTTCAACCGTTTTGTATGTAGGCATTTGCGCAAAAGAATAACAGCCGAAACCCGCAAATTTGAACGGTTCTCCGTCCTTTATGTTGGTGAGTTCCTTAAACAGTTCAATATCTTCTAATAACAAGTCCGATACGTGTTTAGGATGCAGAACGATATACCGTTCCTCTAATGGTATTTCCGCCTCGTCAAACCGTTCTTTCAGGGTGAGGATGTCCGCAAAAGTCATGCGTTTGCGTCCGCGTGTGGCTAATCCTGTGGTAAGTATTACGGGCGTGTCTGTTGCGTCGCTTTTCGGGGCGTATGCGTGTACCGCTTTCATCGCAACGCTTTTGCGGAGGGTGGCACGGTGCTGCCTTATCACACTTTCAAGCTTGTCATAACTGTATTCGATTGCATCAGGGCGGCGTACAATGGTGTTTTCCGTCTCGAACTTGTCCAATACTATTTCATTGTCCGAATCATCACGACCTACCGACTTAATAGGATATGTCGTATTGTTAATCAACACTTTTGGGTCAATACCTGCCGATGCAATATGCAGGCGGTCGTTTTCCACGAAAGCGGAATAATTCACGGGCTTTTGCAGAAAACTGTCATCAGGGTAAAAACCCTCTAAAATCTGATTTATCCAAATCTCCTTATTTATAGCCATTCAGCGTTTAATTTATTGTTTTTTAGTTTTGTTTTCTTTCTCTTTTTGAAGCAGTTCACGGAAAATATCGGGGTGCTCCCTTAAATACTCTGGGTTGTTTTTTCTATACCATTCAAGCGTATGCGGTTCTATGCTTTCGCCCGTTTCCTCTTTGACAAGCCGCGCATATAATTCCCTGTTGTTTTCCAACTCTTTAGGAGCAAATTTTCGGTAATCTGATAACCTCCAGTTTGCACGGTCTTTTGTTCGGTTTATCAAATCGGTTGGTTTGATTGCAGGACGCAACGTAAATAGCAATTCTTTCAGTGTCTTAATACCCATTTCACGGCCTATTCGTTGATATATACCCGTTTCACAGCCTAATATTTGTCCTTTTCCTGTGGCGTCTTGCAATAGCCTGTTTATTTCGGGTTCCTGTTCTTTGCGCTGCGCATCAATATATGCCATGAAAGCCGTTTTGTTCCCTCTTGCCATAAGCAGGAAGTTATTACGCTGCCCCTTTTCTATATATCCGTGAAGTATGGCATCATCTACGGCTGTATCCGCCGTTTCTTTTTCGTTTAAGGCGTTTTTTACCGCTTGAAGTATATCCGCTTCGGTTACTGTGTTTTCAAGTCCTAAAAGCGAAATTAAGGCAGTTTTCAAGTCTTTGGGTGTATCATTGTCCAAATCATTGAGTTTATACACATATCCACCCGAACGCTGATACAGTTTCACAGCGTTTGAATTGCTCGGTATATCCACTATTGAAACCTCGATTAAACGGCATTTAGTAACCGTTTGAATGCCGTTTAATTCCTCGGTGGCTATTTCCTCGATACCGATTGAGACGCAACGTAGAAAACCGTTTTCAACCTGTTTTTTGACTGTCGCGGCCAATTCCGTACTATCGTCAAATACTGCATCTCCAAATAGGCGTTTGCCCTCTTTGCGGATGTTCTCCCAGCGGCCTATTACATTGCCGTCACGGTTGTGCATGTAAAGCATGACGGGGTTACGCTCGAACTGTACCGTATCTATTCCCGAAGTAAGCACGACAAACCCGTAACTGTTTACGCTTTCATCGGACAGTACAAAAGTGATTTTATTGGTTCCTGTATTCATTCGATAATCATTTGGTGCAAAGGAATATAAACCTATAATATCAGACAAAAAGAGTGTAAAACTTTGCATCTTTTTTGTGATGAAATTCGACACTTTCACAAATTTGAGGCATGAATATTTTGCAGATACAAAAGAAACGGTTACTTTTGCGTATCCTAAATTACATACGTTATGAATCAGATTAAAGACAATCCAAAGAAATTTAGCGGCTTATGGTGTGGGCAGCGGAAACGCCCCAGCGTCTATGTATGTAAACGCAGGACACCTAAGAGCCGCTTTTTTATTAATTTCCTAAATTACATACGTTATGAATGCAAGACAAATTGCAGAAAATCAATCATCTTTGCTGGATTGGTATATGCGTTATGCCAAATCTCTATTCAAAAAAACAATTGAACAAGCCGAGGAAATAGGTAGACTGCGAGAACGGTTAAGGCTCTTAGAATCAGAAAAAGAACAACCGGCAAAGTCAATTACGAGAGAGGGTAATATTATAAGATTTACGCCCCGTTACATCAATCATCGTAAAATACAATAACTTATAGCAATACACGGGAATATTAAACCCGTGTATTGCTATAAACATATAACCATGAATAAGAAATATATAATCATTGAGCTATATAAAACAGGCCTTTCTACCTCGGAAATTACTGAGCAATTAGGCGTTACAAAAAAATATGCGTGCAAAATTATCGCGACTTATAATAATACGCTATCAAAGGAACTGACAGAAAGGAAGTATATTGCAGCCGTTAAACATGGCTTTGAATCAAAGGAAGAACTTGCCGCATATTTTGATGTTTCATGCCGAACACTGCAACGTTTTGAGGAAGCGACGGGAATAAAGCAGAAACTTGCAAAGTATCTGTATATACAGGGGAAGACAGAGGAAGAAATAACTGTAATTCTTAATACAAAAACATCAAGGCTTAAGATTCATGAAGCGGGAACACTCCCAACCATTGCGGGGATAAAATCAGACCTTGAAACGGTATTGGATATATTGAAAGAGTACGCGCAAATTGATAATGAAGCGCAAACGCAGTATTATGCACTAAAACGTATATGCGAAAAGTTATAAATATTCATTTTTTGCTCTGTAATTGAATCGACAAATGACACCCCAACTGTATACCCATGTCGCAATATGCGTGAAAACGAAACGTACAATTTCTAATTTGCTGATATATAATTACTTAAACACTTATTGATGTGTTACAATCGTTGTTTTGTGATATCCCTTATATGTTACAATCTCAAAAAATACCTCTTTTTTGCTTTATTACCGCTTTTACCGTTTAATCCACCGTTTAATATCCAGCCAAAATTAAACAGTATTTCTTATACATCTATTAATCAGTGTATTACACTATTAAACAGGCCTTCAAATTAAACCTAAATTCAACCGAATTAAAGGAAAAATCAAGCAAAAACTAAGTTTTTTCGCCAAAAAATTAAAGCAGAATTAAAGCAAATTAAACTTTTATCTATCAACTACTTACACGTAATTCACTGTAAAACATAACACTATGTTACAACGAATTGTACGTTTCGTTTTCATGCCCATAATCGGCAACATGGTTGCGAGCATATATAATATTGAAGTCTTCATATCGGATTATTTCGTTAAGTAGTTGAATGCGTTTTTTGTCATTGTAGCGATGTTCCGGTAGTAATACGCTTCGTAGCCGGGTTCATAGGTATAGGAATACCAGTCGTAGCAACCGCTGCCGAAGCAGATGATTCCGCCCTTACCGTCATGGGCAGGATACTCCCATACCACGATGGCACCATCGCCGCCAACACCCAGAATTGTTCCACCGGTGCGAGTTGTCCATGCGTTATAGTCGGGATAGTCGCCCCAGTCGATGCCCACATGATACTGCGCCGTGGAGTTAGTGATGTGATAACCGGCATCGGTGCAGTACACCTCGTTGGCATTGTCACCGGCTATCAAATTCTCGTAAAGGGCGTGATTCTCCTGTCCGGCAAACTTCCTGAAAGTCCAGGGACCGCCGCAAAGCTCTGCAGTAGCTTCATCCTGCCCCCAACAGTTGTTGGGTGTTGTCCACTCGTCATCACCTGTAACCCCGATGAACGACGGCAGATTGACTGCATAGCGCGTCAGCAACAGCGAACCGCCATTTTCATAGAAAGAGCGTAACTGATTCTTGGCAGCAAGGGCAGCGGTAGCCTTGGCGGCAAACACATCGTGACCATCCACACCACCATCCACATGATAATGCCACCAGATAATCCTGCACTCCGAGAGGTCCACCGTGCCAGCTTGAAGGTCGGCAAACGAAGCATAGAGCGAGCTACTCACATTACTGAGCATCCATTCACAAGCAGTCTTTGCCTCTGGGTCGAGGTCGTTCATGACAGAGGGCGAACCGACGAAGATCGCCTTTGGCTTGCCGATGGCAACCACAGTCACCACATATTCACTCTTTGCCGAATTATTCGTAACGGTGTAGGTAACAGGATTCGTGAAATCCTGAGCCACGCCCGAAGCAGGCGAGATAGTGGCATTGGCACTATAAGCGATGGTGGGTACGATACTCGACACATTTACAGACTGTGGCACATAGACGGTAATCGTCTTGGCATTCTGGTCGATTGTGCCCTGATAGAGGTCATCGACAACAAACTGCGTGATGCGAGCCTCATCGTGAAGCACACTGACAGTCCAGTCAAGATAGACATCGCCATTGGTCACGTGCAACACCTTTGCTGCATCCATATTCAGCGTGGCACCCTGTGCGATGTTGCAGGCAGCGCCATGGGAAATCTTCAGGTCGGTCACCTTCATGGCTGAGGTGGCATAAATTTCCGGCAGACGCACCACGATGCTGCGTGAAGCTATATCGATGACTCCTTCGTAGTTATCGAGTGCGAAGGATTCCACCATGCAGTCGCCGTTGAGTTGCAAGTCGCTCACGCGCTCATCGCTGCAAGCAGTCAGCCCAACGATGAGGCATACTGCACATACTATATAGAATAACTTTACTTTCATAATTCACTGTTTTCAATGTTCAATATTTACCAGTTACCTACATTCTGGGTGTAGTGCCCGTTCGAAGCGGCAATCTGGGTATACGGAATGGGCAGATACTCATCCTTGTCGGCTGTGAAGCGGGCGCTGCCGTAGATGGCGCAGTCGTTGGCTTCCTCTGCATAATACTTGTTGATGGTGGTGGCTGCATCGCCCCAGCGGACAAGGTCGAAGAAGCGCTCGCTCTCCATACCCAACTCCAGTCGGCGTTCCATCTTCACCATCTTGATAACCTCTTCTTGGGAATAGCTGCCTTTGTAGTTCGCAATGTACATCTTTACACCGTACTGACTTGGATAGCGGCTTATCATCTGCGTACTGCCGGCGGCACGGGTGCGAATCCGGTTAATCAGGCTGACTGCCTGCTCCGTATTACCCAGTTGAGCATAAGCCTCGGCACGCTCCAGCAGCACATCGGCATAGCGGAACACGATGCGGTTCATCGGACTCGCCCAGTAAGAGCCCTTGATAAGATAGCTGCCAATGTGGGCGGGGTCTACGTTGTGCTTCAGCGTGACGTAGTAACCGTAAAGCCCGTTCGAACGGCTCCAAATGCTGGTTCGGTCCATCATATAGTTGCGATTGAACATATAGGGCAACCCGGGCATGCCTACGGTCAGGAACAGACGCGGGTCGGCATTGTCGGCTGTCATGTCGTAGTCTTTCTCGTTGAAGGTATCAATCAAGGGCAACCCGTCAACGCCTGTACGGTAGGCATTCACCAGATTCTGCGAAGGCTTGTAGAAGTCGCAGCCGCCATCGGTGGAACCGGGAATGTTGGGGACAATCAGCCCATACGACCAGTTCAGGTTACCGTAGGTAGACCCGTCGTTGCGCGAGTACTGGATTGCCCAAAGGCTCTCTCTGCCATTCTCATACTGTTCCTCGGGACGGAAGTTGTTGTGCATGTCATCCTCCAGTCCGTAATTGGCGTAAAGGACAGGATTGGTATATTCAATCACTTTCTCCAAATCTTCCCGGTTGATGCCGGTCACCCGATTGGTCTTCTCGTCATCTTGGCGATAAGCTTTATAGAGGTAAACCTTTGCCAGGAAAGCCGCTGCCGCAGCCTTTGTGGGACGCCCCTTTTCTTCTTGTGTCTGAGGCAGCGTGTTGTAAGCCTCCATCAAGTCATCGATAATGAGTTGCCAGCCCTCGTCGTTGGTGTAGGTAGTGTTCGATAGTTCGTTATACTCATCGTAAGTCAGATTCTCATTCACCACAAAGGGGATGCGCTTAAAGAGGCGCTTCAGCAGAAAATGGGCATAGGCACGCAAGTATTTCATTTCTGCCAAACGCGGCTTCTTCTGTACATAGCTGTCGTCGCAGGTGTTCAGCAGGGCAATGGCGGCATTGACGCGCGACAGGCTGTTGTACAAACGCACCCACACATCGTTGAGGTTCCAATTGGTGGTCAGCACTCCCTGCTGCACTTCCAGTTGGTGGAACACGTCGCCATCGCTTGTCCCGCTGCCGCCTTTATAGGCATCGTCGCTGCGGACATCGAAGTTCCACATGGAGAACGAAGAGTTGATGTCTTCGGCTGTCGTGAAGATAGCGTAAGCCGACACGACCATACCTTCGGCATTCTCGGGCAACTTCACCTCTTCATCGCTCAGTGTGCCCTGCGGTTTGTGCTCGTCGAGCAGATCGGAGCAAGCGGTCAAACCGTATATTACGCAAAATGCGCTGATAATATAGAATAACTTCTTCATGATTCAAGTTGTTTAGAATGAAACGTTGATACCGAAAGTCACGTTAAGCGGAATAGGATAACCGTAGTTGGCATTCTCGGGATCCACTCCGGTGAAGTTGCTGCTTTTGATGGTCAGCAGGTTCTGTGCCGAGAGGTACAAACGCAGGCGCTCCGTATGCATCTTCTTGCAGATATGCTTAGGGAAGTTGTATCCCAGCTGAACGGTGCGCAGTTTGGCAAACGAGCCATCCTCCACGAAGTAGCTGCTGACACGCTTCTCGTTGTTGTTGTCCATCGTGCTGATGGCGGGTATGTTCGACCCTTGGTTTGTCGGGCTCCAGGCATTAAGCAGACGGCGCCCCTTGTTCAGGTTCGAGATGTTCAGACCGCTCCAAAGGTCAGTCTCTTTCTTCAGGTCAGAGATTACGTCCACCCCCTGTACACCTTGCCAAAACATGGTAAAGTCGAAACTCTTGTATTGCAGGTAAACGTTCAGTCCCCACGTAAAATCGGGCGTCGGGTCGTAAATCCACTGCTGGTCTTTCTCGTTGATGACATCATCGTCGTTCAAATCCTTCCAGCGTATGCGCCCCAATTTGGCACCATTCTGGGTAGCATGGTTGTCAATCTCTTCTTGGCTCTTGAAAATTCCATCGTAAACATAGCCCACCTGCGAGTATATTGGATGACCAATCACACTCTCCACCCCGTTGCCGCCGAAGGTTCCATTGGCAGCGATGGTCTCGGGCAGTTTGGTCACCTTGTTACGATAGGTGCCGATGTTTCCGGAGAGGTCGTACCGGAAATCGCCTATCTCACCGCGATAACCGAGATTGAGTTCAAGTCCCTTGTTCTCAACCTCGCCGGCATTGATCCACTGTGACGAGCCTTCGCCCATCACACCGATACCGGGCATGTAGACCAGAATGTCGGTGGTTTTCTTATGGTACCAGTCGAACGAACCGTAGAGGGCGTTGCGGAAGAGTTCGAAATCAAGACCGAGGTTTGTTTGCGTAGTGGTCTCCCACTTCAAGTCATCGTTGCCAAATTGGTTGCGCTTGAAGCCGCTGGGCAGTGTCTGACCACCGTTCGTTCCGGCAATATCATAGCTTGTTCCATAGCTCTGACCGCCGAAACCTGCCTCGCCATAGTTGCTCTCGTAAAGGGTGTAACGCGCAATGTTCGATATTTCCTGATTACCGGTTTGTCCACGACCGGCACGAATCTTCAGATCGTCAATCCACGAGAGTTCTTTCATGAAATTTTCCCGGTTGATGCGCCAGCCGACACTGACCGAGGGGAACGTACCGTAGCGGTTGTTCTTACCGAAGCGGCTCGAACCGTCGCGACGGACAGTCAGCGAAGCCATATACTTATCGTCGTAGGTATAGTTCAGCTTGCCGAAATAGGAAATCAGCGAGAAGCCCTCGCCCCAGCCATAGGCTTCAGCCTCGCCGACACCGGCACCGGGCCACATGTAATTGGTGGTCAGCGTAGCAAAGTCGTATCTCTTTCCGCTGAAAGTCGTATCGTCTTCGCGGTTAATCTCAACGCCCACCATGGCATCGCCGCGATGCTTGCCTTTCTCAAAATTATAGGTGGCAATGGCGTTCCACATCCACTTTGTCCAGTGCTCCTGCTTTGCCTCTACGGCATTTGTGGGGTTGGCAACGTTGCCTTCGGTGACCGGGTAGGTAAGAATGCGTTGTTGCTTTTGGGCGTAGTCGATACCGAAAGTAGACTTGATGTTGAAGTCCTTCAGCGGACTGATGTTAATGAAAGCATCGCCGAACATGCGCCAGTAGCTGTAGCGGTTGTCGCTGTTGCGGGCGAGGCGAGCCACAGGATTCTCGCGGTCGGGGTAACCGCCCACCGGTCCTGCATATTTCCCGCTCGTGGTATAGACGGGCAGCGAGGGGTTGAACTGCAACACATTCTGCAGAAAGCCGCCGGGAGCCTGCACCTCACTGGTACGGTTCAGCGTGAAGTGTTCGCCGACGGTGACAATGTTTCTACCGTCTATCTCCAGCAGTTTATAATCGGTGTTTATGCGGGCGGAGAAACGTTCGAAGTCGGAGCTTTTGATGATGCCCGTGTTCTTATAATAACCTAAAGAAAAGAAAGAGGTGGCACGTTCAGAACCATTGCTCAACGAGATGTTGTATTGCTGAATCAGTCCGGTGCGGGTGGTTTGGTCGAACCAGTCGGTATCGGCAGCCGGTGTCGTACCGGCGACATCAAGGTACTTGCTCATCGTGATGCCGTTGAGCACGGGAATGCCCTGCGCATTGTAGCCCCAGTCGTAGCGATAGCCAAGCCCATTGGAGTTGGGGTTCAAACCGTCGTTAACATAGCCTTGCCACATCACCTGTCCGAACTCCTTCGCATTCAGCACCTTCATCTTATGCGCATAGGTCTGCACTGCCACGCTGGCATCGAGGTTAACCTTCAGATTCCCTTCCTTGCCTTTCTTCGTTGTGATGACAATCACGCCGTTGGCGGCACGCGAACCGTAGATGCTGGCTGAAGCGGCATCCTTCAGCACCTGTATGCTCTCGATGTCGTTGCCATTCAGTTCGTGCATACCCGACTTTGTCGGTACGCCGTCTATTATATAAAGGGGGTCGTTGTTGTTCAGCGTGCCAATACCTCGAATGCGGACGGTTGCCGAACCCGAGGGGGAACCATCGGCTGAAATATTCATACCCGGTACACGACCCTGCATGGCTTTGATGGGGTTGCTTTCATTCTGCTTGGCAAGCTCATTGACACTCACTACAGACACAGCTCCCGTCAAATCGGCTTTCCGCTGCGTGGTGTAGCCGGTCACCACCACTTCGTCCAGCATTTCGGCATCCTCAACCAGCGTAACCCTCATGTTTTGGGCGGCAGGAAGTTCTTGGTCTTTGTAGCCCACATAGGAGAATACGAGTATCTTCCCGGGCTCTACCTTCAGCCTGAATTTTCCACTGATGTCGGTCACTGTACCGTTTGAAGTCCCTTTCTCCAGCACAGTGCCGCCAATGACAGGCTCGCCGGAGCCCTCAATCACAGTCCCACTGATTTCTTGTTGTGCGTACATTATCAATGTACCCAACAACATGAGCGTTGTGCTCAGAAACAGCCTTTTAAATTGTTTCATACATTTAATTAGATTAAGAAGTTATAAGTATTTTTGCATTATGCTTATGCGCAAAAATATCATGGCAGCAAAAAAGCCTGACGCAGAAACTGTTCTTTTACTATCAAATTTGTTGCATGCAACAAATGTTTTCTTCTATGACCTATTTGTTATACCTCGGTCCTCACAGGGTTTCGGCGAATTGTCTCACGAAAGATTTATGCTTGCCTGATGCAACAAGTTGTTTTTCAGCGCGCTCACTTCAAACCCGATATTCTCCCTTCATCGCATCAGTCCCAAGCCTCGTTTTTTGCCGGAACCTGATTTACTCACCCAACGCTCATACATTTTTTTGGCAGGTTTGTGCTCGCATTCTCTTTGAAAAAACATACCTTTGTTATGCCTTCTGCCGCAACACACAATCAGGCACGATAGACACTTAAATTTTATACACATCAAACACTTTAATCTTATGAAAAAATCATCTTTATTGCTGCTTTTGTTCCTGCTCCCGGCGCTGACCTATGCCCAGCAGGCAAAGTATGTTTTCTATTTCATCGGCGATGGAATGGGCGTGAATCAGGTGAACGGAACCGAAATGTATCTGGCTGAACAGCAGGGACGCATCGGGGTGGAGCCTTTGCTCTTTACCCAGTTTCCCGCCACGGGCGTAGCCACCACTTTCTCCGCCACCAACTCCGTGACAGACTCTGCCGCCGCAGGCACCGCCCTCGCCACAGGCACGAAGACCTACAACAGTGCCATCGGAGTGGACGAACAGAAGAACGCCCTGTCCTCCATAGCCGAACGCGCCAAGAAAGCCGGCAAACAAGTGGGTATCGCCACGAGCGTGAGTGTAGACCACGCCACACCGGCAGCTTTCTATGCCCATCAGGCAAGTCGGAGTATGTACTACGAGATTGCGCTCGACCTGCCCAAAGCCGGGTTTGACTTCCACGCCGGAAGCGGTTTTCTGAAGCCGAACACCAACTACGAAGGCAAAGAGGCTCCTCCGGTATTCCCCATTATCGAAAAGGCGGGCTATACCATCGTGCGCGGCACGAAAGAGTTCGACGAGAAATACGCCCAAGCGGAAAAGCTGATACTTATCCAACGCGAAGATGCTTCGCCTTCGTCCCTGCCCTATGCCATAGACCGCCGGGAGGGAGACCTCACGCTTGCCAGAATCACCGAGAGTGCGATAACTTTCCTCACCCGGAAGAAGAGCAAAGGCTTCTTCCTGATGGTGGAAGGGGGAAAAATAGACTGGGCATGCCACGGCAATGACCCCGCCACCGCTTTCGAGGAGGTGATAGACATGGATAACGCCGTGAAAGTGGCTTATGAGTTCTATAAGAAGCATCCCAAAGAGACACTGATTGTGGTGACCGCCGACCACGAAACGGGAGGTCTGGGACTGGGCACGGGCAAATACGCCCTGAACCTCAAGGCGCTCACGCACCAGAAACAGTCGCAGGACGAGCTTTCCAAAGCCGTGTCGGACTTGCGCAGAGAAAAGAACAACAAGGTGACGTGGGAGGATATGAAAGAGTTACTTTCCGGACGAATGGGGTTCTGGACAGAACTTCCCCTTACTTGGGAACAGGAAAAGGCGCTGCGCGACGAGTTCGAAAGTTCTTTTGTGAAGAACAAAACCGTATTCGAAGAGACCCTCTACTCCAAATCCGAACCCATCGCAGCCTGCGCGAAGAAAATCATGAGTCAGATAGCCATGGTGGGATGGACCAGCAGCAACCACACGGCAAGCTACGTGCCCGTATACGCCATCGGGGCGGGAGCGGAGCTTTTCGTGGGCAAATACGACAACACCGACATTCCGAAGCGGATAGCCAAAGCCGGAGGGTATAAATAAGCCGCTTATCATTTTACACCGCACCCGTGCGGTTCGGGAATATCATTTGCATGGTACTCGAACGGCACGGGTGCGGTAGTTTTATACATCACATAATAAAGAAGGCTGCCTGCAAGTGTCTATCTTGAGGCAGCCTTCTCCGCACACGGCGGCATATCGTCGTTTGCTCCTTACAGCGCGTTTTCCTTCACCAGATATTCCGCAATCTGCACCGCGTTGAGGGCGGCGCCTTTCTTTATCTGGTCGCCCACCACCCAGAAAGTGAGTCCGTTCTCGTTAGCCAAGTCCTTGCGGATGCGCCCCACGTACACAGGGTCTTTTCCCGCGAGGAAGAGCGGCATGGGATATTCCTTTTCGGCGGGATTGTCCATCAACACCAATCCCTCACCGGTTGCAAAGGCAGTTCTCGCCTCTTCCACCGAAATGGGACGCTCCGTCTCCACCCAGATGCTTTCGGAGTGGGAGCGCAATGCGGGAACACGCACGCAGGTGGCGCTCACTTTCACGTCGGAGTGCATGATTTTACGCGTTTCGTGAAACATCTTCATCTCCTCCTTGGTGTAACCGTTGTCGGTGAACACGTCGATTTGGGGAATCAGGTTGAAAGCAAGCTGGTAGGCAAACTTCTCGACCGTAACGGGTTCGCCCGCCAACACTTGGCGATATTGTTCGTACAACTCGTCCATAGCCGCCGCACCTGCGCCGCTCGCTGCCTGATAGGTGGAGACATGCACTCTCTTTATATGCGAAAGCTGCTCGATGGCTTTCAACGCCACCACCATCTGGATGGTGGTACAGTTGGGGTTGGCAATGATTCCGCGCGGACGGTCTTTGGCGTCGGCGGCATTCACTTCGGGAACCACCAAAGGCACATCGCTGTCCATACGGAAAGCGCTGGAATTGTCTATCATCACGGCGCCGTATTTGGTGATGGTGTCGGCAAACTCCTTCGACGTACCCGCTCCGGCGGAAGTAAAGGCGATATCGACCCCCTTAAAGTCATCGTTGTGTTGCAAGAGTTTCACCTCGATTTCTTTACCGCGGAAAGTATATTTAGTGCCGGCACTGCGTTTAGAACCGAACAGCACCAGCTCGTCCAACGGGAAATTTCTCTCATCGAGCACACGCAGGAACTCCTGTCCCACGGCTCCGCTTGCTCCAACAATAGCTACTTTCATTTTCTTGTCTTTTTAAATATGTTAATTAAGTATCTTGCTGACCGGCGACACCGGACACGGCGACGCCAAATGACAGAATTGGCTGCAAATGTATAACAAATTGCTGTACGACAATCTATAAAGTGAAAACTTTTTCGTTATTTTGTGGGGCAAAACGAAGATATCCGGTGCTATTTCCACTCACTGGGAACGTGCGTCCGCCCCCTAAAAACAAACGGAAGCGCAACGGAGCAAACGGAATCTCTCTTCAAACAACGCTATAATTATGGATTGGTCAAACTTCAGCCTGCGGCTTCCCATCACCGACCCTACGTGGATTTTCCTCCTTGTACTCCTCATCATCCTGTTCGCCCCCCTTCTGTTGAGCCGGCTCCGCATCCCGCACATCATAGGAATGATTCTCGCGGGGGTATGCATCGGTGAACACGGATTCAACATACTGGCGCGCGACAGCAGCTTCGAGCTTTTCGGGAAAGTGGGGCTTTACTATATCATGTTCCTTGCCGGACTGGAAATGAACATGTCCGACTTCAAAGAGAACCGCGGCAAAGCGGTGATGCTGGGCGTGCTGGCTTTCATCATCCCCATAGGCATAGGCATGGTCACCAACATGGGATTCCTGAAATACGGTTTCATGACTTCCATCCTGCTCGCGAGTATGTACGCCTCGCACACGCTGGTCACCTACCCCATCGTCATCCGCTACGGAGTGTCGCGCCACCGCAGCGTGAGCATCGCCGTGGGCGGCACGGCAGTCACGGACACTATGACGCTGCTGGTACTTGCCGTTGTGGGCGGCACGTTCAAGGGTGAGGCGCAGGGGTTGTTCTGGGTGTGGCTGCCGGTAAAGGTACTCACCGTAGGAGCCATACTGCTCTATCTCTTCCCGCGCATCGGACGGTGGTTCTTCCGGCGTTACGACGACGGAGTGATGCAGTTCATCTTCGTCCTCGCCCTCATGTTTCTGGGAGCCGGACTCATGGAACTCATCGGCATGGAAGGAATCTTGGGCGCATTCTTCGTGGGGCTTATCCTCAACAGACTCATACCGCACGTCTCTCCACTCATGAATCATCTGGAATTTGTGGGCAACGCGCTCTTCATACCCTACTTCCTCATAGGCGTGGGGATGCTCATCAACGTACATGTCATCTTCGGCGAAGGCTCGGCGCTGAAAGTCGCCGCCGTGATGATAACCGTGGCGCTCGCCGGCAAATGGATAGCCTGCTGGCTCACGCAGAAAATCTACCGCATGGCGGTCATCGAGCGGAAGTTGATGTACGGACTGAGCAATGCGCAAGCCGCCGCCACGCTCGCCGCCGTACTGGTGGGTTACAACATCATCATGCCCGACGGCGAACGGCTGCTCAACGACGACGTACTGAACGGAACCGTGCTGCTCATCCTCGTTACCTGCATCGTCAGCTCGTTCATCACGGAACGCGCCGCCCGCGAACTGGCGATGAACGAAACGGAACCGGAGGAAGAAAAGAATCCGAGGAAGGAGGAAAGAATCCTGATTCCCATCGCTCATCCCGAACACATAGAAGACCTCATCAATCTGGCATTGGTGATTCGCGACAGCAAACAAAAGAACAACATCATCGCCCTGAACGTCATCAACGACAGTTCGGACTCGGAACGGGCGGAAGCACGGGGCAAACGCGCGCTGGAGAAAGCGGCGATGATTGCCGCATCGGCGGGAGTGTCTGCCGAACGCATCAGCCGCTACGACCTGAACATCGCCTCGGGAATCATTCACACCGCCAAAGAACACGACGCCACGGACATCATCATCGGACTGCACCGCAAGGCTACCGTCGTAGACTCTTTCTTCGGGTCGCTCGCCGAGAACCTGCTCAAGGGAATGCACCGGGAAGTGATGATTGCCAAACTGCTGATGCCGCTGAATACCATACGAAGAATCAACATCGCCGTACCGCCCAAGGCGGAGTACGAAAAGGGCTTTCACAAATGGGTGGAGCACTACTGCCGCATGAGCCGCACGTTGGGATGCCGCATACGCTTCTTTGCCAACAGAGAAACCACCGCCTTGCTGAAAGAACTCATCAGAAAAAAGCACGGGCAAACGTTGACCGAGTTCATCGCACTGGACGACTGGGAAGATTTACTCCTGCTCACCGGACACGTCAACTTCGATCATCTGCTGGTAATCATCAGCGCACGGCGAGGCTCCATCTCGTACGACTCTTCTTTCGAGCGGCTGCCCGCACAACTGAGCCGTTACTTCGCCAACACAAGCTTCATCGTGCTGTATCCCGACCAACTGGGCGAACCGCAGGAGTTCCTCACTTTCTCCAACCCCAGAAACAACGAGCATCAACAGCACTACGAGAAGGTGGGCAAATGGTTTTACAAATGGTTTAAGAAAAACGGATGAAAGATTGGCAACAAAGAACCCGCCTGCTGCTGGGCGAAGAAAAAACGGAACGGATAAACCGGAGCCACGTACTGGTAGTGGGTCTGGGCGGTGTAGGCGCCTACGCCGCCGAAATGATTTGCCGGGCGGGTGTGGGCAGAATGACGATTGTGGATGCAGACATCGTGCAGCCGAGCAACATCAACCGCCAACTGCCGGCATTGCACTCCACGTTGGGACGGGGCAAAGCGGAGCTGACGGCCGAACGGCTCAAGGATATCAATCCTGAAATAGAGCTGACCGTACTGCCTGTGTTTCTGAAAGACGAAAACATACCCGGACTGCTGGACGCCGCGAAATACGACTTCGTGGTAGACGCCATCGACACGCTCGCACCCAAATGCCACCTCATCGCCGAGGCATGGAAACGCAGACTGCGCATCGTCTCAAGCATGGGTGCGGGAGCCAAGAGCGACATCTCGCAGGTACGCTTCGCCGACCTCTGGGACACCTACCACTGCGGATTGAGCAAGGCGGTGCGGAAACGCTTGCAGAAAATGGGAATGAAGCGCAAACTGCCCGTGGTGTTCAGCACCGAACAGGCGGATGCCGGCGCCGTACTGCTCACCGACGATGAACGCAACAAAAAATCCACCTGCGGAACGGTAAGCTACATGCCCGCCGTATTCGGCTGCTATCTGGCGGAATATGTCGTCCGGAGACTGTAAGGAACCGCCATCCGGCTCACCCGGACTCACCGCTATACACACACTTGAGAAAACAATCGCATACACGTTTCATATGATTGAATTGAAAGGAATCACCAAAAGTTTCGGCTCACTGCAAGTATTGAGGGGCATCGACCTTGAAATTACGGAAAAGGAAGTCATCAGCATCGTAGGACCAAGCGGAGCCGGCAAAACCACCCTGCTGCAAATAATGGGTACGCTGGACGCTCCAGACAGCGGCACGGTACACGTAAACGGCACATCCGTGGCACGAATGGGCGAAAAGGAGCTCGCTGCCTTTCGCAACCGGAACATCGGCTTCGTATTTCAGTTTCATCAACTCCTGCCCGAATTTACAGCGGTAGAGAACGTCATGATTCCCGCCCTCATTGCCGGAAAGGGACAGAAAGAGGCGGCGGCGCAAGCACGGGAGCTACTGAGTTTCATGGGACTTTCGGACAGGGAGACGCACAAACCGAACGAACTCTCGGGCGGGGAGAAACAACGGGTGGCTGTGGCACGAGCGCTCGTCAACCGTCCGGCGGTGATACTGGCGGATGAGCCTTCGGGTAGCCTGGACACGCAAAACAAAGAAGAACTGCACCGTCTCTTCTTCGAACTCCGCGACCGTCTGGGACAGACATTCGTCATCGTAACTCACGATGAAACACTGGCGCAACTCACCGACCGCACCATACACATGGTGGACGGACGGATTGTGTAAGGCAAATCTCCTCCTCCCTGCAAATACGCCCAAAACAAACGATTCCGTTCCGGAAAAAGGGTCACCGCTACTCGAAACAGACATAAGGGGCGATACGTCTCAAATCCGAATCGCCGAACTCTTCGTAAAGCCGGAAAGGCTTCAGACTGCTCAACCGGCCGTGCTTGAGACGATAGTCCACAATGATTTTCGCCTGATAAAAGTCTATGTACGGATGAGCCTTGAGGCGAGACACGCCCGCACTGTTGAGGTCGATGCGCCGTATGTCCGCCGAATCGACGGTAAACCACGGGCGCAGCGAGTCTACATTCAAGCGGATTTCGGCGAGTTGCTCCACCGCATAGAACCCTCCCAGCCGGGCACGGTAGGCGGTAATGAGACGGGCTATGCCGCTGCCTATACCGGGAATCCGTTTCAATTCGGCGGTATCGGCGCGATTCAGGTCTACCTGCGTCCCCGCTTCGTACTTGGCAGGTGCGGAATGCTCACGGGCGGCAAGCAGCAGCGAAGTCGCCCGCCCGGCCGAAGAAAACGTATCGGCAATCTGTATGTATGGAAGCAAGACGGTATATTCCGGTTTGCCCAGTCCGTAGACCTTGGCAAATTCGGAAGCCCGGCGGAAACGTCCTCCCCGTGCACGGTAATGCAGAATATTGCGCACCACACGGGCAGGCAAGCCGAGGTTCCGGAGTGTCACACTGTCCGCCCGGTTGGGGTCGAAAGGAAAGGGAGCGAGCTTGATACGGACGGAAGAGGCGTCCGCCTCCACCGGAGCTCGGGAAGGAGCGGAACCGAGTGTCTGGAGAAAATCCTCATCGTCAAACTCTCCTGCCGCGACAGCCGGCGAACCGGCAAAAGAGCGATAATCCCGCATCCAGACACGGCGTCGCATCCGTGCGTTTTCATCCCCTGCTTCTTCCTGCCTTTGCAGAGAAATATTCCACAGCACATCCGCAGAAAACACTAAAACTGTCGTCACAAACAGCAACAACACACCCGCACGCTCGGCACGGGAAAAACGGCAGCAGGCTCTCAACAGACGGTTCATCTCCTCTTCACGTTCGGCTCAGAATCGCAGGAAACCGAGTTCACGGATAAAAATGAAAGCAATACCCACCGGAGCGATATACTTCAGCAGAAAAACATAAAGTTTATAGAAAGGAACAAGCAGCGTACCCCGGTTACTCACTTCCTCCCAAAGGATGCGCTTGTCCAGATACCATCCGCTGAAGAGGGAGATAAAGAATCCGCCCAAAGGAAGCATCACCTTTGCCGTGAAAAAGTCGAACAGGTCGAACAGCGTCAGCCCGAACACCGTGTAAGCGCTACCCACGCCCAGCGAAAGCGAACAACACACGCCCAGCACCACGCAACCCGTGGTGACCAACGTCGCCGCCCGTTTTCTTGTGAAGCCGAACTCTTCGTGCAGATAGGCAGTCACCACCTCGTGCAACGAGATGGTGGAAGTGAGGGCTGCCAGAGCCAGCAGCACATAAAACAAAAGAGAAAACACATACGCCAGCAGCGGTATGCCGCCGAACGCCTGCCGGAAGACATTGGGCAGTGTGATGAAGATGAGGCTGGAGCCGGCATCGGGCTGAATGCCCACCGAGAATGCGGCAGGAAAGATGATAAAGCCCGCCAGAATCGCCACAAAGGTATCGATGGAAGCCACGCTGAAAGCGGTCTTCACCAAGTCGGTGTCTTGTCTGAAATAGGAGGCATAGGTGCACAGGCAGCCCATGCCCAGACTGAGCGAGAAGAACGCCTGTCCCATGGCTCCGAGAAACACATCGGCACTTACCTTGGAAAAGTCGGGACGCAGCAGAAAAGCGATTCCTTCGCCCGCCCCGGGCAACGAGATGGAGCATCCCGCCAGCACGACGAGCAACAGAAAAAGAAGCGGCATCATCACTTTCGAGGATTTTTCGATTCCTCTTTCCACTCCTTTTATGATGACAAAGTGTGTGAGCAGCAGGAAAACCACCGTCCAGAAAAGCGGTCGCCACGGACTTGCCACAAAGGAGTTGAAGGCGGCTATATAGTCTGAAGAGGTTTTGCCGGCAAAACTGTTCGCAGCGGATTCGGCGATGAACTCCAGTGTCCAGCCCGCCACCACCGAGTAGTAGCTCAGGATGAGGAAGCCCGTGAGCACCCCCATGCGCCCCACCCATTTCCAAGGTGTTCCCGGCGCCAGTTTGCGGTAGGCGGCCGCCGTGTTCGCCTGCGAACGCCGTCCGATGAGAAACTCCGAAATCATGACAGGCATGCCCAGCACCAACACGCAAAGCAGATAAACGAGGATAAAAGCCGCTCCGCCGTGGTTGCCCGTCTCGTAAGGGAAACGCCATACGTTGCCCAACCCCACCGCCGAACCTGCCGAAGCAAGTATCACTCCTATCTTAGTCCCGAAATTTCCTCTGTTGTTTGCCATGTCGCACTTGTTTACAAGAAAAAAGTTGGTCGAGAATCCCTCTTCCGGCGCCGCTGCCTATCCGACAGACGTCATTCGTGGCGGCGCAGGGTGCCTTTCGCCCCGCAGAGCCATCTGCCACGCCTCCTGAAACATTTCGCCGCATCGCCGCATGGGGTTTGCGCATCTGCGCTCCGTCGTTGCGGAAGCGGAAAAGAGGTTCCATTCCGGCATCTTTGCCGGGAACGGGCTGTTGCCGGGCAAACGCTTCTGCAATAGACAACATAAAGTTAAAACAACGTAATAGCGAAGCGGAATCTCACCGATTTCCGCAAAAATAGAAAATATTACATACTTTTGCGCATAATTCCTTTACAATCTGACAGATGTTCCACTATATCCGAAGATATCCGCTTTCGCTCCTCATAATTGTGGCGGTAATTTATCTTTCCTTCTTCAAGCCTCCCACCGACGAGATACCCACTTTCCCTTACATGGATAAGATGGCGCACGTGTGCATGTACTTCGGCATATCGGGCATGTTGTGGGTGGAATTTCTGCGTACACACCGCCGGAAAGCGGCTCCGTTGTGGCATGCATGGGTGGGCGCGTTGCTCTGCCCCATAATCTTCGGCGGAACGTTGGAAGTGCTTCAGGCACATCTCACCACTTATCGGGGAGGCGACTGGTGGGACTTTGCCGCGAATACGGCAGGCGCACTCCTCGCCTCCCTGCTGGGATACTTCGTGCTACGCCCTTTAACCGATAAACGATGACATCGCCGTCCGGGATATTCCTTTCATCCCCGGATAGATAATAAAGCATGTGCCTGCTCCGCGGAGCGAACAGGCAAGCCCTTATTGCATTTCAGACTCCCGCTTCCGGTTGTATCCGTCCCGCAAAACGATAAAGAAGAAAGTTTCTCCGGCAGGGTGATGAAGCGTGTGCAAAACGTTAGAGCAGCTTAAACTCATACCCTTCCTCTTTCAGAAAGTCGATGGCGCGCGGCAGGGCATAGGCAAGGTTACCGTTGTCCCACGACTTGAGCGAGTCGTGAAAAGTGATGATGGAACCGTTGCGGGCGTAGCGCATCACGTTGGCAAGCACCTGCGGTCCGCGCAGTTTCTTGCTGTAGTCGCGTGTCACCAAGTCCCACATCACCACTTTGTAGCGGCGTTTGAGAGTCATGTACTGAAGCCAGCGCATGTGCCCGTGCGGCGGACGGAAGAGGTCTGTCTTCATCAGCTCGTTGGCCTTGTCGGCGTTGGCGAGGTAACTGAGCGAGGTGTACTCGAAGCCCCGGATGTGATTGTACGTATGGTTACCTATGCGATGACCTTCGTCCACCACTTGCCTAAACACGTCGGGGTGCTTGCGGATGTTGTCGCCTACCATGAAGAAGGTGGCTTTGATGCCGTGCCTGCGCAGCAGGTCGAGTACCCACGGCGTCACCTCGGGTATGGGACCGTCGTCGAATGTAAGATACACTGCCCGCTCTTCGGGATTCATACGCCAGATGGCGCCGGGATAGAGTTTGCGCACAAACTCCGGTGGTTGTTCTATAAACATGTTCTCTTCCGGCTTTAATACTACTTCATGCGGTCGGAGCAGATTTCATACAGTTCCCTGAACTTGGCATCGTAGAGGGAGGTGAGCGGCGAGGAGTACTTTTCCATCAGTTTGATTTCCATACTGAGCGACGGGAGATAGAAATCCACCACCCTGTACGAAGCCACCGCAAAGCGGTAGTCGTCCAGACTCAGGTACCACACGATGTATTCCACCGCCTTATCCGCCAAGGTCTTCATTATCTCGTCCGCCTTTGCCGTTTCGCCCAACTGGTAGTAAGCCTCGGCAAGCTGCATGGCTCCGTTCCTCCAGTCGTAAGGCACGTTGTAGGCGGGTATCACCCGTTCGGCACGGTCGAGGGCGGCTTTCGCCTTTTCCGTCTTTCCCTCGCGCATGAGTTGGGTGACGAGTTGCGAGAACACACGCCGGTGCGAGAAAGACATGCGCATGGCGTTCTCATCGATGTAGAGCCCCGGCGTTTCCAATCCGCCGTATTTGAACTTGTTCATCAGGTTGTCGTACATCTTCTCACTGTCCACCTTCACGCCCGTCACGTTGGTGTCGAAGGGTGTCAGGCGGTAGGCAAGTCCCTCTTGCACGAAGTAGTTGCCCAGATTCAGGTGATTGTCTTCCCCCACGCTGATTGCCATATAGAGCGGGCGTTCCCAGTTAGACTCCGCCAGCATTTCCAGCATCATCAGTTCGCTCTTGTAAAGCGCGCGTTTGCCCTTGAGCGAGATGTGCATATACTCCGGAATGGAGTCGCCGGGCAGATACATTCCGCTGCGGCGCACGGCTTCCTTATCCACTTTGAGCACGATGCTGTCGGTGGGAATCACGCGCAGGTCGGCATTTTTGCTCCGCACCCAGTTTTTCAGGATGTTCCGAAGCTCGTAAGGATTCTCTCCGAACTCCTTCTCCACGTTCACCAATGTCTCCCGGTTACCGTCAAGCGCCTGTTTGCGCGCCTCGGCGTAGAGTGCGTCCACGCTCTTCTTGTATTCGGGCTGAATGGGTATGTAGTCGTTGGTTCCCTCCATATAGTCGCTTCGTTCCCACGTGATGGGCAGCGAGGGCGAGTCGTAGGCAGGGCGGCGCATCTGGTCGATGTACCAGTCTGTCTGCAAGTAGCTGAGGTTGCAGGTGCGGGCATCGGTGCGCACACCTTCGGTTTCCTGATTGTACCACAGGGGGAAAGTGTCGTTGTCGCCGTTGGTAAAGATGACGGGATTTCCGTCCGCTTGCAGCGACATGAGGTAATTCTGTCCGAAGTCGCGCGTGAGGTAGCGTCCGCTGCGGTCGTGGTCGTCCCACGTCTGGCTCGCCATCTGAATGGGTATCAGCAGGCAGAGCAGAGACACCGCAAGGGCTATCCCTAACGACGGTTCGCCGGATTCGCCGACGGTACCTGCGCTTGCCGCCGCCGAAGATTTCTTACGCAGCATCGCACCTATCCATTGGGCGATGCCTGCCACGCCCATACCTATCCAGATGGCAAAGGCGTAGAACGAAGCGGCATAGGCGTAGTCGCGTTCACGAGGCTGGTTAGGGGTCTGATTGAGGTAGAGCACGATGGCGATACCCGTCATGAAGAAAAGGAAGAACACCACCCAGAACTGGCGTATGCCCACGGGTTCTTCGACGGGGTTGCCCTGCTCGTCCACCTTGCGGCGCACGCGGTATGCCTGCCACAGCAAGCCGATGATGCCGAGTAGCAGCGGAAGTCCGTAGAACACGTTGCGTCCCTTGTTCTCGCGCAGTTCGGTAGGCAGCAGGGTCTGGTCGCCAATCAGCAGGTTGTCTATGAAAGAGATACCCGTAATCCAGTTGCCGTGTTCTATCTCTCCGTTGCCCTGAATGTCGTTCTGCCTGCCCACGAAGTTCCACATGAAGTAACGCCAGTACATCCAGTTGAGCTGGTAAGAGAAGAAGAAGCGTATGTTTTCCCACTGCGTGGGTATGTTCACCATCACGTTCTTTCCGCATTGGTCGTAGGGTATGTCCCTGCCCTTGATGTCGAGCCACGCCTTGTATTCGTTGGCGTGCGTGGAGCTGTACATGCGCGGGAAGAGCATGTTTTGGGCATATTCGTATTCGATGCGTCCCGGCAGGGTCACATAGCTGTCTTTCTCGCCGGGCGTCTCTTTCTCCTTGCGTACGTACTTGGGCGCTCCGTTGGAGACGCGCGCTTCGCAGTAGCCGTCTTTCACGTCGAGCGCCACCTTCGAGGAGAACGCCGGTCCGTAGAAGAGCGGACGCGTGCCGTACTGTTCGCGACCGAGGTATTCGCCCAGCGTGAAGATGTCTTCGGGCGAATTCTGATCCATCGGCGTGTTGGCGGTGGAACGTATCATAATCACCGCATAGGAGGAGTATCCCACCACGATGAGCATCGTGCACAGCAATGCCGTGTTCATGGTGCGTGCCGACACGCGGAAACGCTCCTTCAGCCGCAGTTGGGTTTGCGGCAGGAGGTAGAAGAACAGCAGGGCGATGAGCGCCGCTCCGATGACAACCGAGCTGACCCCGTGTCCGTAGAACGGGATACCCAGCAAGGAGATGGTGAGCACGAAAGAGACGGTCATGCGCATCTTGTTCCGCTCGGTATAGCTCTCGCAGACACCCCAAATGAGCGCAGCCGCCAGCACCACGATGTAGACGATGACACCGCTGTTGAAACCCATGCCGAGCGTGTTGACAAAGAGCAGTTCGAACCATCCGCCCACCTTCACGATACCGGGCACGATGCCGTAGAGCACAGCCGCCACCAGCACCCCCGATGCCGCCAACGCCAGCAGCGAGCCTTTGGTGTCGGCATTGGGCGTCTTCTTATAATAATACACCAGCACGATGGCAGGCAGACAAAGCAGGTTGAGCAGATGCACGCCGATGCTCAACCCCGTGAGGTAGGCGATGAGGATGAGCCAGCGGTCGCTGTGGGGTTGCGACTCCATGTCTTCCCACTTGAGGATGAGCCAGAACACCACGGCGGTAAACAACGAAGAGAAGGCGTAAACCTCGCTCTCCACCGCGCTGAACCAGAACGTGTCGCTGAACGTGTAGGCGAGCGCGCCCACCAGTCCGCTTCCCATCACCGTCACAAGCTGCGCGGGGGTAATGCGGTTTTCATCCGTAAACACCAACTTGCGCACCAGATGCGTAATGCTCCAGAAGAGGAATAGGATACACGCCGCGCTCATGAGCGCACTCATGTAGTTGACCATCTTCGCCACCTCCTCGGGTCCGGAAGCGAACTGCGAGAAGAGGTTGGACACCAGCATGAAGAAGGGTGCGCCGGGCGGATGCCCCACCTCCAGCTTGTAGCCCGTGGTGGTAAACTCCGGACAGTCCCAAAAGCTCGCCGTGGGTTCGATGGTCAGGCAATAGACCGTTGCCGCAATGAAGAACGACATCCAACCCATCAGGTTGTTTATCGTCTTGTACTGTGTCATTCGGATAAAATTCGTCATTATGTTATTCGTTTGTTTATCAGATATTTAAAATCACGGGATATACTCCTTATATGCTACTCGAACCGTGCCCGTGCCGTTCGCCGACCGTGCCCGTGCGGTATTCGAACCGCACCCGTCCGAATCCGCAATCGCGCCCCGGCACACGGCACACGATACGGATAACCCGCATACGAAAAGCCCCGCTTGCGAATCGTGCGGGGCAAAGATAATCAATTCAGTAATAAATAAGTAAGGGTAAGGAGGATAATTCGTTCCCGTCAGTGCTTGTGTTCTCCCAATATGCGGTGCGGCAGCGTTCCGTGCCCCAGAAGTTCTATCGGGCAGTTGAAGTTACGTTCCAGCCAATGGGTATCCACTCCCGTATCGGGGTGATAGTCGAGGGTTTCGTTCACACACGCCACGGATTTCACCTGTTGAAGGATGGTGCCTATGTCGTGGCTCACGAGGATAATGGCGCAGCGGCGGTTTATCTCAGCCAGCAACTCATAGAGACGCGCCTCGAAACGCTTGTCGATGTAAGTACTCGGCTCGTCGAGAATCACCACCTGCGGATCCGATATGACGGCTCTGCCCAGCAGGGCGCGCTGCATCTGCCCGCCGCTGAGTGTGCCCACGGCGCGCTCTTCCAGTCCCTCAAGTCCCATTTGCGCCATCACCGCACGGGCTTTTTCGTGCTCTTCCCTGCTGAAGCGCGACACAAGACTCTTCTGCGAGTTGAGCCCCGAAAGCACCACCTCCCTCACGCTGATGGGAAACTTCCGGTCGATGCTGTTGTACTGCGGCAGATAACCCATCCGCAGGGCGGAACGTTGCGTACTCCACAAAGGTTCTTCGTCCGCCCCGTCCGTTCCGTTGCCCGGCGTAGCGGGAAGGGCAAAGCGAATCGCACCGCTCTGCGGCGGGAGCAGTCCGAGTATGCACTTCACGAGCGTGGTTTTCCCTCCTCCGTTCGGACCTATGATGCCGAGAAAATCCCGTTCGTAGACGGTAAGATTGATGTCGCGCAGGATGGTGCGTCCGTCGTATCCGGCGGACATGCGCTCGATGCGGATGAGAGGGCGGTTATTCATGGGCGGCGCGATTGTCGGAAGCAGGCAAGGCGGCATCGCCCGCCAAATGACGGGCGGTGTTCAGCATCTCCTCCTCCCACTCGTAGGCAAGCGGATTCACGGAAATCACCCGGGTGCCCGTCTGCCGGGCTATGATTTCGGCGTTGCGGCGGTCGAACTCCGGCTGTATGAAGATAATGCGCACCCGTTCCGCCCGACAAAGGTCGATGAGGCTTTTCAAGTGCACGGGCGAAGGCTCCTTGCCGTCCTCCTCGATGGATATCTGGGTGAGTCCGTAGTCCCGGGCGAAATAGGATAGCGCCGGATGATAAATCATGAAAGCACGGTCGGCAGAGGGAGACGAGAGGATATCGCGCACAAGGCTGTCGGTACGTTCGATGCGGCGAACCAGACTGTCGTGCCGGCTGACGTAGAACGCCTCGTTCGCTTTGTCTATGGAGCAAAGGGCTTTCAGGATATTCCTTGCCATGATGCGCGCGTTGGTTCCCGAATTCCAGATATGCGGGTCGGGCGTCATTCCCGGAGGATAGGCAGGCGGAGCGCCGGGATGCGGATGCCCGCAATCCGCCCCGTGGTGCGGATGCTCGCCGGGAGGATGATGGTGGTGATGCTCGCCGAATATCAGGTCTATACCCTGCGAGGCGTCGTACACCTGCAAATGGGGGGCGTTGTCCGTGAGCCTGTCCATCCATGCCTGTTCGAAGCCGATGTGCCCGACACGCAGGTATGCCTCGCCGGTGGAGAGTTCCACCAGTTGCTGGGGAGTGGGATCGTAGGTTTCCGGACTGCTGCCTTTGGGCACCATGCTGCGCACCGTAAACTTATCGCCCGCAATGGCTTCGGTGAAGAAGCGCAACGGCTCGATGGTGACCGTGATGACGGGCTTATCCTTACTTCTTTTCTGCGAACCGTCGCCGGACTTGCAAGCCGCCAACAACAGCAATGCAAGCAGACAAAGCGTGACCTGTTTCATAATCATTCGTTTTACTTATCCGGAAGAATAGGCAAAATTACGGAATTCCATCGGTTAGTCCGCAAACCTTGCGAAGATTTCATCCGGCGAGACTTCGGAAAACATATCCCGTCTCCCGCGTCCTATCGCCGGGTGTATTATTTAGTAACGCTTTGCATGGCTTTCTTGTTCTTCCGGATGCGTATTTTTCTCATTTTCAGCCAGAGATACGAACCGTAGATGAGCAGGATGGAGGCAATGTGGATGTACTGTCTCAGCTCTCTCGGCACTTCCATGTCTGCAAACCCGCCCGATGCGCCCGGATGTGGCGCCGTTGCCTGCTCTCTGCCTGCAGCACGCCCCGGGGTGTTCATCTGCCTGCCGCTTCCCTTGGCAACCTCCGCAGCGGCGAGGGTCTTCTCTTTCGACGCCCGTTCGGGCTTGGCTTCCGCCGTCTGCACGACGGTCTGCGAAGGCGCGCCACCCTTGCGCGGGTTCAGCAGATTGCCCGTGTGCATACCCATGGCGTGCACAAACAGCAGCGCATAGAGCACGTACGCCCAGCGTTGGGTTTTCTTCCAGCGTGCGCCACCCATGCGACGGTGTACGGAGTCGAACGAGGTAATCCACAACGGCAGAAACACCACCACCAGCAAGATGCCCAGCACGTAACTGGAGTTGGTGAGCCCGGCTCCCAGCTCGTTGACGATGGGTCTGGATGCAATGTAACTCTCGTGGTCGACGAAGTAAGTGAGTGCGCGGGGAAAGGTGTTCACCACACGAATAAGGGCGTGCGTCAGCACCGGGAAACCCACGATGATGGAAAGCTCTTTACGGATGGACATGAGCCGCTTCACATGCACATTCTTGGCATCGAGCGCACCCATGTACATGATGATGATGAGCAGCGGATGTCCCAGCGTGCCCATGTGGATGTAGTCTCTCAATATCTGTCCCAAGACGGGCACACCCGCAAAGTTGAACACCTCCACTCCGCACCATCCCAGAATGGTGGGAACCGCCACCAGCAGAGCGGGAACGGACATCACCGCGTATGCCGTGCGGGGATGTCTCTTTATGGACCCGGCAAGCCAGAGGCTCACCAGCGTGAAGAACGCCACGGAGGTAAGCAGCGGCGCCACGGTCAGCAGAAAGCTGAAAAATTCAATCAATACTTTAATCATATCCGGATAAATGAGTTTGGAAGCAGAGCCGGAAACAGCCCGCTCATGCAACGGGCATAAGCAGGCTGTTGCTCCTGTCAATGTTATTTTTCGTTGTCCTCTTCAAGAAAACGGCGGTGCAAAGATAAGCGACAAACGTGCTTATCCGCTCGCGGCGAACGACTTAGTAGATGCCGATATAATACTGCTGAGCGTTCGTACCTTTGAGGGCGGCGCCTTTCTTCCCTTCGGCGCTTTCGGAATTCACGTCGAACATATAGATGTTGCCTTCGCTGCCCACGGGAGCCAGCGCAATGTAGAACACGCCGTCGCGCACTACCGAGTTCTGATACTGTGTGAGCCACAGTTTACCGGGCACATTGAGGTCTACCGCAGTACCTTTGTTGAGGTCTATGCGAGCCAGCTTCCAGTCATACGAGAAAGTGTCCTTTCCGTCGGGATCTACCCCCACCTTATGCGACTCGGTGGTATAATCTTCGTAAGGCACATAGGCTATACCATTGCCCGCATAGAAGAATCCGTTGCTGGCAGCTCCTTTGTTCAGCAGTTTGCTCAAGTTGACATCGAAAGATGTATCGTACTTTCCGTTTACAAGTTTTGCTATGTGCACTTCCTTGTTTCCACTTACCAGCTGCAGAATCTCCCCTTTCTCGTTCACATGCTGTGTGGGCGTACGGTATCCGTTGGTACTCCCTGCCACGTGGTCGGTAACAAGCACCGTGGGGTTATTCAAAGAAGGATAATCCAGCACCAGCGTGCAGGTTTTGTCCACGGTGAGGTTCTTTTTAGTCAAAGGATTGTACTTTCTCAACCCCGCACCGTAGTAGATTTTATCTCCGGAGAACACCGGAGCATCAATGCGGAAGATGTAATAACCTTGCTTTGCCAGTTCGTCGCTCAGCTTCACCTCTATCCTTTTTTTATAGCCTTCGCGCAACTCCATCTTGTCCAAATCCAAGAAACCGATGGAGGCAAGCATCTGATGACCCTGGTAGGTAGAGGGGTCTTTCTCGTCTCCATAAACGGCAGTGGCTTTGATTTCATGTACGGAACCGACTTCCTCGTTCATCTTCGTGAAGCGTACTGTTGTAGAGCCTAAGGGCACGGAAGCATCGAAACGTTTGAGGAGTGCATATTGGTCGCCTTTCTTATAAGTCAGCTTTTCAATGGAACCTACCGTGTAGTTCAGACTCCATACCGTCTTTCTGTCTTTCGAAACAAATATACGTGCCGTACGCGACGACTCCATCTGGTGCCCGATGGGTCTGATGACACCTTCGGAAAGGGAAGACAAGCCTTGCAACAGCGTACCGGAAGGATTGTCTGTGCCATTGGCGAAAGCGACATGAAAATCATTCTCCACAGAGGTAGTGGAATCGGGAGCAAGTTCCGGATCGTTGTCATCCGAACAGGCGGTGAACAACGGAGTTGCAACGAGACTCATGGCAAGCAGCGCCCAATGAGAGAACTTAAAGAATCTGTTCATAGTTGTTGGTTGGGATTAATAATGTTGAGGTTAAATAATTTTGTTTAGAATATGAAACAAGTCACCTTGGCATGGAATGAGCGCCCGGGCTTCTGAAGCCCGTAGTTGTCATACACCTGCTCGTCGGCGATGTTCTTTACATCGAAGTTCAGCGCCACCTTGTTGCGGGGGAAAAAGTAGGTAATCCCCGCATCTACGGGCGATTGAGTGGGTATTTCTTGCAGGTTTGCCGAACCCACGTTCGACCAGTTGCGCAGGAAGCTCTTCACATAACTTATGTTGCAATGCACGGACAGCCGGGCGTTCTTCTGTATCAGGTCACGGAACGTGTAGGCGGCGTTGCCGTTGAATTTAAACGAAGGCTCGTTGGGTATCTGCGTGCGATAGTATCCGTAGGGATGCCCGTTGACGTCGTATTTGGTGTTGAAGAGCACATCGAACTTGGAGATGCTGAAGCGCATGTTGAACCTGTCGGAATAGTTGTAGAACAGTTCGGCGTCCACTCCCCTCGTCTCGGTGCTCTCCATGTTGGCGAACGCCGACCACAGTTCGCGGGCGCTGAACACCTCGCGAATCATGTTGCGCGTGTCGCGGTAGTACGCCATGGCGTTCACCCCGAAGGAGTGCTTGCCCACGGCATGCTTGAAGTCCACGCCCACGTTCAGGTTGCGGCTCTCTTCGGGCTTGAGGGCGGGAGCCGCATTCACGTCTTGGGTGACGTTTCCGAAAAGTTCGCCCTCGGAGGGCAAGCGCAGCGACTTCTCGCCCGAGAGCATCAGGTGTATTCCCGGCAGCAGTGCGTAGGAGAGGGTGAATCCGTAACCGCCCTTGTCGATGAGTTTGTTCGTAACCTGCACGTAGAACTGCTTGTTGTCGCTGTCGTAGTACGGCTCGTTGAGCGTCACGCGTTGGAAATAATGCTTGTAGAACAGGCTTGTGCGCAGTCTGTCATTGAAGAAAGCGTTCTCATAGGTAAAAGTGAGCGCTTGCTTACGCATGTCGCGCGTGTCGCGGAGCCGCTGTTCCGCCTCGGGCAGATAGGGGTCGGAGTTCTTACGCACGAAGTCGTTGTAGAGGTAGTTGGCGTGCAGACTGTGGTGCTTATCGATGCGATAACTCATGTTTGCCCGCAACAGATAAGTCTTGTCCGTGTTGGTGGCACGCGTCTTGCGGGTGGAATTGGCTTCCGCTCCGCTATTGTACATCACGTAAGAGCCGTCGGGGTAGCGCAGCGGACCGTTCCATCCGTACATCACGCCCACGGTGTCTATGTTCTCTCTTTCGAGGTGCGAGTAGCTCGCTTCCATCTTCAAGGAGAGTCCTTTTACGAAAAGATTATCCTTATCGTAGTTGAACGTCAGCACGTTGGCACGGCGGCGGTAGTGCCTGTTGCCGTACACTATCTTCATGGTGGTTCCGGTCTGTATCTCCTTGTAATCGTTGGAGAGCACGCCGCCCAGCATGAAGCGGTCCGCCCACTTCACGTCGGTGAAGCCCACGCCGAACTTACCGCCCACGGAGCGGTAGGCATCGTTGAAACGGCGCACCTTCTTGCCGTCGGACTCGGTGATTCTGCCCTGATAGTCTTTGAAGTAGATGTCGTTGCCCCACACCTTATAGTCGTTGTCGCTGTAATTGAAGAATGCCGAAGCGTCGAACGTAAATCCGTTCTTCAGGCGGAACGAGCCGCTGCCGTTCCACTGGTGCGTGCCGAACGAACCTATGGAGTAAGATGTGGTGAGCGACTTCCGCCTGCCTTTCTTCAGAATGATGTTGATGGCTCCGCCCAACGCGTCTTCGGCAAGGTGTCCGGGTATCACGCCCTTGTACACCTCGATGCGCTCTATCATGGCGGGCGGTATGCTGCTCAGGGAAAAGGAACTGCCGTAGTTACGCTCGGGCACTCCGTCGATGAATATCTTCACGGCATTGCCGGAAAAGCCGTTGATGCTGAAGCGGTTCTTCGAGCCCAACCCACCGTCTTGGCGGATGCGTACGCCGGCAGTACGGTCGAGCAGTTCGGTAGTCTGCGTAGAGCGGAGGGCAAATTTCTGCGTCTCCACCACATCCACCGCAAAGCCGCGTGTCTGTAGGTTGCCCTTCGCCGACTGTCCGGTGACCGTCACCTCACCTACCTCCACCATGGCAGGCTCCACCACCAGCCTCAGCGGAGCGGAGTGCCGGTCAAGTTCCACCCGGAAAGTTTTCTTTTTTATCTCTACCGAACTGATTTCTATCTCATACGTACCGGGGCGCAGCCCCATGATGCGAAACTGCCCCCGCTCGTTAGTAAGGGCATGTTTTTGCGGCTGTCTCACCAGCACCGTGGCATCCACCACGGGCGTACCGTCGGTCATGCGCACCGTTCCCCGCAAGGGAGGGGGCATAGCGGCAAAGGCAGTACACGCCAGAAACAACAAAACAAAGGCGATAAGGCTGTATCTCCTAATCATTTGCATATCCTACTCTATTCTGAAAAACAACAAAAAAATGTAGTACAGACATAAGGAAAGTTCGGGACGGCAAAGGTCGTCATTGGCACAGCCATGCGCAATACCCAAGAGTGGGGATATAAAAAGCAAGAAAATGGAGGATGGAAAAGACAATAGCTATTTGTAGGTATTTCATTGCCTTAAAGGAGGAAGCGAAAACTGCCCACCCCGCAATTCCGACATCGGAAA
>JBHADT010000081.1:0-71778 GCA_041855205.1 Bacteroides sp.
AAATATTATAAAAGAGTATCACAAATCTCTTGTTTTTCTTGTGTATTTGAGATATTTTTATTACCTTTATACCTATGAAAGAGCAAGTTACGGACATATCAAAAGTATTGCAAGACATGACGGAAGAGATGCGGCTGATGCGGGAAACCATCAATCAGCAGTATGCCGAGATTGTCAAATTGAACCGTAACATAGATGCCCTGAATCTCCAAATCCGCAAGAAAGACAAAGAAAACGAGAAGTTGCTGGAACGCTTGTCCAAGTATGAAAATCCTGACAAGAACTCTAACAACAGCAGCACACCACCAAGCAAGGAGCGTATGAAGGATGAAATAGTCAGGCGGACGAGGACACTCCGTAAGCCAAGCGGTAGGAAGCCCGGAGGACAAAGCGGACATGACGGACACAAACTGTCTTGTTCTTCCACTCCGGACGTGGTGATTGATGACATACCCGGCTATTGCACGCGTTGCGGAGAATCTTTGGCGGATGCAGAACGTGTGCTTGATTATGTAACGCAGGTTGTTTCTATTCCTGAATTGAAGCCGGTAATCAAGGAAATCCGACACTATGTGATGGTGTGCAAGAATTGCGGTGAACGTATTCGGACGGCACCGAGACGGCGGTCAAACGACGTGGTATATGATTCGAGCGTAAAGGCTCTGGTGGTTTACCTGAGTGTCGTACAGTTCCTGCCATACGGTCGTATAGCAAGTTTCTTGCGTGAGGTATTTGGTCTCACTCCGAGCGAAGGTTCGCTGGTGAACTGGGTGAATGAGGCAAAGAGAAATGCGCAGCCTGTTATTGACAAGATTAAGGAATATATCATGTCATCGGCAGTTGTCGGTTTCGATGAGAGCGGCTTGTACTGCAACAAAAGGCTCGACTGGGCTTGGATAGCACAGACCGTTTATTACACACTGCTTTTCCGTGCTGACGGAAGAGGCTCGAAGGTGTTGACAGACAAGTTTGGCGACAGCCTGGAACGGATGACTGCCGTGACGGACCGCCATAGTGCGTACTTTACACTCCACTTCCTCAATCATCAGGTCTGCCTTGCACACTTGCTTCGCGAACTGCAATATCTCTCAGAGTTGAACACCGGGCAAGACTGGTCCAAGAAAGTAACCAATCTGTTCCGTGAGGCTATTCACGAAAGGAATACTAATCCGAGCAACATTATAGACAAGGTGTCATGGACCCGGCGTTTGGACAATCTGCTCAAACAGAATATAGACCGGCTTGGTCAAAAGTTCATTACGTTCAAAAAGGGCTTGGTCAAATGCAGAGACTACATTTTCAATTTTCTTGAAAATCCTATGATACCATCGGACAATAATGGAAGCGAGCGGGGAATACGCAAACTGAAAATCAAACTGAAGAACTCCTGCACGTTTCGTTCAGACTTCGGGGCGGACGCTTTCCTCGAACTTCATTCGGTCGTTGAAACAGCCAAGAAGCACAACAAAACTTCTTATCATGCGATTCAAGCCTTATTTGAGGCTTGATGAATTGGCATATTCTGTACCTACCGATTATCGCTGAATAGTTACACTAAATCTCATACACTTTGTGCAAAAAAGTATATTTAATTATAATTCTAAAAAGGTATTTTTGTATTATTTATAATCATACTTAGCAAGATAGTCTTCTTGAAGTACTAACGACCATTTGTTCTTCTCGCATGGCATTATTCTACCTCTGCAATTAGCAATCAAACAGGATCTATAATCAGTATGGCTTTCGCCAAAAGCTTAGAATTTTATCTCATTCTGAGACTGAAATTTGGTCACCATTGATGGTTAAACGATAAAATAATGCCAAGAATGATAGTTTTTTAATATAAAACTTGCTTAGTAGGATAAAAATAAGTACCTTTGTGTCCAAATTATGACAATTCGTTACGAGATAATTTCAATATCAAATAATCGGAAAGTCAATAATTCAAAGCGTGTGAGGCGTGATTAACTTATTCTGAAAGCAGAAATCCAAATCAATTGTAATTGGTTAGAATGCAGATGCGGCACAGAAGATACTGACATGGGAGAAGCCGACCAATGTGAAAGTGGGGCTCATCAGCGATTTCGTATATTCTACCATTACATACTGAGGTTGGGAACAAGCAAAGGAACAAGCTGGGGTACAAGCTAGTGGTCATGCTGGTGGTCAAGCTAGTGACCAAGCCATGGTACAAGCTACGCAAGTAAAGCGACTTGTGAAAGCAATGTGAAATATAGTGGAAAGGCGATATTCGCAGCATTTACCAAGTTTGGCATAGATTTAACTTGCTGGTAATTTGCTGGAAGCAATGGAATAGACATTATCATTTTCGCTAAACCACTGTTATATAATACATTGCGAATTATGGTTTAATTTGCCGGTAATTTGCTGGTAACTTGCTGAAGGACTTAAAATAGATATGAATATGTTATTCGGAAATAAGATTAAGGAACTAAGAGATGAGAATGGCATAATGCAACGCCAGTTGGCTGCACTATTGGAGATAGATACCCCGATGTTCAGTAAGATTGAACGTGGCGACAGGCGTGCAAAACGTGAGCAAGTGATTAAACTTGCAGAGTACTTCCATCAGGATGAAAAAGAAATGCTTACCTTGTGGTTGGCAGACAAGTTCATTGATGCAGTTGAAGACGAGCAAGATCGTGACTTGTGTAACGACGCTATCATCATAGCACAGGAGAAAATAAAATCAATGTAATTATGGAGATAGACATCTTTCCCGTTCCATCTGCAAAAGGAGTGCATCGCTATATTGGCACGTCATTCTTAGGGCTGATTATCATTACCTACATAGTTGGCGCTTACAAGATAGCTCAACGACTGATAGGCGAGGACAAGGAACTACTTTGTTTTCTTGTCACTATACCGATATTTATAGGTGGATATGCAGTATTCGTATTGTTGCTTCATGGCATCAAACAATGTCTCTATGCTTACTTCAAGAGCAACAGAAAGGAGTTGAACAATCGAGCAGACCAGGAGAACATGGATGCATGCATCATAAAGCATTTGGAGGACATTCAAAAGAAGCTGGAAACAAAGCCTGCGGTAGAAACACCAAAATGTGACATAGTTCCTCAGCCTGTACAACAAGAGCCAAAGGTTTCTGAAGCCTCAAACGATTTGAAGCCACAGATTATATCAGAACTGGAGGAGACTCTTAAAAACGCACAGCGAGATTTGGCTCCGTTCATTCAACAAATGCACATTGACCGCACCCAAATGGCAGAAGCGAAAGAAAAGCAAGAGAAGGACAAACTTGATAAAATCCTTAGATACACACGTCTCGTTTTTCTTCCACACGGATTCAGCGATGAAGAGCTTTTCCAGATTGAGGAGGCCGTTAAACTGCTTGTTCAATACAATGGCATTGTGAATTGTGTATCGGTGAAGATTGAAAAGAAGAAACTGAAGCAGACCGACCTAAAGAACTTTGCTTGGAACATCGGATATCAATATAACATCGACTCCGAGGTGCTCGCTATGTTTGTAGTCAATCTGTTCCATTCTTGGTTCAAGAATACCGAGAAGGGCACGATACAAAAGACGCTCCATAATACAACAGGTACATACTCAATTAAAATTGACGAGAATATCTTTGAGCATCTGCCAGAGTTGGAAGAAAAGGTGCTTGGCAAGAAACGTAAATAAGAAAGAAAAATGGAAAGATTTGACATACGACAATTGATAGGCGAAGCAACAGAATACGATAAAAAGCAGACTCTGGAGGTAAAGAAACCCAAGAGTTGGTGCAAGAGTGTGAGTGCATTTGCCAATGGTATGGGTGGTAGACTCATATGGGGAATTTCGGATGATGATACGTTGATTGGACTTGCTGATGCCAAAGGGGATGCAGAGAAGATTAGCGAGGCTATCAAAGCGCATATTGACCCTATACCTGACTTTAAACTTTCGTTTGCCAGATGTGAAGACAAAGAGTTTGTGGTGCTCGATGTTCTGCCTGGTGATCAGACTCCATACTACTATATTGGCGATGGACAAATGCAAGCCTTTATGCGTGTGGGAAACGAAAGCGTAGTAGTGAGTACTGCAAAACACAAGGAATTGGTATTAAAGGGCTCTCACGTATCGTATGACAGTCAGGTCTCTCGCTGGAGATTCGAAGATATGGCATTCACAGTATTGCGTGCAACTTATTTCAAGCGAACTAATCGTTCGTTTGAGGATAGTGATTATGAATCGTTCGGCATCATAAACGAGAAGGGCGAGCTTACGAATGCTGGTGCTCTTATTGCAGACTACTCACCTGTGCGTCACTCTCGACTATTCTGTACTCGCTGGAATGGGCTTGACAAGGCTAATGGTGTAATGGATGCATTGGATGACGAGGAATATAGTGGCAGTTTGATTACTCTTTTGCAAGCAGGTCTTGACTTTGTACGTCGCAATTCAAAGAAGGCTTGGCGCAAGACACCTGATAATCGCCATGAATATCCTGAATATCCAGAACGTGCCGTAGAGGAAGGCTTGGTAAATGCACTCATTCATCGGAACTATCTTGAGTTGGGGAGTGAAGTACATATAGATATGTATGATGACCGACTTGAAATCTTTTCTCCTGGCGGTCTTGTGGACGGCGGTTCTATCAAGGATGTTGACGTGTTGAATATGGCATCTCGACGTCGTAATCCTATTCTTGCTGATATTTTCAGTAGACTGAAATACATGGAGCGCCGTGGCTCAGGATTCAAAAAAATTGTCTCCGCTTATAAAGAGCATGAAGGCTATACTGAAGGAATGGATCCATCATTCTCAACTCCAAGGGATAGTTTTGTTCTGACATTACCCAAATTTAATGTTATTGGAATTGATGGTGTATATGTCAGCAATAGCGATGATACAGAAGATAATAATGAAGTAGGTGGTCAGAAAGGTGGTCAGAAAGGTGGTCAGAAAGGTGGTCAGAAAGGTGGTCAGAAAGATACTGGCAAAACAATTGACACTATTCTTCAACTTATAAAAGACAACCCAAGTATAACGAGAAAAGTTCTCTCAGAAACTCTTGGCATATCTCCAAGTGCCATTCAAAAACACATTGACCGTCTAAAAGCTGAAGGTATAATTGTTCGTAATGGTGGAGATAGAGGTGGTTCTTGGGAGGTAAGAACCATAGTTAGTGATAAAAACGTAAAATAGTCCTTACTTGGGATTTCTATATTTGTTTGGTTTAACAGCCTCTTTTACATTCTCTTATCGTTTACGTGTGTTTGTAAATATCTGATACAAAATAGCGTTTATATTTGAGGAAGTGAAGTAAAATCGCGATAGGCATTTATTAGCAAATAGCGGCAAAACATAGTTTTGCCGCTATTTTTATGTGCGGAAGTTATCTTTTTTTGAGTACGGGATCAATAATGATGAGTTGATGAATAAGAGGATTTCTTGGTTCTTCGTTGCTTCATTGTTGATGTTAATGATATCTTTGTGGTATAGGTTAGAGACAGATGAAGTAGAATGATAACGGATTAAAGACGATGAGACGAATAATTGTCATACTGGCTATGGGTGTCCTGGGCGGATTACTGGGCAGTGAAACTTTTGCCATAAAACCTGATAAAAAATATCGGTTCTATCCGGAGAAATTGGGATTGATTTATAGAGATTTAGATGTTACGACTTCGGACGGACTAAAGATCAAGACTTGGTTTTTCCCCGCACAATCTATGCTTACAGAAAAAGAGTTGGACGCTGCATGGGAGAACCCGGTCAGACGACCGTACCGTACCATTGACAATAATCATCGACCGGTAATAATCATAGCTAATGGAGATGCAGGCAATATGTCCTATCAACAGTTGTATCATGCACAATATTTCACAAGTAAAGGATACAATGTGGTTACTTTTGACTGGCGTGGCTTTGGGGAAAGCAGCGAATGGAAGATGAATCCCGATTACATGGTTTATACCGATTTGTTGTTGGATTATGATGCTGTTATACGCGAAGTGATGAAGCAAAAGGCTGAAGTGGATACTACCCGGATAATCGTTTGGGGATGGTCGACAGGGGCATATCTTTCTATGGCGGCGGCGAGTAAGTATGATAACATCAGGGGCTTCGTAGCCATAGGTCTGATAACCTCATTTGCCGAGGCCATTCCCATCCTCAAACTATCGCTAAATAAAAAGGAGAGTAATTTGGTGGTTCCTGCCGATTACCCGGAAGAACTGCAACCTCTTTATTTGGCACCTAATTTTAATAAGTCTACTTTCTTAATCGTGGGTGAGAAAGATGATCGTTCTCCTGTTTGGATGAGTAAGAGGATATATTCATTGCTTCCTGCAAAGAAAAGGATGTGGATCGTAGAGGGTGCGGAACATGGAGGGTCGAGAGGTCCTCTCAGGGACTTCGGTCTGTTTCATTCCAAGGTTCTGGAATTTCTGGAAACGAGCATAGACTAAAATTGTCAGCCATACTGCCGGTTTCTGATCATACAGGCATGTGGGCGTTCATCGCTCATCCCTCTTGGACGATGCTCCGCACTCTGTGCAGACTTTGTCGTGCAATGACACGATGCCGCCGCATTCGGTGCATGTATGTTTGCGGATGTGCGCTTCCGTAAAATAAGATATTCCCTTTTCCTTTACAGTTTCACTGTTTTCAATCAGGCTTTCATCATAGCGTTTATAATTCCTTTCGAGGTTCTTTATTAGTTTGCAAGGGAATTCTCCGCACAAGTAGCAATGGCTTACTCCCTTTGTCTGCACGCAGTTCTTGATTTTACATTTGCGGCAATGTCCAGGTTTTCCTTTGCTTTCAGTCGTGCAGCCTCCACAGGGCTTCCGGGGCTTCGTCGTGTGGCAATGCTTATGGCAAACCGCACAGTTCATCCCGCAAGGGGCGAACATTGCCATGAGATTGTCATATTTCAAGTCTTTCATCATATATCCGACAGACATTTCCGGAACAGAATCTCCTCTTCGCAATCATGAATCATAAACAGCCAGGGAAGCAATATCACCGGTTAGCCCCGGTTTTCCCGAACGCAAGTTCGGAAAACATCTCCGTCGTTACCGGTTGCCGGCAGGTGACGGTCTTCGAATATGAGTCGCTGTAATCAGCGGGGAGATATCTTGCGATGAGGCTGCCTGACGGAAGCGCTTTTCTTGTATCCATGACGATATTAAGTCTTCTTTTGTCCTGTAAGGTTCGCATAGCTGTTTGCGTCTCACTGCCATGATAACCCCGTATGTGCTTTATTCGATGTCACTCTGTCGCAAATTTATGAAATCTATCATGTAAATTTCACTGTATTTGAAATAAAATACTCATCTCACTAAGCGTATCCATGATGCGATTGGCGGTGCATGCCTTATCACGGTGAATTACAAGCCTTTCTCCATCAGTTCCTTTTCCAGGTCTTTTCTCGATTTACTTCGCGTAACGAGATAAACTCCTGTGAAGATGAATGGAATTGCGACAGCCTTTTCCCAACCGAATACTCCTACTCCCATGGCGATGGCAGCGGTGGAGGCAACGATGGGTTGCATATAGTTGTACATGCTTACCACGGTGGGGCGCAGCATCCGTTGCGCACCCATGAGACAGATGTATGACACAAATGTGCCTCCCAGTACCACGTAGCCCATTTGCCAAAGAGTGGATACGGGGATGTTTCTCCATTCGATGCAACTGATGTCCTGATAAGAAAGGGGGATGTAACATAACGATGCGTAGACGAACATCCATTTGTTGATGGTGACGGCGGAGTATTGCTGTGTCAGCCCTTTGAACACCGACAGGTAGATGGAAAAACTGAACTGCGCGGCAACGCAAAGCAAGTCGCCCCAGATGTTTCCCGAAGATGCAGAGGTGCTGCGGCTGCTTAAGATGAGTATGAGCGCTCCGAGGGCGCCGATGAATATGCCCGACACCTTCAGGTTGGTGATGGGTTCACGCAGGTAGACGGCTGCCACTATCATTGTCACTATGGGAAGTGTGGTGGTTACGATGGAGGCGTTGATGGGCGAAGTAAGCGAGAGCCCGAAAATGAACATTCCCTGATTGAGTATGAGTGCAAAAAGCGCGGCGAAGAAGAGTCGCAGCATATCTTTAGGCTCCACGTGTTCCTCTTTAAGAAACAAGGATAACATCCAGAAAGCCGCCGCAGCGCCCACCATACGGAAAGTGGTGAGCGACAAGGGGGTGAACACTTCCAGAGCTTGCTTCCCGATAGGGGCCATCAGCCCCCACATGACATTGGCGGTTAAGGCCAACAGATGTCCCTTCAGATACTTATCGTTCATGATTCCTGTATTTTCTTCTATATGCTTGACAGACGGTTTTATATCTCTTCTCCCCGTATTACGTATTGTGGAATGGCGGACTTAGGTTTCCACTGTAAATCCGGGTGGGTGTAATGTGTTGATAAACAGGCTGTTCAGAGGGGATATTCTCTTGTATCATACGACACCCGTGTCGTTTCCGAACCGTACCCGTGTTGTTCCCAAACCATACCTGTGCTGTTCCCGAACCGTGCCTGTGTCTCAATCGCACGAAACCGGATTGTGCGGCGGCAGCGGGTATTTTGTATGCAAAGGTAATGAATTTCTCTGCGGAATGTCTATATTTGCTTATCGTATATTAAAGAAGCAAGAGACCATGGAACAACAGGCTAATTACATTCGACGCATCGAGATACACGCTTTGTGGGGGCGATATGACATAGAATGGAATTTGCGTCCCGATGTGAATATCCTTTCCGGTATCAATGGGGTGGGGAAGACCACCATCCTCAATCGTTCCGTAAACTATTTGGAGCATATGACGGGAGAATTGAAGAACGGGCGGACGGACGATGTGCGCCTGGTGTTCGATAGAGAAGATGCGACCTTTATCCCGTACGATGTGATACGCAGCTACGATCGCCCCTTGGTGATGGGCGATTTCACTGCCCGCATGGCAGACCCGAACATAAAGTCCGAACTGGATTGGCAGCTCTATCTGCTTCAACGCAGGTATCTGGACTATCAGGTGAACATGGGCAACAAGATGATTGAACTTCTCTCCGGCGACGAGGAACAGCGTAGGCAGGCGGGAGAGGTGGCTTTGTGCAAGAAGAGGTTTCAGGATATGGTGGACGAACTCTTCAGCTACACGAACAAAACGCTGGATCGTAAGAGCAATGAGATTATTTTTTATCAGAACGGCGAACGTCTGCAACCTTGCAAACTTTCATCGGGAGAGAAGCAAATGCTTATCATCTTGCTGACGGTGCTGGTGAGGGACAATACGCACTGCGTACTCTTTATGGATGAGCCGGAGGCTTCTCTTCACATCGAGTGGCAGCAGAAACTCATAGCCATGATTAGGGAACTGAATCCGAACGTACAACTGATTCTCACCACTCATTCTCCCGCCGTGATTATGGAAGGATGGCTGGATGCCGTGACCGAAGTGAGCGATATATCCACCCTCATCACCAACAAAGACTGACGTGGCTACCTCTCTGAAACATAATCTTACCTCCGCCTACTTTGATGCCGCGACCAGACTTTATCCCAGAAAAGCCAAACGGCGTATTGTCGCATATGTGGAAAGCTATGACGATGTGGCTTTTTGGCGCACACTGCTTTCGGAATTCGAAAACGAAGAACGTTTCTTTCAGGTGATGCTGCCCTCTGCCACCTCTCTTTCCAAAGGCAAGAAGATGGTGTTGCTCAATGCCTTGAATGTGGATAAGTTGGGAAAAAGTATGATAGCCTGTGTGGACAGCGACTATGACTTTCTGTTGCAGGGAGCAACGAAGGTTTCGAGGAACATCAATAGCAATCCTTACGTGTTTCAGACCTACGGATACGCCATCGAAAGTTTTCACTGCTATGCGGAAAGCCTGCACGAGGTATGTGTGCAGGCCACACTGAACGACCGCTCTATTATAGACTTTCCCGCTTTCCTGAAAGCGTATTCACGTATTGCTTATCCGCTGTTTCTGTGGAACGTGTGGTTCTACCGCAAACATGACACGAATACCTTTCCGATGTCGGATTTCAACGCCTGCACACGCATCCGGAATGTGACGCTGCGTAATCCCGAACAAATGCTGGGCGATGTGAAGCGTGCGGTGGATGAGAAACTTTCCATCCTGAAAAAACGTTTTCCCGGCTTCATCGAGCCGGTAGACCGGATGGGAGAGGAACTGAAAAAGCTGGGTTTGACACCCGAAACCACCTACCTGTACATACAGGGGCATCACCTGATGGATGCTGTGGTGATGCGGCTCCTGGTTCCCGTCTGTACGATACTTCGCAGAGAGCGTGAACAGGAAATTCAACGCCTGGCATGTCATAAAGAACAATTTCGCAATGAACTGACGAGTTACGAGAACAGTCTGACAAGCGTGGATGTGGTGTTGAAAAAACACAGCGGATATAAGAACCTCTATCTCTACCAGTGGATGAGGAACGACCTGATTGATTTTTTTGATCGAGAAAAATAGAATGAAGCATTTATGGATATAGTACAAGATATTCGCGGGGAACTCATAAAGTTGGGTTTCACACCCTCCTTGGCGGACGAGTTGGATGAATGGTTTGCTTTTGCGGGCATACTTATCATCGCTTATTTGGCAAATGCCGTCTGTCGGTTTATCCTGCTCAAGGTTGTGAAGAAGATGGTGGCTCACACCAAAGCAGCATGGGACGATATAATCTTTAATCATAAAGTGCTGGTAAATCTGAGCCGGATGGTGGCACCTGTTGTCATATACGTGTGCATACCCGTCGCATTCCCCGACACGAACTCCACACTGTTTATCCAGACGCAACGTTTCTGTCTGATTTACATCATCGTCATGTTCCTCCTCTTCTTCAATGCCTTGCTTACATCTGTCTATTCGGTGTATAGTGCGAAAGAGCAGTTCAGGGATCATCCGCTGAAAGGATTGTTGCAGACAGCGCAGGTGTTTCTGTTCTTTATTGGAGGAATCGTGGTGGTGAGTGTGCTCATCAATCGTTCGCCCATCGTGTTGCTCACTGGGTTGGGAGCGTCAGCTGCCATTCTTATGCTGGTGTTCAAAGACAGTATCATGGGTTTCGTGTCGGGCATACAGCTTTCTGCCAACCAAATGCTTAAGGTGGGAGACTGGATAAGCATGCCCAAGTACGGTGCGGACGGTATAGTGACGGAAGTGACGTTGAATACCGTGAAGGTGAGAAACTGGGATAATACCATCACCACCGTGCCTCCTTACTTGCTGGTGAGCGACTCCTTTCAGAATTGGCGGGGCATGCAGGAGAGTGGTGGCAGACGCGTAAAACGCTCCATCAACATAGATATGACCAGCGTACGTTTTTGTACGCCCGAGATGTTGGAAAAATACCGTAAGATTCAACTTCTGGCATCCTATGTAAATGAAACGGAAGAAGTGATTAAGGCGTATAATCAAGAGCACGGAATAGATAATTCCATCTTGGTAAACGGTCGCCGGCAGACGAATCTGGGTGTCTTTCGCGCTTACCTGACAAATTATTTAAAGAATCATCCCAATATCAATAAAGAACTTAGTTGCATGGTGCGCCAGTTGCAGCCCACCGACCATGGAATACCTCTCGAACTCTACTTCTTCTCCAATATTAAAGAGTGGATTCCGTATGAGGGGTTGCAGGCGGATGTATTCGACCACCTGCTCGCCATCATCCCGGAGTTCGATTTGCGCGTGTTCCAGTCGCCCTCCGGCAACGATTTTCGTAATTTGAGTCCGGCAGGGAAGTGACCTCCCGGTAATCTTGCCTGACTTGCCGTTCCCGCGCATGAAGAATCTCTGACATTCCGCCTCTTTATTCTTTTCCCCGCAAATATACGGAAGGGGCAACTCCAAACTGCTGCTTGAAGCATTTGCTGAAGTAGAACGGGTCGTTGATGCCTACTTTGTAAGAAACCTCAGCCACAGTGTATCGATTCTCTAACAAAAGCTCGGCGGCTTTCTTCATTCGGACTATGCGTATGTACTCATTGGGAGAATAGCCGGTCACACCGCGTACTTTCCGGTAGAACACCGTTCTTCCCAGTCCCATGATAGAGGCGAACTCATCGATGGTGAATTCGGGGTTGTCGAGGTGTCTGTCCATTATGGCTTGCAACTTGTCGGCGAACGCTTTGTCTTTCTCCGAATTGGATATGGCGGGACGAAGCATCTTGGGGTCGTTCGAGAACTTCTTGCGTAGTTTTTCCCTCTGTTCGATAAGCTTGAAAGCGCGAGCCAGGAGCAGTCTTGGCTTGAAAGGTTTGGTAATGTAAGCGTCGGCGCCGCTTTCCACACCTTCCAGATGACTATCGGGTGAACTCATGGCTGTAAGTAGAATGATGGGGATGTGACTTGTATCGAAATCGTTCTTTAGACGGCGGGTAACTTCGAATCCATTCATCCCCGGCATCAGGACATCGCAGATTATCAGGTCGGCATCGTAAGTGCGTGCACGTTCCAGCCCCGAAGCTCCGTCGCTTTCATCTACCACTTCGAAGTATTGCCCGATTTCTTCTTTAAGGAATTGGCGTACGTCGTTGTCGTCTTCTATAATTAGTACTTTGTATTTTTGCCGTAAAGAGGTCGGTGGTTCAAACGTTTCTTCTTCTCCCGTTCCTGCTTCTTTTGCGGATATTTCAGGATACTTTCTTTGGGATTCCTCCAATTGTGTGTGGTACGGGGCGAGGAAGTCATTTTCGTCATATACCTCTGCATCCAGGGGCAAGGTCACCGTAAAGACGGAACCTCCTCCGGGATTTTCGTTGTATGCTATCACTCCCTTATGCACGGACACCAGCTCGTGTGTAAGATGCAGACCCACTCCCACACTGCTGCTTGAGAAACTGCTTTGCATGAACCGCTTGAAGAGTTCCCCGCGTTTCTCTTTCGGAATACCGAACCCGTTGTCGGCAACGGAGATTACCAGTTGCTTCTGAGACTCATTTACTGTTACGGTGAATATGACTTTACCGCCGCTCGGGGTATATTTGAAAGCGTTCGACAGCAGATTGTAGGTCACCTTATCCAGATTCCCTTTGTCGATAAACATCTTATGGGAGGGTACCGACGGAAGATACCTGAAGTCCATGTTCTTGGATTCGGCAGCATCCTTGAAACTCAGGAATATCTCGTACAGAAATGCAACGACGTCTGTCTCTTCCAATGAAAGTGCCAGCTTGTTGTTTTGCATCTTGCGGAACTCCAGCAATTGGTTGATGAGCCTCAGCATGCGCCCCGTACTCTTATCCATAATCTTCATCGAATATGCTATGTCTTGCGGAATATTTTCTGCCCGTTGCATGCGTTCCAATGCTCCTTGTATCAGGGTGAGCGGAGTCCGGAACTCATGAGAGATGTTGGTGAAGAATACCAGTTTGTATTCGGTCAGTTGTTTTTCTACCTGTATCCGGTTTTGAAGAGTGTTGAAGTTATGTATCAATTTAAAAGTAATGTACAGCGCAGCGCCGAGCAGAATGGCATAGAGTAAAAAAGCCCATGTAGTTTTCCAGAAAGGAGGTTCGATTATGATTTTCAGAGAGGTCTCTTCTTCACTCCATATACCCATGCTCCCGCAAGCCTTTACGCGTAGCGTGTAGTTGCCGGGAGGAAGATTCTTGTAGGCCGCGAAATTCAAGAGAGAAGGGGTGCTCCATTCCTGATCGTAGTTTTCCAGTAAGTAAGAATATTGAGTCTTGTTGGAAGTCGTATAGTCGAATGTGGAGAAATCCACTACCAGAGAGTTCTGGAAATGCTTCAGCCGGATTTCATCGGTGTATATTAGAGCGCGTTCCAGAGGAGAGTCAGTATCTCCCGGTCGCACGGTAATGCCATTGATACGGAGGTTTGTCAATGTAGTGACAGGTGTTCGGGTAAAGGTATTTATCACTTTCTCGGGTGTGATGACAACCAGTCCGTGGTTGGAACCGAACAGTAACTTACCGTCTTCACTGGTGCAACTGCTGTTTTCGCTGTACACATTTCCCAATGCGGATGCGGAAAAGAAGAAGTTCTCGAAAGTGTACGTATCGGGATTGAAACGTGAGATACCGTATTCGGTGGCAATCCATAGGTGACCCTGCCTGTCTTCTGCGATAGACTGTACCATGTTGTTTACCAGACCGTCATTTACGTTGTAGTGTTTGAAGGTCAGACACCGATAATCTCCTTTGGGTTTACACATACTGAACCCTTTTCCGGAGGTACCTATCCAGATGCGCCCCTTGGTGTCTTGGTGGATGCACTTTATTTCGTTGCTGTTCAGTTTACCGTTGTTGTAGCTGTAAACCCGGTAATCCTCCGGATTCTTTATCAGAGAATCGGGGTGGAATACATAGACCCCTGCACTCGTTCCCACCCAGATGTATCCGTTGTCATCCTCTTCTATTGCACGTATCTGACGTTCACCGTAGTTCTTGTTCAGAAAGTGCCTGAACACGTATGTGCCTTGAGACTGTTGAGGCACTGCCAGATTCAGTCCTCCGCCAAAAGTACCTACCCACATTCGGTTTTTCTTGTCCCGGTGAAGCGTGAAGATGTTGTTGTTAGAGAGTGAAGATGGATCGTCCGTTTTATGTCTGTACCACTTTCCTCCGATGTTCAGTCCGTTTACTCTGCTTCCCAACCAGACGGTTTTATCGGAATCTTCTGCTACCGCATAGATATTAGAATCGAAATACTGACTGCTTTTTTTTACTTTCGGCTGTGGGTCGTAGATGTAAAGACCTCCTCTTCGCGTACCGAGCCAGATGGTGTTGTCGGGCATACGTGTCAGCATCCGTACGGTATTCGAACGATCGGAGAGCGACTCGTCTTCGGGGAAAAAACGTTCGGCTCCTTCGTTCAACACAGACAAGCGGGAAATACCCGTATATTCGGAACTTACCCAGATACCGCCCGTAGAGTCTTCCATTATGTATTGTAGGAAGTTGGAGGTTATATGACTGAATCCTTTGATGTCGGATGTGAAATGTTGGAGCTTGTCCGTATTGAGGTCGTAAGCGAATAGTCCGTTTCCATATGTGGAAATCCAGATAATGTCACGGTAGTCGTGTACGATATGATATCGCTCTTCATCTATGTAGTTTACCCGGTCTGTGGGCATGAGCTGGAAACTCTTGACGGTTCGTTTCATTGCATGGATGTACCATACTTTTCCGGTGTGATTGTGTACCCAAAAGTTACCGCGGTTGTCTGTTTGTACCAATCCTTTGGCTATGTTGAATTCCGCTTGTCTGCTTATTTGAAGAGTGTGCAGGTTGAATACATAGCCGCCGGAGTCGGTGAATATAATCCAGTCGTTCTGCAGGCGAAGTTCACCGTAAACAAGTGTTTCGGATTGTCCGTCGTGTATGCCCAATCGGGTTATGAATTTGCTCGCCTCTCCTTTGCGTTTCATCGAAATCTTGCCGTCGGAAGAGAGAAAGAAGATACGGTCGCCGGTAGAAACAATTCTGGAAGCGTTGTGATTATTCTCTATCATCACGGCTTTCTCACCCTCTATACGGAATACCCCCTGCTGACTGCCTATCCAGATAGCGCCATTCTCGTCTTCGAATATATATGTGATGTTGTTTGAGGGTAGGTTTCGTTTTTCTTCTTTGAATACCACTGAGGAAAATTTGCCGTCAGCATAGGTTACTTTCCGACAACCGTTCCCATTATGCCACAGCCAGATATTCCCTTGCCGGTCTATCAGCCGGTGACTGTATGGTTGCTTGTGCTCTCCGCATCCGGTGAAATCTACGAAGCATTCCCGTTTCAGGTCATAACAACTATGCAGTTCGGCCGAAGTGGTTATCCAAAGAAAACCGTTTTTATCTTCCTCCAGATTTCGTATGCGATGGTCTGCCAATGATATTTTTTCTCCTGCTTCCGGATGAAAGGTCACAAATGAATTGCCATCGTATCTGTTTAGTCCGTTCATTGTCCCCAACCAGATAAAGCCTTTACTGTCCTGATAGATGCAGCGAATGGAGTTGTTGGTGATTCCGTTTTCTGTGGTTATGTGAGTGGAGCGAACTTCTACTGACGCCGATACATGGCTGCTCAGAAGTGTGAAAGAGAGGAAAAGTAGGTAGAAAAAGTTTTTCATGTTACTGTATCTCTAAATTTCTGTCGGAACAAAAATACAAAAAAAGAGTGCGGAGAATATCTCCCGGGCACTCTTTTTCTCTTACAGGACTTTTTCTTCCAACTTTTGATTTCCCTTTTTTTTCTTCTTTGGAAGTTACGCAGTTTGTTTACCGGTAGTTTTTAATCCATGTGGAAAACTTCGACTAATGGAACGGTTACCGGGGAATTGTCCGGATTGACCTCCATGATGTCTGCCATGTAGTCCCACCATTTTCGTACAATGGGATTATCTCCCATTTCTTGTGAAGATGTTTCCCTTTTTATCTTCTGGCAGGCAAAGAGAATATTGGTTTCCTTGTCCCAATAGATAGAGTAATCGTATACGCCGCCTTCCGACAATAAGGCTTGCAACTCAGGCCAGATAGCTGCGTGTCTTTTCTCATATTCTTCCTCGAAGCCAGGCTTCAAGAACATCTTAAAAGCTTCTCGTTTCATGATTTTCTATGATTTTACAGGTTAATGTCCGGTCATTATTCATCGAAGTTATATCCCCTGAAAATTCCTTCTTTCAGGTCTGCTCCAAAGTAGAAGCCTGGTTGGGTGGGTTGATTGTATGCGACATTCTGGGTAGCTACACTGATACGATATACGGGGTCTTCCAGAAATGTGTGGAAACGGTACCGGGTAGGAGTGGTGGATACATACAGGCGAAGGGAAATGTTATCCGGAGTGCGGAGTAACACTTCTTCGCGCCAGTCTCCCAGAATATCGGCTTGCAGGCATGGGGTGGATTTAGTGCCGTTGTTCCAGACGGTTCCTTCGAAGGTTACCAAAGGTTCGCATACGCCGTTCTGCGGGTTGTATTTACTGATACGGTTCTTGTCCAACAGTTCGCGAAGGAGATCTCCATCCCACCACACTGCCATGTTGATGGGAAGCCTCACAGGTTGTGGGTTTATCACCTTTCCGTAGATATTCCTTATTCCTCCCGAACGTATAGACCACATCTCCAATCCCGGATTTTGTGCATCTATATCGGCTGCCATGCAACGTCCCACGTCTTGGTTATCCTTTATTTGGAATAGAATATTTCCGGAAGAGGCGTCACGGAAGCTGGAACCGTCTTTCTTGTTCTCATGGCAGTCCCATACCTGCAATCCTTTTAACGATAGGGAGAAACGGGTGAGGTGAAGTGCATCTCCATGACCCATGCCGGTGGAGTACAGACCTGTTCCGTCATGGTCTATGGCACATGACCCATAAATAATCTCGTCGCATCCGTCGCCATCCACATCGCCCACGCGCAGGTTATGATTGCCCTGTCCCGCATATGCTTCGTTGCCCGGCATGTCACTGTCGAATATCCAACGTTGGGTCAGCTTTTGTCCGTCCCAGTCGAAAGCAGCCAGTACGGTACGGGTATAATATCCCCGGCACATGACTACGCTGGGATGTATTCCGTCCAGATAAGCTACGCAGGCAAGGAACCGGTCGCTTCGGTTGGCCCGGGTATCTCCCCATGTGGATAACTCACCACGAGACGGTACATAGTCTATGGTGTGCATGGCTTCACCGGTAAGTCCGTTGAATACCGTAAGATATTCGTTGCCATGTAAGATGCGCCCTTGGTTGAGAGGTGTTTCTTTGGCGCGTGTCTGTTGTCTGTCGCCGGTACTTTCAGGCATGCGGGTTCTTTCCCGTATTTGTCCGCACTCACGATAATCGGCGGATGCGTCGCCTATCACGTTTCCCTTACCGTCTATCGTTCCGTCCGAGGTTTTCATCACCACCTCGGCATTGTTGTCTCCATTAAGGTCGAAAGCCATAAACTGGGTATAGTGCGCACCTGCACGGACATTATGTCCCATATCGATACGCCACAACTTTTCTCCGTTCAGGCGGTAACAGTCGAAGTACACATTTCCGGTGTATCCGTCGTGCGAGTTATCGTGTGCATTGGATGGTTCCCATTTCAAGATGATTTCGTATTCCCCGTCTCCATCTACATCGGCTACGGAAGCATCGTTCGGAATGTAGTGATATGTATCTCCTACCGGTGTTGTGTCATTGTCTGGTTTGTCCAGCGGAATGTGAATATAACCCAACGGAGTTTGTGCGGGAAGCGTATAACTCCCATCCACCATTCCGGTTACTTTACCGTTTATCACCGGCTTGACGGTGTATGTAGCGGCATCGTTGCCAATGTAGCAATCCCGGTAAAAGGTTCCTGTATTGGCCGGTACCTCAGCTATTCTTTTCTCATTGCGATATATGTGAAACGATGTGGATAAGGAATCGGAAGAGAGATATCTCCATGACACCGCTACCGTGTCGGCGGATTCCCGGATGGCAACGACACCTCTCCCAAGTTTTTCTTTTCTCATCTCGTTGTGCCGGTAGTCAGGCTGTGCTAAGACAATCGAGGTCAGCAAGAATAAGATGGTTGATAAGGCTTGTGCTTTGTATTTCATAGCAGGTGTTTTTATTCGTATGGCAAAAATAGAAATAAACGAGCTATACCGCATAGAATAAGATACATATAGAATGGAATTCTGTTCAGAAATTATTCTGATTGTAGTGTTATTTTTTTCGCCTTTGTGTTTTCCTCATTTAGAAAGAATACTCTCAAGCGGGGTTTGCTACCTGCATGAGAGTATAAAAAAAGATTATTCCGGTTTGACTTTCCGGAATAATCTCTATTGACTTTATCTATTATAAAAAAAGATGTGTCTTAAATAAATCGGAGTGAGTTTATTTCACTTCGATTCCTTTGTTCTGCAACGTTACGTTCAGTACTTTCGCATAATCTATGTACTGTTTTTCGTTCAAAGTTTGCTTCATCAACTTCAGATTACCATAGATGGCGTTGCGAAGCAACTTCTCTTGCTTTTTTTCTGAAGAGGAAGCAGCGCGTTCCATTTGTTCGTTGAAGTACTCACAAATGTTAGCAACTTCTTCACGTTGATTACCTGAGAGTTTCAGATACTTGCTCAATTTGTTTACGTTGATGTTACCGTCCCATTTTGCAGTTGTAGGTTGATTTCCTGCTGCAAATGTCGTAGCAGTCAGGCAGACTGCTGCCACTAATGTTAATCCTAAACGTTTCATAATACCTACTTTAATTTGTTATACCTAAAAAAACAATCTGTGAGTTTGCTTAAATCCTTACTGCTTAAGTTTTATCAGTTCCTCCCATTTTTTGTCGTATGATATATACGGCCGGTATAAAACATGTTCGAAAACACTCCTTATTAAAAGGAGAAACAGAGCGAAACTCAAACAAACCCTGAAAAATAAAACTAATACCTATTGAAAACAGCTTAACGCAAGCTTTTCTTTTTACCTACTGCAAAGATAAGAATATGTTTTATAACATAAAAGAAAACTGTTAGAAAAACATGTTTTAAAGCATGTTTATTGATATATGTCAAATTATGAAGTGTGATTTTGTTTGTTTATTGGGGGAAAAGAGGGGTATTTCATAGATTGGCTGTTGAAAAACAATCTTAATGGAAGTTATCTTCCGATTGTGGCATTAAAAAGGCAGAAGCCGAGTTTTACCGCATATGAGCGGAAACTGGCTTGATAAACGAAAAAGAAGAATGGAGACCGATGGGATTCTCACTCTCATCTGGTCGACAGAGTCAGATGCAGTTCCTGACTTATTTCCTCTACCAGTTCTTTGGTGGCGAACGAAAGGCTTTCTGCCATATCATCGAGACAAGCTCTGTTGGCGGCGTAAGAATCGGGATACGAGCGTCTCCGGTGAGGATGTTTACGTTCAACACGGTACGTTTTATCCAACAAACAGTCTTTTCCATCGGATAGTCGCACACTGATGCTCAGTGTGGTGTGTGCCGGGTGAACGTAAGCTCCCGTGAAATCCATGAAAAAGTCGTCGGACCAGATAAGGAATGTTTCCGAGAGCAGTATTCCCGCCCGGGTTTTGTTTTCCCTCACCTTTACTTCAAGTCTGTAAACAGAATCGGGGAGTGTGCCGGATTTTTTGTTTTCCCTCAGCCGGAAGCAGGTACTGCTGTTGCATTCGGTCAGCAAAGCTTCTGTAAGAAACTCCCGGTACAGATAGTTGAGAGAATGCTCGCCCAAGTGTGCTTGAAATCGGTCTTGCTGATAGTTAATCAGTATTAACGGAACAACGAACCCACCCTTGCGGCGGATGGTACTGTAATAGTCCGTATTGGAATAGTCGATGAAGTCGAGATATACGGTTTTCTTTACTTCACCGGTATATACCGGTGAAGTGAGCTCGTAGTAGAGGTTGGAACGCATTTCATTGAGTTCGCGCTGCATGCTTCGTGAAGTGCGACAGGAGCAAAAGACGCAGAATATGGTAAGGCTTAAGAGTAAATGTTTCATATCCGTAGCAAAAATAGGAATTATCTTGAAGATAATGCAGCAGCGGGTATTGCTCTTGCGCTATTCGTTTGTAAACTCTATTACGCTTTCTCTTGTCGAAGCGATGCCTACCAGTCCTATTCCTCCCGTCACATTGTCGGGGATGGCAACAGGCTCCATCAAGGTTTCGTCGTAGTCGTCGGACTCCAACGTGTTTAATGCCCTGAAATACTTGTATTGTTCCTTGCTGATGCTTGTTATCCGCACGGTAGCCGTTACGTTCTGATGAATGGTGCCGGATTCCGGATAATATTCTCCCTCATCGTTATACAAGGGAGTGTAAACCTTCAGGGTGGCAGCTTCATTGCGAAAGCGGTCGTCCGGGAATATGTTATATTTATTGGCTATCTGCGGTGTTAATCCCTCGTCTACGTCTTCATTTCCCGTTAGAGGATGTCCGTCTGTAAGGATGACATCTTCCCGGTTTATCAATTCGTTTCTCTCCGTCACGTAGACCTCTTCATGCCCGTCTATCTGGGTGCGTATCGTGATTTTGTGCAGAATCTCCAGCCGGTAATAGTTTTCTTCGTCCGGAAAGTCCTGTAAGGTGATTCTGAACAGACGGTGATTACTCAATGTGTTGTTTGTCCGAAGAAGTGCTGTTGAGGTCTCTACTCTCGGAGGTGCGACGGGTTCAGGCACCTTTACTTCGGCGGTTGCACGGTACTTGCCGTGTTCCGCCACTGCCTCCAGCAGTACGGTGTCTCCCGGTTTGAGAAGTGTGCTCAGGCGGAATTTCTTTCTGCGCATTATGGAGGGGATGTACTTTCCCTCCCATTCAGCTTCGTTGGACTTTATTTCTTCCGCAGTTTCTGTTTTTACCCCGTTGACATAGAGCGTTACACTTCCCTCGTTTACGTGTCCCACCTGATTTGTTCCGCTCAGCAGCAGATACACGTAATTTTCGTTTGTGTCAGCCTGCAGAAGCGCGTTCATTATGAGTTGGGGTTCCGTCTCTCCGGGATTGTAGGGTAGCTCGTTTACGCATGATATCACCGGCAATAAACTTGTGTATATGATTAAAGCAAGGTATGATAAACGGTATTTCCTGTTCATCGTATTTTCTCTTTTCATTGTATTATATTCTTCATTAAAGGGTTCATCAGAATTTAAAGGTGTAGGTAACGGAGGGGATGCACGGGAGCAGAGTCAGCTTCTTGATAACGGTTCTTCCAGATTCAGGCACGTACAGCATCCCGCCGTTTCCGTCCGGGTAATTTCCCGCGTAGTGATATTTCCGTTCGGCATATACAATGGTCGGGTTCATAGCGTTGTATGCATTGTACAGACTTATATTCCACGTGCGAACGCCGCGTTTCCCTTTTTTGTGAAAATTGATGCCGATGTTCAGCCGGTGACTCGCCGGCAGACGATAGTTGTTCCGGTGACTTATATAGCCTGTCTCTTCGATTGTCCCGTCGGGTTTCAGAATGGCGGTTTGTTGCTGAGGGATGGTAATTGCTCCCCCCGTATTGTATATCCAGGTGGCTCCTATGTCGATGCGGTCGCTGAAGCGGTGGTTAAGGCAGATGCTGACGTTGTGTCTGCGGTCGTATTTGTAGGGAAAGCGTTGACCGTTACTTATACTTCCGTCTTTGAATTGCCGGTCGCTTTTTGCCAATGTATAAGCAATCCATCCGGTGGTTCTTCCCACACTTTTCTGAGCCATGAATTCAACTCCCATGGAACGTCCCGTTCCCATCTCCACTCTCTTTTCCCAATCGGTTGAATTACCCAGAAAAGATACGCCGTCTTGGTATTCCAGTACATTCTTCATCTGCTTGTAGTACGTTTCTAATGAGAGTTCCCAACCCGGGATTCCTGTGTAATATATTCCGGTGGAGTATTGATGAGAATGCATGGGACGTATGTTTTTGGTAATCGGTACCCAAAGGTCGGTGGGCATGGAGATGCTGGTGGAAGAGAGCAGGTGTACGTATTGAGTCATTTGAGAGTATGCTGATTTAACAGAGAAACCATTGCCGAATTTATAGTGCGCCGATACGCGGGGTTGGGCGGAGAGATAGTTTTTCCCCTGCGTATGAAACAGGGAAATATGAATACCTGCATTCACGCTAAGGCGTTCTCCGATGTCGAACTTGTCTTCCAGGTAGAATGTGCTCTCATGTCCGGTCAGGTAACCGTTTGAGGTTCCCCGGTACAGTGTATCTTGCGACACGGAACCGTTTTCCTTCTCTCTTATCCGGGAACTCGTGGTCTCGGGAGTGAAGCGATGCCGGGTGTATTTCAATCCGAATCTGATGTCGTTCATCGGATTGGGTGTGTAGTCGAAATCGGTCTGGAAACTCCAATCCTCTATGCCCGAACGGTATGAGAAATCGTACTGAAAGGAGTGTGTGCGATTGTTCCGCCTGCGCTCTTCGTCGATTTTGCCGTTTATCAACATACGGTAACTGTTGTAAGCCACGCTCGTATTGCCGAAGAGTTTGCTATTGAATATGTGGTTCCAGCGTCCTGCTATGATAGTGTTTCCCCAGTTGATATTGTTCTTGTCCGAATGTTTGTACTGCGACATTTCCATATTGTCATTGTGGTAGGACATTGTTCCTTTAGTCTGATATTTGTATTGGTCTCTCCCCTGATAGACGCTCAGAAAGATGCGGTTCCGGTGATTGAAACGATGACTTATCTTGGCGTTCAGGTCGTAGAAGTAGTAGTTGAAGGTTTCTTCTTTCTTCTTGAGTACTGCTTCGACGGGCAGGGTGTGGGTGGTGCGTGCACTGAGGCTGAAAGACGTACGTTCCTTGCTGATGGGGCCCTCCAGATGCAGTTTGCTTGTGAGGGTTCCGAGACTGATGGTACCATGATAACGTTTTTGGTCGCCGTCGTTCGTGCGTACGTCCACGATGGAGGAAAGCCTGCCTCCGTAGCGGGCGGGGAAGGAGCTCTTGAACAGTGTCACCTTCTTGACCGCTTCGGGTGTAAAGATTGAGAAAATGCCGAACATGTGGTCGGCATTGTACACCGGGATACCGTCCAGCAACACCAGATTCTGGTCGGGACCCCCGCCCCGTACATACAAGCCGGAGAATCCTTCCACTCCTGCTTGCACACCGGGCATAAGCTGGATGGTTTTCAGTACGTCGGCTTCGCCCAATATGGCGGGTGTGTGCTGTATCTGTGCCATGGGAATCTCGTGTGAACCCATGGCTGTGGAGCGGACTCCGGCTTCTTTCTTGGCAGAGACGATGACTACCTCCGCCAGTTGGTTGTTGCTGTTGAGGCGGATGTTCATCGTGGTGTCTCCGGCAAGCCGGAAGCTGCTATGCCGGGTTTCGTACCCGAGGTATGAGAACGACAGTTCCACTTCGCCTTCGGGAAGCGTAAGTGTGTAGAAACCGAAAGGATTGGTGGCTGTGCCTGTTTGCTGACGTTTATCGAGCACGTTCGCACCAATCAGCGTCTCGGAAGACGCCCCGTCCGTTACGTATCCGCTGATGGTGAACTTACGGCTTCCGGTTTTCTGCGGCAGTCGCCGCTTGTGCAATAGAATGTGTTTTCCGGAAATCTCAAAATCTACCGGTTGGTTTTCGAAAGCCTTCTGCAACAGATAAATGAGACTCCGGTTGCGGATGGAGAGTGTGATTCGTCCGTTGATGCGAATCTCTTCTCCATAAATGAAAGCATAGCCCGTGGTCCGTTCGACCTCCTTCACAAAATCTTCCAAGGTGCAATTACGGACATTTATGCTGATTTGTGTCTTTGTTTCCGGTATTGTCTGTGAAGTGTGCATATACATGGCGTTTGCTGCGGTGCCGTGTAGTTGATATGTGTTTAAGAGAATCATTCCCGCCAGAAGTATTTTTCCGGCGAGGAAAGAAGAGCAGTGCGTCGTTTTCATTCTGTGTTTAATTTGGGTATGATTGTTATGATTGATTCGGTTTGTTTATAATCGAATTGTTGATTACGACAAAGCAAGGCGAGTATTTCTTCCAATGTCTCGTCTCCGGAGAAGGAGGCTGTCATGCGATATCTCATCAGCCGGGGATTCTCGATGCGGATTTCCGTTCGGAAAATGTTGGAAAGCCTCTGTGCGATTTCCTGCAACGGAACGTTCTTGAATTGCAGTTTGCCGCTCTGCCACGCAATCTCCTCTTGCGCATCAGGCAGGGTGTGCAGGGTCAGGCTGCCTGCAATCTTGTCGTAGACGGCGCTTTCATTGGGCGATAGTGTCAGAGTCTGCCGTTCGTCATGTATGAGACTTACCGCCACCGAACCTTCCAGCAAGGTTGTTCTGACTTTCGGGTCCGATGCATACGCCGTTATGTTGAAGTGCGTACCGAGCACCTGCACCATCACAGCTTCCGTTTCCACCTTAAAAGGTTTGCGAGCCTGTTTGCTTACCTCGAAGTAGCCTTCTCCTTGTAGATATACCTTACGCTCTTTGGTGTCGAAACGTTTTGGATAGGTCAACGACGAATAGCGGTTCAGCAGCACTTTGCTGTCATCCGGCAGGTTTACGGTGCGCGTTTCGGCAAGCGTGCTGACGGTTACCTGCGGAACGGGAGCCAACCATTCGTAGGTCCACCATCCCAGCACGCAACATACGGCTGCTGCTGCCACTTGCATCAGACGCAGCGGCAATCTGCGGTTACGCAGTCTGTAAAGCCTGCTTTCAAGTATCTTCCAGCTCTCTTCCCGGGAGAATCTTCCTTTGGGGGAGCGGGTGGAGGCAACAAGTTTTTCGAGTATTTTTTCAAATTCTTCCGCCATGATTTATACCGGTTTATAGTAGATGCTTTCTTATAAAGACAGGTGTTCCGGAGAAATTCCCTATACGAATGAATGATTTTCTTGCTTTTTTCTGTCGGAAAGCCCCAAAGTGCCGATTCGATGCGTGTAACGTTTGGGTTGGTGGATATGTAATGTTACGATATGACGGGCGTCTCTTTCTCCTGCGATATGAATCTTCTGACTTTACACAACCCGTATGGCGGGAGAATAGTATTTGTCCGGTACCCGAACCAGACAGGTGCGGTTCGGGTACCGGACAGGCACTGTATGACAAGCTCCTTCGGTGTTTATTAACTATTTATATATCAGTTGTTTAATCCGTTGGGATTCTTGCCATTTCGTAGTCTTTCGGGGGATTGTATCGAACATATGGTGGAAAGGGCGGGAACAGAAGAGAAAAAAACTTTTGAACTTCGTTCAGGTATGAGAAACAGAGGCGATGAATGTGGCTGTCGCTCAGAGTAACATTTCTTTGAGGCGGCTCAGCGCTTTTTGCAATTGCGCATCCACGGTTTTCACGCTGATGCCTAAATCCTCCGCTACCTGGGAGTAGGTCTGCTTCTCCTCGCGCAAGCGGATAAACACTTCTCGACAGCGTTCGGGGAGCCTGTCGAGAGCTTTCACATAACGGGCGAAAAGTTCTTCGCCTATCAGGTCGTCTTCCGGTGAGTCTGCAAGTTCGGCTGGTTCGCCGATGGTGTCGGGGCTCAAAGGGCGGAAGTCCTTTTTTTCTTTCTCGATATAGTTGAGCGCAGTGTTTTTGACCAGTACGAAACAGTAATCTTCGATGTTTCGTATTTCGGGCAGGCGGTCGCGCTGTTGCCAGAGTTTCAGAAATACATCGAGCACGATTTCCTGCGCCCACTCCTCCCGAAGGGTGAAATAGTAGGCTATCCGAAACAGGCGGTCGTACGTCAGTTCATAAAAATCCCGGAAGGCGGACTGGGAGTCTTGTTCGCTCATTTTCCGGAGGTATCTTCTGACTTCTTGCTCGGTCATGGCATGGGGGTATTAAGTGCCGCAAAGATATACTTTTCATTCTACATAAAGTAAATCACTCATAATTCCGTCGGAAACGAAGATACCCTTCCGGGTCAGCCGCAGGCGGTTGCCTGACAGAGAAAGATGCTCCGTGCGGAGGTACGGTTCGGCTTGTTCGAGGCAGTATGTCCGGAAGCCGCTCCCGAAACGAAGCTCCACCTCATCGACCGATATTCCCAGGCTCGTACGGAGACCTGTGATGATGAACTCATTGTAACGCGTGGTTTTGTCCGGTAACTCGGTTTCATGCAGACGCATACCCCGTTCCACGGACGTTACGTAGCGGGTGAGCGACGAAGTGTTCCAACTACGCGATTCTCCGTCGAAAGAGTGTGCGGAAGGACCGCACCCCAGATACGGAATGCTCTGCCAGTAGGAACTGTTGTGGCGCGAATGTCTGCCGGGCTTGCAGAAGTTGGAAATTTCGTAATGCTCGTATCCTGCATCGGTCAGACTATCCATCAGTACGGTGAAAAAACGCAGACTGCTTTCCTCCTCCACAGCCGTCACCTGTTTTTGTTGCAACATCCGGTGGATGGGGGTCTGTTCTTCATACGTAAGATGATAGGCGGATATGTGCTCCACCCCGAGGCTGATGGCTTGTTGCAAATCCTTTTCCCAGTCGGCATCGGTTTCTCCGGGTAGTCCGTACATAAGGTCGATGCTGATGTTGTCGAACCCCGCCCGTCGACATCTGTCCACCGCTTCAATGGCTTGCCGGGCATCGTGCCGGCGCCTCAGTAAGCGCAGAAGCTCGTTGTTGAATGTTTGTATGCCGATGCTGATCCGATTCAGGGGCAAGTTGCGCAATGATTGCAGATAATCCTCGGTCAAGTCGTCCGGATTCGCCTCAAGCGTAATCTCTTCGGTATACGTAAGACCATAGTTCTGTTCGATGACGTCAAATATCCTGTGAAAGTCTTCCGCGGGAAGCAACGAAGGAGTCCCGCCTCCGAAATAAACCGTCCGTACCGCTTCTCTTTTCAAGTAATCCTTCCGCTCGGCGAGTTCCCGGCAGAGCGAACGGACGTAGCGGGATTGTAACTCCCGCCGGGTGGAGGAGTAGAAGTCGCAATAGATACATTTCGTTTTGCAAAACGGAACGTGAATGTAAATGCCTGCCATATCGCGTAGAATGTTGTGTGCAAAAGTAAGCTTTTAGCGTGTAGAAGAAGCCTCTTTATGGAGTTTTTCCCTATATTTGTCGCAAACTCCGCGCTTTATGCGCAAACCTTCATCTTTTTTACCATAAATACTATGAGAAAAAAACTTGCCGCCATGCTTGCGGCATACGTTATGGGCATTGGTTCGCTTATGGCGGAGAGAGTAACGCTGAACAGTCCTGACAATAATCTGCAACTGACAGTATCCTGCACCGCCGGTGGGGAGGTGTATTATCGGCTCGACTATAAAGGGAAGCAAATGCTGGAGCCATCTCCCTTGGGGCTCGAAACCAATATCGGAAACTGGATAGAGGGAATGCGTCTTGCAGGGTATGAGCAGTCCGAAATAGATACGGTATATACCCAGACCCGTATCAAGGTCTCACAGATACACTACCGTGCACGGCAGCTGAATTGTTCTTTCTTCAATGCGGGCGGGCAGCGGATGGACGTCACTTTTCGTTTGAGCAATAATGATGTGGCTTTTCGCTATAAGTTGTTCAGGGAAGGAACGTGGGGCAGCGTGACCGTGAACAGAGAGCGGACCGGCTTTCGTTTTCCCGCCGGAACCACAACGTTTCTCACCCCACAGAGCGACGCCATGATAGGATGGAAACGGACCAAACCCAGCTATGAAGAGGAGTACAAGGCGGATGCGCCGATGAGTGCGCGTTCGCAGTACGGTCATGGCTACACCTTTCCCTGCCTGTTCAGGATAGGGGAGAAGGGTTGGGTGCTGGTCAGCGAAACGGGAGTAGACAGCCGCTACTGTGCTTCTCGCTTGAGTGATGCGGAGGATGGACTTTATTCGCTTGCTTTCCCCATGCCGGAAGAGAACAATGGGAATGGTACCGTAGCCCCTGCTTTCGCATTGCCGGGTAGTACGCCTTGGCGCACAATCACAGTGGGAGAATCGCTGAAACCTGTAGTGGAGACTACCGTACCTTGGGATGTAGTGGAACCTCGTTACCTTACCCGGCACAACTACCGTATGGGAAAGGGAACGTGGAGTTGGATTTTGTGGCAGGACGGAAGCATTAACTATGAAGATCAGGTGCATTATGTAGATTTGGCTTCTGCCATGGGCTATGAGTATGTGTTGGTGGATAACTGGTGGGATACACGCATCGGACGCAGCCGCATCGAAGAGTTGATACGCTATGCTCACGCCAAGGGAGTAGACGTCTTCCTGTGGTACAGTTCGAGCGGCTATTGGAATGACATAGAACAAGGGCCTGTCAACCTGATGGATAATTCCATTGTTCGTAAACGTGAAATGAAGTGGCTGCAATCTTTGGGGGTAAAAGGTATTAAAGTGGATTTTTTCGCTGGCGACAAGCAGGAAACCATGCGCCTGTACGAAGAGATATTGAGTGATGCCGATGACCATGGACTGATGGTGATATTCCATGGCTGCACCTTGCCTAGAGGATGGGAACGGATGTATCCTAATTATGTGGGAAGCGAAGCGGTGTTGGCATCGGAGAATATGGTCTTTAACCAGCATTCATGCGATGAGGAGGCTTTCAACGCCTGCTTGCATCCTTTTATTCGTAATGCGGTGGGATGCATGGAATACGGTGGGGTGTTTCTCAACAGACGTCTGAACCGTGGTAACGACGGCGGAAGTGTACGCCGTACGACAGACGTGTTTCAACTCGCTACCGCCGTTTTGTTTCAAAACCCCATACAGAATTTTGCTTTGGCACCGAACAATCTGAAGGATGCGCCGCAACTATGCGTCGACTTTATGAAACGGGTTCCCACCACATGGGATGAGACTCGTTTTATCGACGGTTATCCCGGAAAGTATGTGGTACTTGCCCGCAGAAAAGGAACCGTGTGGTATGTGGCTGCCGTAAATGCGACCCAAGAGACATTGAAACTTAAATTGAATCTTCCTATGCCGCCGGGGGAACGCATATTCTATTATTATGATGCAAAGAACGGACAACCGGGTATGGAGCCGAAGCGGATACCCGCCGGAGGAATGTTTTCATTTGCGCTTTCTCCGAAGGGCGGAGCCGTCTTTGTAAACGATACGGATGAGTAAAGCATCAGACCGCTATCTTATTGATTATACCTTATAATATATATAGTTTTTATAACCTTTATCCTGACAACGCAGGCGCATCGTTTTCAGAAAGCCTGTTTGTTGCATATAAACACTCTGATTATCATGAAGAAGAAACATTTCGTTACCGGACTGTTGGCCCTTTTGCCCGTTGTGTCGAGCGCGCAGTCGTTCAGGGAATGGCTCGACCCCAACATCAATGCGGTGAACCGTGCACCGATGCATACCAACTACTTTGCTTATGAATCGGTGGAAAAAGCAATGCGGGGAGACAAGAAAGCGTCGTTGAACTACATGACACTGAACGGAAGTTGGAAGTTCTTTTGGGTGAAGGATGCCGATCGGCGTCCGGCAGACTTCTGGAAAACGTCGTTTAACGATGGCGGTTGGGATTGTATTTCCGTACCGGGAATCTGGGAACTGAACGGCTATGGCGATCCTGTTTATGTAAATGTGGGTTATGCTTGGCGCAACCAGTTTGAAAATAATCCTCCCATAGTACCTACAGAGAATAATCACGTGGGTTCCTATCGGCGTAAGGTGGTGATTCCCGCTTCGTGGAAAGGCAAGGACATCGTGGCGCACTTCGGTTCGGTGACATCGAATATGTATCTGTGGGTCAACGGACGGTACGTCGGTTACAGCGAAGACAGCAAGCTGGAAGCCGAATTCGACCTTACTCCCTATCTGAAACCGGGTGAAGAGAATCTCATAGCCTTTCAGGTGTTCCGTTGGTGCGATGGTACATATCTGGAAGATCAGGATTTCTTTCGTTTCAGTGGTGTAGGACGCGATTGTTATCTTTATGCTCGTGAAAAGAAACGTATCGAAGATATTCGTGTGATTCCGGATTTGGATGCGGATTACCGGAACGCCTCGTTGAATGTACAACTGACCATGAAAGGGGGGGGAATGGTGAATCTGGAACTTCTGGATGCCAACGGAGAACAAGTGGCTGCGGCGAAAACCGCGGGAAGCATAACCTTGAATGTGGAGAACCCTAAGAAATGGACGGCGGAGACACCTTATTTATATACGCTTCGCGCCTCATTGCAGGGAGGAAAAGAGATTATCCCCGTCAAAGTGGGCTTCCGTAAGATAGAGCAGAAAAACGGACTTGTGCTGGTAAATGGGCAACCTGTTCTTTTCAAAGGTGTTAACCGCCATGAGATGGATCCGGACGGAGGATATGTGGTATCTCCCGGACGGATGATACAGGACATACAACTGATGAAGAAGTTCAATGTTAACGCAGTGCGTACTTGTCATTATCCCGATGACAACCTCTGGTATGAATTATGCGATGAACATGGACTTTATGTGGTGGCTGAAGCCAATGTGGAATCGCACGGTATGGGTTATGAGGAGAAAACGCTGGCTAAAAATGCAGCGTATGCCAAGGCGCATATGGAGCGTAATCAGCGGAATGTGCAACGCGGATTCAACCATCCGAGTATCATCTTCTGGTCGCTTGGAAATGAAGCGGGCTTCGGACCTAATTTTGAAGCGGCTTACCGGTGGATAAAGTCCGAAGACGTTACTCGCCCTGTTCAATACGAACAGGCGCATGGTAATGAATTTACCGACGTCTACTGCCCCATGTATTACGACTATCGCCGTATGGAAGAGTATGCGCAGCGCAGCGACCAGACGAAACCGATGATTCAGTGTGAGTATGCGCATGCCATGGGCAACTCGATGGGAGGATTCAAGGAATATTGGGATTTGATTCGCAAATACCCGCACTTGCAGGGAGGATTTATTTGGGATTTCGTAGACCAATCCATTCGCCGGAAAGGGAAGGAGGGAGTGATGATATATGCCTACGGAGGAGACTTCAATCGTTACGACGCTTCGGATAACAACTTTTGCAACAATGGATTGATAAGTCCCGACCGTACTCCTAATCCTCACATGTATGAGGTCGGATATTTCTATCAGAACATCTGGACTACACTTGTCGATACAGTACAAAGGGAGGTGGCGATCTATAACGAGAACTTCTTCCGCGACTTGTCAGCCTATACGCTTGAGTGGAAGTTGCTTGCAGATGGTAAAGCGGTACGTGGCGGTAAGGTGGAAACCTTGGATGTACCTCCCGGGAAGACTGCTAACGTGCGTTTGGATATAGGTAAGACGTGCAAACAACGGGAATGGCTGTTGAATGTGACGTATCGTTTGAAATCCCCTGATGGGTTGCTCCCTATGGGACATGTGGTGGCGAAGTCACAGCTCGTACTGAATGCTTATAAGGCTCCTTCGATGGAATTACCGAATGAGTCTGCATCAAATGTGCCGCTTGTTTCGCCCGGAGTGTTCGAGAATGACCGGACTTATCTCATCGTGCAGGGGGAAAACTTCCGTATGGAATTCAACAAACGTACAGGTTATCTGAACCGCTATCGCGTGGGAAAGACGGAGATGCTGAACGAAGGCGCCTCGTTGGAACCGAACTTTTGGCGTGCACCCACCGACAATGACTACGGCGCTAATCTGCAAAAGGTGTTTGCGGTATGGAAGAATCCAGGTCTGACTTTGAAGTCGCTCACTTGGGATACGGCTGGAGAGCAAATCGTAGTACGTGCGGAATATGATATGAAGAATGTATCGGCAAAGTTGACACTTACATATCTTATCAATAATAAAGGAGCGGTGAAAGTGACGCAATGCATGAAAGCGGATGCGCAAGCCGAGGTTTCTCCGATGTTCCGTTTTGGAATGCAGGTGCAGATGCCACGCTCATTCGACAGGATTGAATATTATGGTCGGGGTCCGGTTGAAAATTATGCCGATCGCAATCACTCTGCTGATATAGGACTTTACCGCCAACGTGTGGCTGAACAGTTCTATTCGTATATCCGTCCTCAGGAGACAGGAACAAAAACAGACGTTCGTTGGTGGAAACAACTGGACGTCTCCGGATGCGGATTGCATATTGTGTCGGAAGCTCCATTTTCCGCTTCGGCATTGCATTATACCATTGAATCGCTGGATGACGGTAGCGGAAAAGATCAACGCCATTCTCCCGAAGTGAAAGAGGCAGACTTGACCAACCTCTGTATAGACAAGGCACAGATGGGATTGGGGTGTATAAACAGTTGGAGAGCCTGGCCGTTGCCTGCGTACCGTTTGCCTTATGCCGACTATGAGTTTACGTTTATTCTGACTCCCGTGTTCCATGTCGTGGAAGTAGATTGAGAAAGATTTTTTTTGATGACCTCCGGATAAAAGAAAATTTCCGGAAAGAATATCTTCCCCGTACGGTGCATACTTATGTTCATCGTGCGGGGATTTTTTCAGGTATCTGTGGATTGAGTGATTGACGGTCTGTAACTTTGAATGAGGCAATGAATGTGTAATATTTTGAAACTTAGCCCTGTTATTCTTTGTGTCTGAGAGTATGTGTCTTTTCTTTTAGATGACCGGTGTTGACCTATACGCCCAAATATTCCGGAAGTATGATGCGGGTGTGTTGAATCTTAACTGATATATTCTTGCAATCAGCCTTCCTGCCGGATGCATAAGGCTGTTTCATGTGTTACAGAACATTGTTTAGTAACACGAATGAAATATTGTTAGTTTTTTGATTAATTTATAATTTGCGGCACACTAAAAAAATAAGCGGTGTGCGGAAATCATGCCGGAGTATTCACTTTTAATCTTAATATCTATCATGAAAGTATATCAGACAAATGAAATTAAGAACATTGCTCTGCTTGGCAATGACGGCTCGGGTAAAACCACTCTCACAGAAGCGCTGCTCTTTGAGAGTGGTATTATAAAACGTCGCGGCAGAATCACTGCCAAGAATACAGTCAGCGATTACTTTCCGGTGGAACAGGAGTATGGCTATTCTGTGTTTTCCACCGTTTTCCATGTGGAATGGAACGGTAAGAAACTAAACATCATAGATTGTCCGGGAAGTGACGACTTTGTGGGCGCGGCTATTACCGCTCTTAATGTAACAGATACCGCCGTGTTGTTGCTCAACGGACAATATGGTCCTGAAGTGGGGACTCAAAATCATTTCCGCTATACCGAAAAGCTGGGTAAACCGGTTATCTTCCTGGTCAATCAGCTCGACCACGAAAAGTGCGATTATGATATGGTGTTGGAACAACTTAAAACGGCTTATGGTTCCAAAGTAATTCCCGTTCAGTATCCGCTTGCAACGGGACCGGGTTTCAATGCGCTGATTGATGTGTTGCTGATGAAGAAATACTCATGGGGTCCTGAAGGCGGACAACCTACTATTGAAGAAATTCCGGCAGAGGAAATGGAAAAGGCGGCAGAAATGCACAAAGCATTGGTGGAAGCGGCGGCAGAACACGATGAAGCCTTGATGGAGAAATTTTTCGAGCAGGATTCTCTTACCGAAGATGAAATGCGCGAAGGGATACGTAAAGGATTGGCTGTGCGCGGCATGTTTCCTGTGTTCTGCGTATGTGCGGGTAAAGACATGGGAGTCCGTCGTTTGATGGAGTTTCTGGGTAATGTGGTTCCCTTTGTGGATGAGATGCCTCCCGTGCATAATACACGTGGTGAAGTAGTGGTGCCGGATGCTAACGGACCGGCTTCTTTATATTTCTTCAAAACCGCTGTTGAACCTCATATCGGCGATGTACAGTACTTCAAGGTGATGAGTGGCAGGGTACGCGAAGGCGAAGATTTAGCTAATGCAGACCGTGGTTCCAAAGAACGCATTGCGCAAATGTATGCTTGTGCGGGTGCCAATCGCATCAAGGTGGAAGAGATGGTTGCGGGTGATATAGGTTGTACCGTGAAACTTAAGGATGTACACACAGGAAATACCTTGAACGGAAAAGGCGCTGAAAATCGTTTCAACTTTATTAAATATCCCAATTCCAAATATTCACGTGCCATTAAGCCGGTGAACGAAGCCGATACGGAAAAGATGATGGTGCTCCTTAATCGTATGCGGGAAGAAGATCCTACGTGGGTGGTGGAACAGTCTAAAGAGTTGCGCCAGACTATAGTTTACGGTCAGGGAGAATTCCACCTGCGTACGTTGAAGTGGCGTTTGGAGAATAATGACAAATTGCCGGTTAAGTTCGAAGAACCGCGCATTCCTTATCGCGAAACAATTACAAAAGCCGCACGTGCGGATTATCGCCACAAGAAACAGTCCGGCGGAGCCGGGCAGTTCGGTGAGGTACATCTCATAGTGGAACCTTATTATGAAAGTATGCCCGCTCCCGATGTATATAAATTTGGTGGACAAGAGTTTAAGATGAATGTGAAGGGTACGGAAGAAGTGACCCTTGAATGGGGCGGAAAACTGGTGTTTATCAACAGTGTGGTGGGAGGAGCCATCGATACGCGTTTTATGCCGGCGATTCTGAAAGGAATAATGTCTCGCATGGAGCAAGGACCGCTCACCGGTTCGTATGCCCGTGATGTTCGTGTCATTGTATACGATGGAAAGATGCACCCGGTGGATTCCAATGAGATTTCATTCATGCTGGCGGGTCGCAATGCTTTCAGCGAAGCCTTTAAGAATGCCGGACCGAAGATTCTTGAGCCGATATATGATGTTGAGGTCTTTGTCCCTTCCGATAAGATGGGTGATGTAATGGGTGATTTGCAGGGACGCAGAGCAATGATTATGGGAATGAGTAGCGAATCTGGTTACGAAAAACTTGTAGCAAAGGTTCCCCTCAAAGAAATGTCTTCTTATTCCACTTCGCTCAGTTCACTTACCGGCGGACGCGCTTCGTTCATAATGAAGTTTGCCAGTTACGAACTGGTGCCCAGTGATGTGCAGGATAAGTTGATTAAAGACTTTGAAGCGCATCAGACGGAGGAATGATTACGTATTGAACTATTTGTTTCCGCTTGTTGCAGTGCTCTTTATATCTTGTTGCCGTTTTCGCAGTCTTTGTAATTTTTCTTCTCCATTGGAGGGGGCGAGAGATTTCTTTTAAAGAAGATTGATAAAACGATGGGTCGGAAGAAGCACACTGTCGAATAAGGCGAAAAACTCAATAGAAAGGAAAACTGAACAGGAACTGGTTGCCTGTTTGGTGGTTGTTTGTAAAATTTGTTGGACCGTTGTTTCCTCTTTTATAGAGGAAGCAGCGGTTTTTTGTTCCGTACGTGTTATATTCCCCCGGTTGGGGTCCGGAAAGTAGATCCGGGATATGCGTACAGCGTATTCGGGGAATAGCACGGAAACGACGTTCGAACCGTGCGGGTGCTTCCCGACCTGTATGAGAGAGCGGAACCCCACGAATGCGGAACGAGCGGGGGGCGTATTTATGACGAACATGTTTCGGCAGTAAAAAGAAATCCTCCCCAAAGCTTCTTTACATAGAAGTTCCGGGGAGGAGGATAAAGAAATGATAGCAATTGAGTTTTGTCGGTTCTATCTGTGTGTTGACGTTAAGGTTTAGAAATTCATCTTCAGCCCGGCAAAGAACGAACGCGGCGCGCTGGGACCATAGATGTAGGCAGAGTCGCGTCCGGGACCTTTATCGAAGTCGTCTTGATAGGAGTTGAAGATATTCTGCACACCTGCATAGAGTTGCATGTTATACATCTTGTAGAACTTGAAGTTGTAGGCCAGCTTGCAACCCATTTCAAAGAAAGAGGGAGTTTGGAAAGTACGTGCTCCGTAAGTGGTTGCTGTCTGTCCTTCGCCGTGTTGTAAGCGGTCGGCATGAACGGTAGCTGCGGGCTTGTTGTTGAACATGGACAGTGTGCCATCCTCTTCCGTAGGAATCTCATGCCCTACGAGCATGGCACCGGTGTAGTTTCCCGAAAGAGAGAAAGTCATTCGTTTGGAGAGGTTCGTTGTTGCCACGAAGTAAGCGTAAAAGCCGGGTGTGCGATACATACGGCGGGTTTCGTAAGTATCGTCGTCGTTCCAGCGTTGTTTTTTATTCCACATGCTTCGCTGCAGAGTGGCTCCGCCTTGAAGTTGAAAAAGATTGAGATAGGCCAACTTGGCTTCCAGAGTGGCTCCGTAGACTTTTGCTCCCTCGGAGTTGAGCCGGTACTTGCGGATATATTGCCTTCCTTGATTCAAGACGCTCTCCTGCGTGGAACTGAAAGCGTCTTCCAACCTTGTGTAGAAACCTTCGGCGAGCAGATTCAACTGCCAGGTGCCGAATCGGTGATACCAGTCTACCGACGTGCTGACGCTATGCGATGTTTCTTCTTTCAGATTCGGGTCGAATTCGGAGATAATCAACTCGCCTCCGGCATTATCCACGTGCAGATCTTCGTCAAAAATTTGCGGTGCCCGGAAGCCTTTGCTGTAACTCAAGCGGAGACTGAAGTCACTCAGCGGATTGAAACGCACATTGGCGCGAGGGCTGAGGATGAGGCGGTCAATCATCGAGTGCTTGTCCATACGTGCTCCTAAAAGAATACTCCAACGGTCGTTTTTCCATTCGTTCTGGAAGAATGCGCTTTGGGTATGCACTCTTTGCGAGATGGGTTTCGGTCGATAGCCGCTCATGTCGTTCAGTTTATCGTTGGCATACTCCACCCCAAGCGTAAGTTGCGAAGGCATGAACAAGAGTCTGTCCATGTCGTAGGCATACTGTGCCCCCAGCATATAGGTCATGCCGTCCGTTCGTCCGTACGAGGCAAGTCGTTTATCCAACTCCAGCATTTGTTCGTTGGTCAGCCCATTATTCACTTGCGAAGAAAAATCTTCCATAATTTTCCGCTGAATCTCTTCTTCCGAGATGGCGGGGTTCTGCTTCCTGAGGTTTTCCACAAAAGCTTCGCGCTCCTTTTCGATGTTACTTTTGCCTTTCTCCATAATTTCGGAAACAAGCTGTTCCCCTCCACCGTAGTAACTTTTCCGGTCTACCTTCATGAACGAGGCGTAGGCGTTGAAACGATGCTTACCGTTAGGGCTGAATAAGTCGTACTTCAAGCTACCCAAGTGGTTGGTATGTTCAAGTTGTTCGGCTACATGGGCATTGTGAGGTTGGTTTTTCAATAAATCGCCTCCACGGCGGAATTCGTTCGTATTGTGATACTCGGCTGTGACTTTAGAATAGTGGGTCGGCTTCAAAAAAGACTGGAAGCCGATGGTGCGACCGTCCAGAACAGGAATTTCAGTGTATCCATCCTTATCGCTGTCGTACCCCGAACGGTGTCGTACCTGTCCGAAGAAGGTAATCCCCATCTTGTGATTGTCGGAGACAAGCGAGGCGTTGAAGCCCGTTGTGTTCTCAAAGGTGTGCACTCCTCCGATTCCTCGTATTTCATGAGAGATTCCGGCGGAGTTGCTCATCGGTTCTTTCGTGATGATGTTGATGGTACCCGCGATGGCGGACGAGCCGAACAGTGCCGACCCTCCTCCGCGCATCACCTCCACGCGTTCAATCATGTTGGCGGGAATCTGTTCCAACCCATACACTCCCGCCAAAGCGCTGAACACCGGGCGGGAATCTATCAATATCTGCGAGTAAGGACCGTCCATGCCATTGATGCGCACTTGCGTGAAACCGCAGTTCTGGCAGTTCGTCTCCACCCGCACCCCGGGTTGGAATTTCAGTCCCTGCGACAGGTCGGTAGACTGGGTGTATTCGAACAGCTTGGAGTCCAATACATTGACAAGCGTAGGGGCCAAACGCCTCTTGGTCTCATTACGATTGGCGGAAACCACCACGCCATCCAGCGCCACGGCATCCTCTTCCAACTCGAAATTCTCTTCGAGCGTCCTCCCTTTTCTGAGAGTAACGTGGCGGGAAACGGTTTTATACCCCAAATAGCTGACTTCAAGCACAAAATTGCCTTCGGGCAGATTCTTCAGGAAGTAATGCCCCGTGGCATCGGTCATCGTACCTGTTACAGTTCCCTTCAGGACAACACTTACATAAGGCAGGTGTTCCTGTGTTTTCTTGTCGAGCACATGCCCGAAAATATTGGCGTCGGAATGGTTCAGTTTGTTCATATCGTCCGCCCGAAGCGTATGGAATGGGAGCAATGCACACAGCATGCCCATTAAAAACGGAATATATTTCCTTATCTTATTTTGCATTTTCATGAAATTTAAATGTATATATATAGAAGATAAAATCTGTTGGCATAGCTTCGCAAGAGAGAGATTTAGGCTTGTTGCAAACGTCTGTAATACAGATTGTTAATGTGTAGCCTAAACAGTAAGGGAAGCGCACGGGTACGGTTCCTTAACCGCGCCTGTACGGTTCCCGGACCATACGGGTATGGTTCGGCTAAAACACCAATCGTTTAACAACAGCATGCTTGCACGCCTCTCATCTATGATACGAAGCATGTCATTATGATGCATTTTTTCTCGAACTCACACAAGTGGTGTCGAAGAAGAGATGATAAGATTGCCGGCAAAAGGCGGAAAAGGAAAGAGCAACAGGCAAAAGCCGTCAGATGCTCTCTTTAGAGACAAATACCGAAGAAACAAAAAGAGGTACGTACAATAGACTTGTATCGAACTGCCGGTTCTGTCCTGACCGCTCATTACTGGAGGCAGGCGGGAGGGGCGCGCAAAGACACGCTGCTAATGACGCGCAATTGAAGCGGACCTGTAAGGGAATATACCCTTAGGATACACAACAATAGCCCGGCAAAAGGAGCCAGACAAAGAATGGTGGGAATGGAAGAAGTAAGAAACGAGGAAAGAAAGAAGATTGTTTCCACCTCCACTTCGGTGTGAGAGTGCTCACCGCTGAAAGGATGCGAGTGAACAATGATCACACCGTTCACCACATGGGAGTGGGTGAACAATGTGATTCCTCCTACATAGGCGACAAACAGCAGAGGAAGAAACCACTTAAGTATGTTTCGCAACCGTTTCAATACTTTTCAAAGAATATTAATGCAAAGATAAACGATTTATAAACACCCTGCAATCATATTCATGCGTTTTTTATGCATAAATCTCAAAATACCTATTTCATGCGATAACCCATGCAAAACGTACTTCATTGGGGGAGTTGGATAATTGAAACAGAGAAAAAGGGAAAAATGTTGCGGAAAAGTGTAAAAAAAGAGTTCTCTTTGCAACTTTACCGGTATTCATTACCGTCTAACATGTGAAAGATTTCAAGAAAAAACAATTTAAAAAATAAATTAGCATGAAACGAATCATTCTCTTTTTCTTTGTTTTACTGGCAATCGGACTATCGATACAAGCCATAAACAGAATCGTTACGCTGAACGACAGCATCAATGGAAAAACGGTCCTCATCGAACTGCGAGACACTAACATCAATGGCAAGGTAAGCACGGATACGTTCAGTATCACGACCTACGACAATGATGCCGGTAGCCAGACAAGCATCGATGAGTGGAAAGATCACGACGATGAGTGGGACTGGGATTGGGAATCTACCCAGGACATGGGAACATTTATCGCCGTCATCAGCATCTTATCCGTATTTGGATTGCCGGTATTGGTAATCTTTATCGTATTCTATTTTAGATACAAAAACCGAAAGGCGAAATACAGACTGGTAGAGCAGGCTCTGGCCAGAGGAGAAACGATTCCCGCGAATTTCTTTGAAAAAGAAAAAGAAGATATGTACATTAAAGGTATACGCAACGTATGTTCAGGTATCGGGCTATTCATTTTTCTTTGGGCATTGATAGGATTCGCCATCGGATGTGTCGGGCTGCTCATCATGTGTACCGGTATAGGGCAGATTATCATTTACCGTACACAACGCAACGATGAAAAGGAAAAAAAGTAAATGGGGCAGCTCAATGACATATCGCTCGTTGCACAAGTGGTGGTGTTTCAGAATACCCGCGCCTTCGACGCTCTGGTACGGAAATACCAGTCGCCCATACGCCGCTTCTTTCTCCATCTCACTTGCGGGGATGGAGAGCTTAGCGATGATTTGGCGCAAGACACTTTCATCAAGGCGTACACCAGTCTGAACTCCTTCAAAAACCTGTCGAGTTTCTCCACTTGGCTCTACCGTATTGCCTATAATGTTTTTTATGATTACATTCGTGCCCGGAAAGATACAATCGACTTAGATGCAAGAGAGATAGACGTCAACCTGAATACCACGCAAAAAGATATCGGCAAGGAAATGGACATCTATCGTGCACTGATGACGCTCAAGGAAATCGAACGTACTTGCATCACCTTATTTTATATGGAAGATTTGCGTATAGACAAGATAGCGAATATTACCGGATGCCCTGAAGGAACCGTAAAAAGCCATCTTGCACGCGCTAAAGATAAAATGGCTAATTATCTAAAACAAAACGGTTATGACGGAATCAACCAATGATATCATATTAAAGGATTTCTTCGACAAGAATCGCCGGGAAATAGCTGACAATGGATTCAGCCAACGTGTCATGCGCCATATTCCCCATCGTCGCAGCAACAAACTGGCGCAACTTTGGAGTTGGGGAGGAGTATCCCTTGCTTTGCTGCTCTTCTTCGCACTCGATGGCTGGAGAGAAATGCTAAGTATCTTATGTGAAACCTTTGTGCAAACCGCACAGATCGGCATCATTCAACAAGACTGGCAGGCGCTTTTTGTCGCAGTAGTCGTATTGCTGATTCTCGGTTATCGCCGCATCTGCTCGCTCGCGTAAGGGTAGGGCGAAACCTATCGGGAAGCATTCGTCTTGTCGAAATATTTTTTGAGAACAAGCAGCGAGATCAGCTCTTCTCGCTGCTTGTTTTTGAATTGTGCCACATACTCATGGGCATTCCTGATGATGCGCAGAGCCTCTTCGGGATGGGCGATGTAGAATGAAAGGCGTTCTTCCAAGTCGGAAAAATCAGGCTTGATTTCCACATAATGATAATTGGGAATAAGCTCTCCCTCCATAAACCAGGTCTCACAAGTGGGACGGGGCATCACCGCGAGCGAATTGGATGACATGACCCATTTCAGATTACTTGCCACATCGTTCCCTTCAAGCGCGAGGATAAACTTATAGTCCAGATGCTGAGAGATAGTCATCTTCTCGACCCTCCACTCCTTGTTTACATACCGGCTGTTTATTTCACCCAGATCGCACATCGGATGATTCCAATACATTTCCAGAAAGCGATAACGGTTTTCTTTAAAGGAGGGTGTTCCCGGAGCGCCTATTTTACCGCGGAAAATAGCCATGTCTTTTTTCTGTGCAAAACTTTTACGGTCTTTCACAAAAATAAAATGGCGTATTTTGTCCAGCTTCATCAATACGGAATTCTCATTACCTTCAAGCAATGGACGGCTTTTAACCACCGAAGGCGCATCCGGAACGTAAGTCACATCGCCTGGACACAGGCTCCAACGCAAATATTGAGGGAACCAACGGGTATACTGGAAAGTGTCGAAATAGTAAACCTTCTGCCGGCACATGCGCTGTTGGCTCAACGGGATGAGGGATTCCAGGACAGATGCAGGAAAGTTATCGCCAAGGCGATTGTAGTAATCCACCCGCCGGCGGATATAATCGGCATCGGGGCGCTTCTCCCAGTTGCGCAGTTTATATTTTAAGCGCCAACGGAAAAAACACTTGGGTGTTATCAGTCTGAGATAGTTTACGGCATAATAGATGAACTTAGGGTTTTTCCCGCTATTAAGGATATAAGAAAGTTTTTTCATACCGGTTATCTAAGCAATGTGAATTCGACGCAAACAGAGTAGTTTACCAATCTGAATATTAAGTCCGTATGAGAACCTGATCATTCGAATCCGGTAAATCCATCCAAAACAAATCCGGGACAGTTGACACAATGTCCCGAGGGCTTAAAGTTAGGCAGTTTTATTATATGGCAGATGTTTTTTACTAAGAATTTACACTCCGGTAAGGGAAATATGGCAACCGAGGAATGCGAAAGGTATAATTTAACGCTCAAAAATCTTTCGAGGAAAGAATTGATTTAGGTCGAGATATCGTATCTTTGCTCGCTCAATCGGAAAACTATATAACGGAAATAAGTTTTGAATCGCATCATATTCTATATATCATTTTCATTCTTTATTCTTGGTTCAAGCCTTTATGCACAGGAAAATCGCAGCGATTCGATTGTGATGGAACATATGCGGCAAAGGCAAATACCCATCAGTACGGACAACCAATGCAAATTGCTTATGGACGGCAAGGCTAAATTCGACGACTTGTTCGAAGAAATCCGTCATGCCCGTCATCACGTGCATTTGGAATACTTCAACTTCCGCAACGATTCGTTGGCCAACGTACTTTTCGACATACTTGCCGAGAAAGCATCCGAAGGGGTAAAGATACGTGCCCTGTTCGATGCATTCGGCAATTGGTCGAACAATAAGCCGCTGAAGAAAAAGCACATCAAATTGCTGCGGGCACGCGGCATAGAAATTGTAAAATTCGACCCGATAAAGTTCCCTTACCTGAACCATGCCATGCACCGCGACCACCGGAAAATTGTAGTAATAGACGGAAAAGTGGGCTATACGGGAGGGATGAACATCGCCGACTATTACATATACGGAAACCGGAAGGTGGGTAATTGGCACGACATTCATCTGCGTATCGAGGGAAATGCCGTGCATTATCTGCAAACCATCTTTACAAGCATGTGGGAGAAAGAGACGGGTGAGAAAATTGAAGGTATCGAGTATTTCCCGTTTTTTGCGGACTCACTGAAGGAAAACGGAGAGGCTGTTGCCATAGTAGACCGTACCCCGCGCGAAACTCCCCGTTCAATCAGTCATGCCTATGCCGCCTCGATTGATGCCGCGCAAAACAGCATACAGATAGTGAATCCTTATTTTGTGCCTACCCGCTCTATACGCAACGCGATTAAACGTGCACTTAAGAGGGGGGTGACAGTGGAGATTATGATCCCCGCCGTATCGGACATTCCGTTTACCCCTGAGGCTTCGTTCCATATCGTACACCAACTGATGAAGGAGGGGGCTAACATCTACCTGTTCAACAGTGGATTCCACCATTCCAAGATAATGATGATAGACCGTAGCTTCTGTACCATAGGTACCGCCAACCTCAACAGCCGCAGTCTGCGTTACGACTACGAAACGAATGCATTTATCTTTGATGCCGCCATCACCGGGCAGCTTACACAGATGTTTGAACGAGACAAGAAGAACTGCACCTTGCTGACTCCAGAGATATGGAAGAAGCGCTCGTCATGGAAAAAATGCGTAGGTTGGATGGGAAATCTGCTGACACCATTCTTGTAGTTCCAATACAAAAGAGTATTTTCCGTGTGGATTTTATACTGTATACCGAAGTTTGACTAACTTTGGGCAATCGAATCAGCTTTTTAAAAAGAAAGAGGCAAAATCATGAAACAATATTTAGAGTTACTCGACCGTGTGCTGAAAGAAGGTACACGCAAGGAAGACCGCACCGGTACGGGTACTATCAGCATCTTCGGACACCAGATGCGTTTCAATCTGGAAGAGGGATTTCCCTGTCTTACTACCAAGAAATTGCATCTGAAATCCATCATACACGAGCTGTTATGGTTCCTCAAAGGAGATACCAATGTTAAATACCTGCAAGAAAACGGTGTGCGCATCTGGAACGAATGGGCGGATGCCAATGGAGATTTGGGACACATATATGGCTATCAGTGGCGCTCATGGCCTGACTACCGGGGTGGCAATATCGACCAGATCAGTCAGGCGGTGGAGGCTATCCGCAAGAATCCCGACTCGCGACGCATCATTGTAAACGCATGGAATGTAGGCGATTTGGACAATATGAACCTGCCCCCCTGTCACGCTTTCTTCCAGTTTTACGTAGCGGACGGACGGCTCAGTTTGCAACTCTACCAACGCAGTGCCGATATCTTCCTCGGTGTTCCTTTCAACATTGCATCCTATGCACTGCTGCTGCAAATGATGGCGCAGGTGACACAACTCCGTGCAGGAGATTTCATACATACACTCGGCGATGCGCACATCTACCTCAATCACTTGGAGCAGGTGAATCTGCAACGTACACGCGAACCGCGTTCGTTACCGCACATGAAGATAAATCCGGAGATAAAAGAAATCTTCGACTTCCGTTTCGAGGATTTTGAATTGACGGACTACAACCCTCATCCGCATATTCCCGGTAAAGTTGCGGTGTAGTTTTAAGGGGATTCTCTACAAACATCTAATAAGTATCATGTCATGATTAATATAATTGCTGCCGTAGATCGTAATTTGGGTATAGGGTTTCAGAATCATCTATTGTTTTGGTTGCCCAACGACCTGAAACGGTTCAAAGCGTTGACCACCGGACACACTATTATCATGGGGCGGAAGACGTTTGAGTCTTTACCTAACGGCCCACTTCCGAACCGGCGAAACCTTGTGTTGACAACTAATTCTCAAATAGAATTTCCGGGTGTGGAAGTCTTTCATGAACTGGAGGATGCACTGGACAGTTGTTCCTCCGAAGAGGAGATTTACATCATAGGTGGAGAAAGTCTTTATCGCCGGGCAATGCCGTTGGCTCACAGGCTGAGACTGACCGAAATAGACGCCGAAGCAGAAAAAGCGGATGCTTTCTTTCCGCACGTGGATACCGGGATATGGAAAGAAATAAGCAGAGAGAGTTTCCCCATTGATGAAAAACATCCCTATCCGTATGCCTTTGTAGATTACGAGAAAGACAATTCTCTATAAGCGAAACCGCATAGGTTGGAACATATAACGAACGTGGGTTCGATGTGGAAAACTCTTTTCCTTACATCGAACCCACGTTCGTTATATATACTTAACTGTTTATTCCTCTTCCTTGTCCAGATTGATAGGCATCTGGCGTTTGATGGCTTCATGGAAAGAAATTAGAGTTTCGGTGCGTGCCAATCCCAGGGGTTGCAGTTTGTCGTGAATAATACTGAGCAAATGATGATTGTTTTTAGCATAAAGCTTTATGAACATATCGTATTGTCCGGTGGTAAAATGGCATTCTACAATTTCGGGAATCTCCTTGATTTGTTTCGTTACAATCTCGAACGAAGAAGGATCTTTCAGGAATATTCCGATATAAGCACAAGTTTCATAGCCAATTTTCTCCGGATCGATTATATATTCCGAACCTTTCAGAATACCCATGTTGGTCAATTTCTGAATCCGTTGGTGTATGGCTGCGCCCGATACGCCACATACCCTTGCTACTTCCAGAAAGGGAATACGTGCGTTGTCGGCAATTAATTTAAGAATCTGCTCGTCTAAAGCATCCAATTGATGTTGATGTCCCATATAGTTTTCTACTTGTTTTGTTAGGTTTGCATTTATACTGAATTAACTTCACATACCCTGTTTTACACACCATCGGTCCCGGCTTTCGGAAAGTATATTCCGGAAAGTGTATTCCAATTTGATTCGGAACTCACCGGAAGAGTTTCTCTCTAATGAAGATGAAAAAGCAATAAGGAGCACCGATAAAAAAGTATACGAAAACAGTATGTCAAAGAGTGAAAAATACCGGTTAGAAATATCGTATATGCAAAGTTAGCGAAAATATTTCCAATAAAAATACAATTTATTACTTTTATCTCTCTTTAAAGAAGAAAATCTCATCTCTTCTCCTCAAACAGAAGAGTCTGAATGTATAAGTATCGGTTGAATCGATAATTAAGAAATTGCGCACAAATGATAAATGTCGTAAATTTGCCATACACAGATATTTAAGATATATGAAACAGATTTTATTGATATTGTTTTCCGTATTTACATCGGTAATGGTATGCGGGCAGAATTACACCGACTTTTTCTCAGAAAACACGTTGCGCATAGATTATATATTTCAGGGGGATAAAGAACGACAGCAAATTTCACTCGACAATCTGTCTTCTTTTACCGGATGGGCGGGCAGAAGACAACGTCTCTCGGAACTGCCTCTTCAAGGCAACGGGCAAATAATCATGTACGATTCGATAAGTAACCGAAAGATTTACACAACCTCATTCTCCTCACTGTTTCAGGAGTGGCTGGATACGGAAGAGGCCAAACACTGTACCAGAAGTTTTGAAAACACATTTCTCGTTCCCTATCCTCTGAGAACAAGCATAGTGGAGGTTGTGCTTTTCAACTCTGCACGTGAGATAACGGCTCGCATGAAACATGTGATTCGTCCGGACGATATCCTGATTCAAAGCCTCAATAACTTCCCTCCCGTTCCGCACAAATATCTTTTACGGAATGGCAGTTCTGAGAAATGTATCGATATCGCGATTCTTGCCGAAGGATACACTGCCGCCGAAATGGAGATGTTCTATCAGGATGCGGAGATTGCCTTTCAAAGTATCTTTGAGCATGAACCTTTCCGTAAGTTGAAAAAGCATTTCAATGTAGTGGCAGTAAGCACTCCCTCTGCAGATAGTGGGGTAAGTATACCTCGCCTGAAGGAATGGAAACGAACAGCTTTCGGTTCGCACTTCAGTACATTCTACTCCGACAGATATCTTACCACCCGTTCCGTAAAGTCGATACACAATGCGCTTGCAGGTATCCCCTATGAGCATATCATCATCTTGGCAAACACTGACGAGTATGGAGGTGGAGGAATTTACAACGCATATACCCTGACCACTGCTCATCATCCGCTGTTCCGTCCGGTGGTAGTACATGAGTTCGGACATAGCTTCGGAGGATTGGCAGACGAGTATTTTTATGAAGATGACATCATGAACAACTTATATCCGCTAAATATCGAACCATGGGAACAAAACATAACAACACGGATTAATTTTGCGGAGAAATGGGAAGATCTGCTCAACGAATACACACCCGTGCCCACCCCTGTCACGGAAAAGAAGAAATATCCCGTCGGGGTATACGAAGGGGGAGGTTATTCGGCACACGGAATATTCCGCCCGGCCTACAATTGCCGAATGCGAACTAACAGTCATCCGGATTTTTGTCCCGTATGCCAACGTTCATTGCAAAGACTTATAGAGTTTTACCTTCCTTAGAGGGGTTTTGCAAGTAGATTTTTCCTTATATCGTACATAATTCATCAATCAACTTTTTTATTTGCCGGAAATCATCGATAATAAAGTCCGGAGCCATTTCGAGTAGTTGTTCACGGGTGTGGTTCCCGTAGATTGTGGCACAGGTACGGCATGCCGCTCTTTTACCCATCAATATATCGTATGTGGCATCGCCTATGACAAGAGCCTCCGAAGGCGAAGTGTCTGTTATGTTCAGAATGTGTAGTACCATGTCGGGGGCAGGTTTCGGGTGTTTGACAGACTCAGGACCACAGAGAAGGTCGAAGCAGTTTCTTGTTCCGGTCAGGTTCAGGAGATGCTCTTGTGAACGTACCGAACGGCTTGATGCCGTAATGATTTTCATGCTTGTGTTTCGGCGTATGTCATGCAATGTTTCCGCGACATGCGGAAAGAGCCGGAAACTATGCTCGGCTACGGAGTCGAACAAGGCATTGTATGTGTCGCAGCAATGTTGTGCCACTTCATCATTGTCCACGCTTTTGTAACATAGAAACATTTCTTTCAAAGGCAAACCTATAAGGCGGCGTATCTCGCCATCGGTGGGATGAAGAAGTCCCAGTTTATCGAACACTGTATGCGTGGTGGTGAGGATAGCGGTTGTGGTATCGGCCAAAGTTCCATCGAAATCGAATATGAGTGTACGTATCATGAGCTTTAGTTTATGGGCAAAGATAGATAATCTGTCAGACTCATAGCATTTGTTTTTTATTAATCTGATGTTTGCCGCACGCACAATAGTTTCGGATTACCAGACATTGCCTTAAACCATGATTGTTATGCCACAATATAATCTATCTTTTCACGGTTTGTAGCATAGAGTCTTCTTCTTTGCTGACAGCCTTTGTGGCTTGCTTGAGTACGACACAGGCACGGTATTTTTAAGACATTAATACTTCAGCCGAACCATACAAGGGATGTTCCGCTACCGTACAAGGGATGTTTTCATATCATCCTAAAGGAATTCATCTTTACCTTTCAATGTGTTGATTATCAATTGTATGAGCTAATCTCCCTCTGGCGGGCTCAAGCCGGAATTGTATATCGGCTGCATTTTCTCTTTTTGATTGCCCTCTAAGTAAAAGAGATGTAAGAATCAGGTAGAGAAAGAAGAGACTTTCAATGAAGCGGGCTGGATGTTTACAGAAAATATGCGAACAATAGGCACCGGCATTTCGGACAATTTTATCCTGTTTTTCCCATTCAGAAAGCATATCTTTGGCTGTTCGAGTAATTTAATAATGTATGAAGTTTTTAAAAACACAGAATGCCATGAAGAAACTTTTTGTTGCGGCAATGTTGCTATGTCTGTGGAGTTTTCCTGTTCTGACTGCAAAAACTGCCCTGAAACGCTCTGCCGTATATCATCCTTCCAAGCATGGAATGTATAAAAGGGATTGGATAGACTTTAATAAGAACGGTAAGAAAGACATATACGAAGACCCGGCTGCTCCTTTGGAACGACGGATAGAGGATTTGCTGTCGCAGATGACGATGGAAGAGAAAACCTGCCAGATGGTGACGCTTTATGGTTATGGACGAGTGCTCAAAGATGATTTACCCACTTCAGAATGGAAACAGAAACTCTGGAAAGACGGTATCGGTGCCATTGATGAACATCTGAACGGTTTCAGGCAGTGGGGGCTGCCTCCATCGGAGAATCCTTATGTATGGCCTGCTTCCAATCATGCTTGGGCATTGAACGAGGTACAGCGTTTCTTTGTGGAAGAAACCCGGTTGGGAATTCCGGTGGATTTTACCAATGAGGGGATTCGGGGTGTAGAGAGTTATCGTGCAACTAATTTTCCCACTCAGTTGGGGTTGGGACATACGTGGAATAGAGAATTGATTCGGAAGGTCGGATTCATAACCGGACGGGAGGCTCGCCTGCTGGGTTATACGAACGTATATGCTCCCATTCTCGATGTCGGGCGGGACCAGCGTTGGGGACGTTACGAGGAAGTGTACGGGGAGTCTCCTTTTCTTGTTGCCGAGTTGGGCATAGAGATGGTAAAAGGGTTGCAGCATAACCATCAGGTGGCTGCCACCGGTAAGCACTTTGTGGCTTACAGCAACAACAAGGGCGCTCGTGAGGGTATGGCACGTGTAGATCCGCAAACTTCTCCGCGAGAGGTGGAGCAAGTGCATGTTTATCCTTTTAAAAGAGTGATTAAAGAAGCCGGAATGCTCGGTGTAATGAGCTCTTACAACGACTACGACGGAGTGCCTGTTCAAGGAAGCTATTATTGGCTTACCACTCGTTTGCGTGGCGAAATGGGCTTCCGGGGATATGTCGTTTCGGATAGCGATGCTGTGGAATATCTTTACACCAAGCATCATACGGCCAAGGACATGAAAGAGGCAGTGCGTCAAAGTGTAGAAGCGGGACTGAATGTAAGGTGTACTTTCCGTACGCCGGATTCGTTCGTGCTCCCTCTGCGAGAACTTATTACCGAAGGAAGAATCAGTGAAGAGGTCGTAAACAGCCGGGTGCGCGACGTTCTGCGAGTGAAATTTCTTGTGGGATTGTTCGACAGACCTTATCAGACCGATCTTGCCGCCGCCGACCGGGAAGTGGAATGTGCAGAGCACGAAGCCGTTGCGCTGCAAGCCTCACGCGAGAGCCTTGTGTTGTTGAAAAATGAAAACGGTGCATTGCCGTTGGATATACGGAATCTGAAGAAAATAGCGGTTTGCGGTCCGAATGCTGATGAAAAAAGCTATGCGTTGACACATTATGGTCCGTTGGCGGTAGAGGTTACCACCGTGTTGGAAGGTATTCGCCAAAAGGCGGAAGGAAAAACGGAAGTGTTATACACGAAAGGGTGTGATTTGGTCGATGAGAACTGGCCTGAAAGCGAGCTGTTCGAATATCCGGTGACAAAGGACGAGCAGCGGGAAATAGACAAAGCGGTGGAACAAACTCTGCAAGCCGATGTGGCCATTGTCGTTTTGGGAGGCGGGCAACGCACATGCGGTGAGAACAAATCGCGAAGCAACCTCGACTTGCCGGGTCGCCAACTACGGTTGTTGCAAGCCGTGCATGCAACGGGCAAGCCGGTGGTGCTGGTGTTGATTAATGGGCGTCCGCTGTCAATAAACTGGGCAGACAGATTTGTTCCTGCCATTTTAGAAGCATGGTATCCGGGTTCAAAAGGAGGGATGGCCGTGGCGGATGTACTTTTTGGAGATTACAATCCCGGAGGAAAACTGACGGTGACCTTTCCGAAAAGTGTGGGACAATTGCCGTTCAACTTCCCGAACAAACCCTCGGCACAAGTAGATGGTGGAAAGAATCCAGGACCGGAAGGTAATATGTCCCGGATAAACGGCTTCCTTTATCCCTTCGGACATGGTTTGAGTTATACGACGTTCGATTATTCGGATATCGAAATCTTTCCCCGTGTGATAACTCCTAATCAGAAGACAACCGTTAGCCTGAAGGTTACAAATACCGGACACCGTGCCGGTGAGGAGGTGGTTCAACTCTATGTCCGCGATTTGATAAGCAGCGTCACTACTTACGAGAAGAGACTTGCGGGTTTTGAACGTGTCCGGTTGGAACCGGGTGAAACCAAAAAGGTTTCATTTACACTTGATCGTAGGCATCTCGAGCTGCTCGACCGGCATCAGGAATGGGTGGTGGAGCCGGGTGACTTCGGTATATTCGCCGGAGCCTCTTCCGAAGATATCCGGCAAAGTGCAGTCTTATCTGTGGTCGATGCGGAAAATGCCGTGAAATGCCCTGTAGCAGACAATTCCTTTTCCCCCGTAACCTCTTCCAATACTCCGGAAAAGGCTTCTTATGTGCTTGATAAAAAAATAGATACATTTTGGGAAGGGAATAAGGGAGATTATATTACTTTTGCTCTTAAGAATACACCTAAAGTGGAAGAAGTCTCTGTTGTTTTTGACAGAGAAAGCAAACTTCCGGCAGAGTTTGAGATTCAACTCTCGGGAGGGGGAGGGCAGTTTCTGACCGTCTACTCCGGAACCGTCTTTCGCTATGGTGAGCCGCTTCGCTGTGTCTTCAAGGCTTCTTTGGCAAGCGATTTGCGTATTCTTCTGAAGGAAGACGGGCTGAGAATAAGCGAAGTGGAGATCAGGGAGTAGCCCCCAATGAGGGTTGTTGCCCTCCGTCTTATGTTTACATTTAATGTCGGATATATGAAGTCTCTTCTTGGTTTTATGTTTATGTTACCTCTTTGTATGGCTTGTTCCTCTCCTAAGCAAAAGACTGAAACGGACAATACGGTTCAATTATCCATGTTGGTAGGTACATACACCGATAGCGGGAGCAAAGGAATTTACTCTTTTCGTCTCAATCAGGAAACGGCTGAAGCCGTGGAGCTGGTTTCGGTAGAGGTCCCTAATCCATCTTATCTTACCCCTTCGGCTGATGGTCGTTTTATTTATGCGGTCAGTGAGATGAACGACTCCGCTGCTGCGATCAATGCCTTTGCCTTCGAACGGGAGACGGGCACGCTTCGTTTGCTGAACCGCTTCCCCACCTTGGGGGCAGACCCTTGCTATGTTGCCACCAATGGTCGCGAGGTGATTACGGCTAACTATTCGGGCGGGAGCATGACTGTCTTCCCGTTAAGAAAAGACGGTTCGCTGGAACCGGCTGACACATTGTTCGAAGGAGGTGTGGGCGGACCGGATACCCTTCGTCAGGCTACTCCTCATTTGCATTGCGCACTCTTTTCTCCGGACGGTAAATACATCTTCGCCACCGATTTCAGCGCCGACCGTATTTTACGTTTTGTGATGCATCCCGGCAGCATCATTCCGCATCTCTCCGAGGAAGCCGTGTATGTGGATGCCGATTCCGGTCCGCGCCATCTTATCTTCAGTCCTAACGGGAAAAACGCGTATCTGATTGGCGAATTGTCCGGTAATATCACTGCTTTCAGTTATGATGACGGTCGGCTGTGCCGGATTCAGACCATTACAGCCGATACGTTGAGAGCACGCGGAAGCGCTGATATTCGCTTAAGCCCTGATGGAAGATTCCTTTATGCCAGCAACCGCCTTCAGGGAGACGGTATTGCCGTTTTTGAGGTAAATCAGGACAACGGTTCTCTGGTGAAAGCAGGGTATCAGCCTACCGGTGCACATCCGCGCAATTTTGCCATTACTCCGAATGGGAAATTTCTGCTTGTAGCCTGCCGGGACAGCAATCTCATTCAGATATTCGAACGTAATGCCGATACCGGTTTGTTGACCGACACCCGCAAGACTATCCGCTTGAATAAGCCGGTTTGTATCTGCTTTGTTCCGTGAGTATAATCCGTTTAAATATTTACTCATGAGAAAAACGTATAGCATCCTCGTATTCTTATTTATCGGACTTCCCGGTTTGTTGGCTCAAGACAAAGCCGGAGAACGTATTCTCGGAAGCATATTGTCGCTGTCCGATAGTCTGAAACGAGTGTATGTTCCCGACAGCCGGGTGGCTCTTTGGGAGGTTTTGTATAACCTTTCGGGCAATGAAGTACAAGTGCGTGGTGTCACGACGCAGCCTGAAGCTAAAGAGGCTTTAATCGGCGAACTCTCGCGCAGAGGGTATGACTTGGATGATAAGTTGGAAGTATTACCGAACGAAAAGGAACTGGGCGGGAAAACCTATGGTATAGTGAATCTATCTGTTTGCAATCTTCGGGAGCGTCCCGATTTCTCTTCGGAAATGACAACACAGGGATTGTTGGGAATGCCGTTACGTGTGTTGCAACACGACGGTTGGTACCGTGTGCAGCTTCCCGATGGGTATATATCATGGGTGCATCGGGCAGGTGTCCATCCCGTAACCGAAACGGAGTGGGAGAGATGGAATTCTTCTGAGAAAATAGTGGTAACATCTCATTACGGTTTTGTGTATTCCCTCCCGGATGTGCAGTCTCAAACGGTTTCGGATATTGTTGCCGGTAATCGTTTCAAGTGGGAAGGTACTCAAGGAGATTTTTATAAAGTGGGTTATCCGGATGGGCGTTTGGGATATTTGCCAAAATCCCTTTCCCAACCGGAACGGGAGTGGCGGAGAAGCCTGAAGCAGGATGCTTCCTCTATTATACGCACAGCGTTCACAATGATGGGAATACCTTATTTGTGGGCGGGAGCTTCGTCGAAGGGTGTAGATTGTAGCGGTTTTGTGCGTACCATTCTTTTCATGCACGATATCATTATGCCACGTGACGCTTCGCAGCAGGCTTATGTGGGGGAGCACTTGGAAATTATGCCTGAATTCAATAATTTGATACCCGGAGATTTGTTGTTTTTCGGCAGCAGGGCAACCCCCGGACGTAAAGAAAGGATATCCCATGTGGCGATATATCTCGGCAATAAGCGTTTTATCCACTCGCAGGGGGATGTTCGTATAGGCAGTTTGGATTCAAAGGATGCGCTGTTCGATGAATTTAATCTGAACCGTTTGCTTTTCGCCACTCGCTTCTTGCCTTATATTAATAAGGTGGAGGAGATAAACACCACCGCTACTAATCTGCTGTATCGGTCTTCTTATCGGTAGATTATCTTTTATTTTATTTAAATCCGCATTCAACGGCCGAACTCTTTTTTAACAGCTTCCGTTTTACCGGAGATAACTCGCGGGAGAAACTCGTTTTTTGTATCTTGTCTGCCTGAAATAATGAAAAACATTTCTTGAAATGGAACGGATTTTCCTGTATATTCGTCAGTAATAGTATATAAATGTCAAAATGTCATTACTCGCCGTTAACCGCTGTTAAGTCTGAAATCTTCACTGTTAAAAGAGAAGAAAAAAGATTGACAAGCAGAATAAGAGAACGTTTTTTGTTGTTATTTTAACGTCATAATGTTAAAAGTGAATTGAGTATTAACAGTTAATAATAACAGGAAGTATGAAACAAACAGCTAAAAACATGCTTGGAGTCGCTTTCGTCGTACTCTTAAGCGCCGGAGTGGCAAGTGTGGCTACTTATACTATGTCCCGGAAAGAGACACCAAAGAGTTTTAGTGAGGTATTTGAAACGGATATGAATCCGAATATACGGTTGGCTTCTTACAATGCCGTGAGTGCGCAACCAGTGGATTTGACATTTGCTGCGGAAAGTTCTGTACATGCCGTGGTGCATATCCGTTCCACACAAGCGTCCAAGGTGCAGGAAGTGGAAGTGAGAGACCCGTTTTCTGAGTTTTTCGGAGACTTTTTTGGTAACAGGGGAGGCACTCAAAGACGGCAGGTACAAACGCCGGAACGTACAGGTTTTGGCTCGGGTGTCATTATCTCGAAAGATGGATATATCGTTACAAATAATCACGTGATTGAAGGTGCAGATGAAATCAGTGTTACGCTGAATGACAACCGGCAGTTTAAGGGGCGTATCATTGGGACTGATGCAGAAACGGACTTGGCCTTGGTGAAAATAGAAGGCGATGACTTTCCGGTGGTACCCGTGGGCGACTCGGATGCTCTGAAAGTGGGCGAATGGGTTCTTGCGGTGGGCAACCCCTTTAATCTGACATCTACCGTTACGGCAGGTATTGTGAGTGCTAAAGCCCGTTCATTGGGAATGGCGCAGCAAAGCGGAAAGCAAAGTATTGAATCTTATATTCAGACGGATGCTGCCATCAATCAAGGTAATAGCGGTGGAGCATTGGTTAATGCGAGGGGAGAGTTAGTGGGAATCAACGCTGCTCTGTTCTCACCCACGGGATCGAACACCGGATATGGTTTCGCTATTCCCACAAGTATCATGAAGAAAGTGGTTGCCGACCTGAAACAGTATGGTACGGTACAACGCGTAAAATTGGGTGTCAGTGTGACGGTGCTTACCGAAGAGGCGGGTGATACACAAATCACCGACAGAGAAGGAAAGAAAATGAGTGATATTAAGTCGGAAGCCAGAAAACGTTTTGGTGTTGTTGATGGTCTTTGGGTTCGCGAAATCGTGGACGGTAGTTCGGCAGCGAGCGCAGACATCAAGATAGATGACGTGATAATAGGAGTGGATAATAAAGTCATTCACAAATTTGCCGACTTGCAGGAAGTATTGGCAAAACACCGTCCCGGCGATAGAGTGAAAGTAAAACTTATGCGTGAAAAGAAAGAAAGAACGGTGGAGGTTGTACTTAAAAACGAGCAGGGAACAACTAAAGTAGTGAAGGATGCAGGTATGGATATACTGGGAGCCGCATTCAGACCGGTAACAGATGAGTTGAAGAAACAGTTGAAACTGGGATACGGTCTGGAGGTAACAGGAGTAAGTAAAGGTAAGATGGCTGAATCGGGAATCCGTAAAGGATTTATTATCCTGAAAGCAAACGGAACGGAATTAACATCTACTGACGATTTGGAGAAAGTGTTGAGAGAAGCTGTGAAGACTCCCGAACAGGTACTCTTCCTTACGGGGATGTTTCCTTCCGGAAAGCGTGCCAGTTATGCAGTAGATTTGAGTCAGGACTAAGGTGTGCCGAATCGAATCGGAATATACACATAGACAGCCCTCTTGGAGTAGTACTTACAGAAACCTGAAGAAAGTCTTTTTTGAAATTTGCATTTCGGCTGTGTCAGTAAAGTCTGAAAAACTTTCCAAAGAACAAAAAAAAGAGATGTCGGCAAATAACATGTCGACATCTTTTTTGTTATACATAATGGCATGAACCGCAACTGTCTGTTTTTGTGCTTTGAGTAATGGGGGAACTGATGTCTGAAAAGGAATATTTCTGTTGTAAAAGGAAAGACTTTTTGCATAAACCTTTGGATTTATTTCCTGAATGAAAAAAGTTAGGTAAAGATAGTCTGTTAGCCAATTATTTATTATACCTTTGCATCCCAAATTTGTTTTATAGAAAGATGAGACAATTAAAAATCACTAAGAGTATCACTAACAGAGAGAGTGCCTCTCTTGATAAATACCTTCAGGAAATCGGTCGGGAAGACCTTATTACGGTAGAAGAAGAGGTGGATCTCGCTCAGCGCATTCGTAAGGGAGACCGCATAGCTTTGGAAAAGCTTACGCGTGCCAACCTGCGTTTCGTTGTATCTGTGGCGAAGCAGTATCAAAATCAAGGTCTAAGTCTGCCCGACTTGATTAACGAAGGGAATTTAGGTTTGATTAAGGCTGCCGAGAAATTTGATGAGACACGTGGTTTTAAGTTCATCAGTTATGCTGTGTGGTGGATTAGGCAATCTATCCTGCAAGCTTTGGCGGAACAGTCGCGTATTGTTCGTCTTCCTTTGAATCAGGTGGGTTCACTGAATAAAATCAGTAAGGCATTTTCAAAGTTCGAACAGGAAAATGAACGCCGTCCTTCTCCCGAAGAATTGGCGGATGAGTTGGAAATCCCCGTTGATAAGATTTCCGACACGTTGAAAGTTTCGGGTCGGCATATTTCGGTGGATGCCCCTTTTGTGGAAGGAGAAGATAATAGCCTGTTGGATGTGTTGATTAATGATGACTCTCCCATGGCAGACCGCTCTTTGGTAAATGAGTCTCTTGCGAGAGAGATAGATAGGGCGCTTTCTACATTAACCGATAGGGAAAAAGATATTATTCAGATGTTTTTCGGTATCGGACAACAAGAGATGACCTTGGAGGAAATCGGCGACAAATTCGGCTTGACCCGTGAACGTGTGCGTCAGATTAAAGAAAAAGCAATCAGAAGATTAAGAACCAGTAATCGCAGCAAACTGCTCAAATCTTATCTGGGATGAGTAAGAAATGTTAATTCCCGATAAATAGAAAGTACTAAAAACCGGTGTCAGATGTTGATAGCCGGTTTTTTTCATTTATCTTTGTCCCAATGAATTAATTGAATAAAACAATGAAAAACTTTCGGATATTTGCTGTCGTTCTTTCTGTCCTGTTGATTTGTTCTGCTTTTTCGTTTCCCGGAAAACGGAAAAATGATAAAGAAAGCAAAAGTGTTTATGCTTTCGGAGTAGCTACTTCTTTTAACGATACATTGCTTTATGTTACTGAGATACAGAAATTGGACAGTGTGGTGCTGAGTGGTAACGGTTTTCTTCCTAAACGAGACCTCTATTCTTATCAGTTGAAAAACTATATGGAATATGATCTGGGTAAATCCGATTACACTTGTATGATTTACTTCTCTGATAAAAGGAAAAAAGTAGAAAAGGAAATTGTAAAGATAAAGGGAAAGTATACCAAACAAAATAAGTTTACCATTGTTGATATTAAATCGGTAAACTTCTCTTTCAAGAAGCCGAAGGATTAATTAATATCAGACGTTTTGTCGAAAAGAAGTAGCTTTCTAATTTCTTATAAACCACAGAACATGAATATGCTGAAGCTGAAGTTACGCATTTTGGGGCTTTGTCTGACATCTGTCATTTTCTTTATGGCAGCTTGTTCCGAAGATGATAAACCGACACCTGAACCGGATACTTTGGAGGAGGAACGTACAGTGTTGGTTTATATGGTGGCGGACAGGAATGGTTTGGAAGAGAACTATGCAAATCAAAATTTTGCCAGCAGGGATATAGAAGAGATGCTGGAAGGGATGAAGCAGGTAGATACTTCGCGTCACAATTTGCTTGTTTATATAGATGATAATAACAATCCCTCTCTCTTTCATATAGCCAAAGATTCTAAAGGAAATACACAAAAGGAGGTGCTTGCGGAGTATGACGAGCAAAATTCTACGGATGCTGCCGTTATGACTGAGGTTTTGAGAACGGCATTTTCCTTGTTTCCGGCGGATAGTTATGGACTCATCTATTGGTCTCATGCCGATGGTTGGATCCCACATCCTCTTACTTCTTACACTATCGATAAATCGATTTCAAGCAATAGTGCAAATAAGGAGCTTGAAACCTCTCTGTCTTTGAGTAACCGTATTCGCCGTTCCATTGGTCAGGATATGGGTGATGGAGTAGATCGCCGGATGAATCTGGGCGAGTTTGTCAGTGTCTTGTCTTCTCAGGACATTCCTCACTTCGACTTTATAATGTTTGATGCTTGTTATATGCTTTCTGTCGAGGTAGCATATGAGCTTAGGACTTTTACAGACTATTATATAGGTTCTCCTTCTGAAATACCTGGTCCCGGTGCTCCATATAATGCAATGGTTCCGTTGATGTTTAGCAAGAAAGCGGCTGTGAGTATGGCTTCGGCTTATTTTGATTACTATGCATCACTTTACAACGCAGGAATAGGTATTTCCAATGAAAAATGGACAGGCGGAACTTCAATCTGTGTGTTGGAAACGAGTCAGTTGGAGCACTTGGCTGATGTCACTAAACAAATCTTAGCAACTTCAACCGTTTCCGTTGATGCCGGTACCCTGAGAAACCGTATATTTGATTATGACAGAAGATCAGGTTCGCATGTCGGTTATTATGATATGGTAGAGATGATGTCTTCCGTCTTGCAGGGAGGCGACTATGCCGTGTGGAAAGAGACGTTGGGTAAAATCGTAATGTTCTGGAAAACGACAGATAAGAACTATTCAATGCATATTCCCGGTATGTTTTCAATGGCAGGCACATCCGGAATCACTCATTATATTCCTGATTATTCATTAGCGACTAAGGCATATCGTTCTACCGCTTGGTATAAAGCTGCCGGATGGGAACAGATAGGTTGGTAGCAATCCGGTTCAGAAAAAGATTAAAGGCTTGAATTTATTTTCTAAAGGAAAACAAATTCAAGCCTTTTTTGTTTATATCAATAAAGCTGCTTCTCGAAATTAAAGAGGCGGTTGACAGGGATAAGATATTGTATAACAAAATAAAGAAAAACCGGATGAAGTATATCATTATTGGAGGTGTTGCGGGAGGAGCTACTGCAGCGGCGCGTTTAAGAAGAATAGATGAAACAAGTGAGATTGTATTGTTGGAAAAAGGAAAGCATATATCATATGCAAATTGCGGATTACCGTATTATATCGGAGGGGTTATTCCCGAGCGGGATAACCTGTTGTTACAATCGCCTGAATCATTCAGTCAACGTTTTGGGATAGATGTTCGCATAGAGAACGAGGTATTGGAGGTGTTTCCGAAACAGAAGAAGGTGAGAGTGCGTGTATCCGGTGGCCGGGTATATGAAGAAGTGTACGATAAATTGCTTCTTTCCCCGGGAGCCTCCCCGGTAATACCTCCGCTGCAGGGTATTGACTCCGAAGGTATCTTTACCTTGCGTAATGTGGAGGATACGGATAGGATAAAAGATTATTTGACGAAACACGAGGTAAAAAGAGCGGTTGTAGTTGGCGCAGGTTTTATCGGGTTGGAGATGGCGGAGAACCTGCATCATGCCGGTGCACGCGTATCTATCGTAGAAATGGGTAACCAGGTGATGGCTCCCATCGATTTTTCTATGGCATCACCGATTCATCAACACCTTATTCAAAAAGGGATTTCTTTGTTTTTGGAGGAGAGCGTCACTCACTTTCAGAGGACAGAGGAGGGGCTAATCGTATTTTTGAAGAGCGGAAAACAAATAAAAGCAGATATCGTATTGCTTTCCATAGGTGTACGTCCTGCTGTCGCTTTGGCAGAAGAAGCCGGTTTGCAGATAGGAGAAACGGGAGGTATTTGGGTTGATGAATACTTGCGAACTTCCGCAGAAGATATTTACGCTGTGGGGGATGCCATAGAGTATCCGCATCCACTGACCGGTAAACCGTGGCTTAATTATTTGGCAACTCCGGCAAACCGGCAAGGACGTATTGTGGCCGACAATATGGTGTTCGGTGAACGGATAAAATACGAGGGTGCCATAGGAACTTCCATTGCCAAGATTTTTGATTTGACGGTGGCTTCCACCGGGCTTGCAGCCAAGCGTCTGAGACAGTGGAAGATGGAATATGTAAGTTCTGTTACACACTCCTCATCACATGCAAGTTATTATCCGGATGCATTGCCATTGACTCTGAAACTCACTTTTCATCCCCGTACGGGTAAATTGTATGGTGCGCAGTGTGTAGGTTATGAAGGAGTGGATAAACGTATTGATCAGCTTGCGGCTTTGATAAAAAGAGGAGGTACGGTTTATGATCTGATGGAGACTGAGCATGCCTATGCACCACCTTTCTCGTCTGCAAAAGATCCCGTTGCCATTGCGGGTTATGTAGCCTCAAATATCCTTACCGGTACAATGCCCATAATCACGTGGCGCGAGTTGAATGAATTGAAAGAAGATATTTTACTGATAGACGTCCGCACTTCTGAAGAATTTGCCTTTGGTACCATTGCCGGTGCAGTGAATATTCCGTTGGATGATTTGCGCAGCCGCTTGTCGGAAGTTTCTAAAGATAAAAACATTGTTTTGTTCTGTGCCGTTGGCTTGAGAGGTTATCTGGCACAGCGTATTTTGATGGGACGTGGTTACACCAATGTACGTAATTTATCCGGAGGATATAAACATTACTCCGTCGCCACAGCCCCGTTATCCATGGCGGAACAGACGGATAAAGAGCCATCTGCATTGATTTCCGCAAATTCCACCTCTGTTTCCAAAGAGCGTCTGAAGATAAACGCTTGCGGTCTGCAGTGTCCGGGACCTATTATGCGGGTAAAACAAGCCATGGATAAACTGGAGGCAGGCGAACAAGTGGAAATTACGGCCACCGATGCCGGATTTGCACGTGACGCTTCCGCCTGGTGCAATGTTACGGGCAATCGTTTGTTGAATGTAGAAGAAAATAAAGGACGCTTTACGGTGGTTCTTGAAAAAGGTGCAGCATGTCCTGTGTCAGACCTTTCCTCCGGTGGGCGCTCTGTCGCATTACCCAAAGGGAAAACATTCATCATGTTCAGCGATGACTTGGATAAGGCTTTGGCTACGTTTGTTTTGGCAAACGGAGCGGCCGCTACCGGACAAAAAGTATCTATATTTTTCACTTTCTGGGGATTGAATGTGCTAAAAAAGGTTGATAAGCCCAAGGTACGGAAGGATATTTTCGGGAAGATGTTCGGAATGATGCTTCCCTCAAACTCTCTGAGATTGAAACTTTCGCAGATGAACATGTGGGGAATGGGTAGCCGGATGATGCGTTTCTTGATGAAGAGAAAAGGAGTGGATTCGCTTGAACTGTTGCGTTCGCAAGCCCTTTCCCAAGGTGTAGAATTTATTGCTTGCCAGATGTCTATGGATATGATGGGTATTTGCAAAGAGGAACTCCTTGATGAGGTAACCATAGGCGGAGTCGCCACTTATATGGAACGTGCCGAACAAGCAAATATAAACCTCTTTATTTAACAGATTTGATTATTCGACTGATGGCGGTTTTTCTTATTCGTGATGATAGGGACCGCCATTCAGAATATTCATTGCTCGATACAACTGCTCGACGAAGATAAGCCGTACCATTTGGTGAGAGAAAGTCATGCGTGACAGGGAGAGTTTTTCGGATGCTTTCGAATACACCTTGGGCGAAAAGCCATAGGGGCCTCCTATAACGAATACCAGTCGCCTGCTTACTGTGTTCATCTTATTTTTCATGTAGTTGGCAAACTCCGTCGAACGCATTTCCTTGCCGTCTTCATCTAATAAAACAACTACATCGCCCGGTTGGAGAGCTTTGCAAATAAGCTCTCCTTCTTTTTCTTTCTGCAGGTCGGTGGATAGACTTTTTGTATTCTTGAGTTCGGGGATTATCTCTATTTCGAAGCTGAGATAATGCCTGGTCCGTTGTACGTAATCGTTGATAGCAGTGATGAAATGAGGTTCCGTCGTCCGTCCTACGGCGATTAATACAGTTTTCATATAGACGTTTTCAAATCGTTGAATGTGACAAAAGTAGCTCTTTTTTGCGGTAATCTATAATAAATGTTTACCTTTGCTTCTATTAAGTGTGAGTTCAATGCTAAGGGGTTATGCCTCTAAATACTTATGATTATGAGAAAACGGCTCATTCTATTATTCTCCGTTCTTACTATGTGGTTTTCCTCCTTATTCGCCCAAGATATACCTGCTGAGGTGATTACTGCCTTTAAAAAAGGGGAACCTGAAATCCTGAACGCTTATCTGGGAAACAAACTGGAAGTCATCATCAACGACAAGGCGCTTGTTACAGACAAAGAAAATGCCCGGAAAATATTGACTGCTTTCTTTAGAGAAAACAAAACTCTTCAATTCAGCGTAAACCATCGGGGACAGCGAGATGAATCAAGTTTCATTATAGGTACGTTGCAGACAGTAAACGGGGCATACCGGGTGAATTGTTTCTTAAAAAAGTTGCAAAACAATTATGTCATACATCAAATAAGAATAGATAAGACAAATGAATAAGGAAGACGAACTGATAGACAGGCTGATTGATTTGGCCTTTGCCGAGGATATCGGCGATGGTGACCACACTACGCTCTCATGTATTCCCGATACAGCGATGGGCAAGTCTAAACTGTTGATTAAGGAAGCCGGCATTTTGGCGGGTGTTGAAGTTGCTAAAGAGGTTTTTCACCGTTTCGATCCTACCATGAAAGTGGAAGTGCTTCTGCAAGACGGAACGGAAGTAAAGCCCGGCGATGTGGCGATGATTGTGGAAGGTAAGGTACAATCGTTGCTTCAGACAGAACGCTTGATGCTCAATATTATGCAGCGTATGAGCGGTATAGCCACCATGACGAATAAATATGCCCGGCAGTTGGAGGGAACTGCAACTCGTGTGCTCGACACCCGAAAGACAACTCCCGGTATGCGCATGCTTGAGAAAATGGCAGTGAAGATAGGCGGAGGTGTGAACCATCGCATAGGTTTGTTCGATATGATTCTGTTGAAAGACAATCATGTCGACTTTGCCGGAGGGATAGACAAAGCCATCTTGCGCGCACGGGAATATTGCAAGAGCAAAGGAAAGAATCTGAAAATAGAAATCGAGGTACGCAACTTTGACGAACTGCAAGAGGTGCTTCGACTTGGTGGGGTAGATCGTATCATGTTTGATAACTTCTCTCCGGAAATGACAAAAAAAGCCGTGGAGATGGTAAATGGCAGATATGAGACGGAATCTTCCGGAGGGATTACTTTCGATACCTTGCGCGAGTATGCTGAATGCGGAGTCGATTTTATCTCCGTGGGCGCTTTAACCCACTCGGTAAAAGGTTTAGACATGAGCTTCAAAGCGATGAATTGATATCCGGAGCTTATTTGGGAAAAGGGAAATCCGGATGTGAGATGTAAATCATGCGGATTACCGGTGGAATCCGGAGATCGTTTATGTTCATAGAATCTTGTTGTGGCATATAAACTTACCATTGTCGCCTGTTTAAATAAGTGGTGTTCGGTATAGTATAAATAATAAGATGTGAAAAAGCCTGCTGAAGACAAAGTGTCTGATAGTGGCTGGATAGGCATAAACAATCTCCGGTTTTTTTCTTCTTTTTTTCTTTCTCTCTTTTAACTTCTTTTTAGAATAACTGTTGCAGCATTCCTCATCATGCTGCGTCTAACAAACAGAAGATGCGATGAGGCATCGCCCCGTAAAGAAAAGAGCATTTATTTTGGAAAATGAAAAGGAACTGATAGAGGGCTGTCGGGAAGGAAGAGATTCTTCTCGTAGAGAACTTTACACCCTTTATGCCAAGCAGATGCTGGCGGTATGCTACCGCTATACGGGTGACAAAGATGTAGCGCATGACGTGTTGCACGATGGATTCATAAAGATATTTACCCATTTCACGTTTCGGGGAGAATGTTCGTTGTCGACGTGGATGAACAGGGTCATGGCAACTCAGGCCATAGACTATCTGCGACGCCGGAAACAGATGAGCAGATGGCTGACGGATGAATCGGAACTTCCTGATGTGCTTGATGAATCGAGTGTGATTGAACATGGCTCCCATCTGTCTGAGGAGCAATTGCTGGCGTTGATAGCTGAACTTCCGGAAGGATGCAGAACTGTCTTTAACTTATACGTGTTTGAAGAAAAGTCGCATAAGGAGATAGCTGCGCTTCTCGGCATAAAGGAACATTCCTCCACGTCACAGTTGCATCGCGCCAAGTGCTTGCTGGCAAAAAGAATAAAAGAGTTATAGCGTATGAAGAGAAATGATGAAATGACCGGTTGGTTCCGTTCCCGTCTCGAACATGCCGAGATGCCGGTAGAAGATGGGTTTTGGGAGCAACTCCAACAAGGGTTGAATGCAGCCGGTGCAGGCATTCCTGTGGTGGAAAGGAAACGTTTCCTGCTGGTTCCATATCTGCATCGGATAACAGCCGTGGCATCGGTGCTGCTCTTGCTTGGCATGGCTTCCGCCGTATTTTGGTTTTTGTCTCCGAAAGAAGAAATCGAGGAAGCCTTTATGCAAATATCCGAATTCATTCCAGAGACAAATCCCGGTGCGAATACACCTCCGGAGAACATTTCTTCTGTCCATAAGACAGCTTCCGCTTCTTTTGCTCGTCATTATGGAAAGAAACCTTCCCATTCCGTACCGGTGTCGCAGAATGCCGGTGAGGATGAAGAAGAGAAGGTCACGTTTACCATTTCATTTACACTCACTCAACAATTCACCGGAAATCCTTCACGGGAAAACGATTGTGGTTTCGGACGGAGCGTATCTATGCCGCTGCAAGGCGGATACGATAGCGGGGGTGCAGTTTCCGGGCAGTATTCGGATAAATCTCACGCAACCTCTTCCGGGAGCGAGCAATTTGCTTTGGCGACGAACCGCCCTAAGGCAAACTGGGCTTTGAAAGCGGGAGCGGGCACATCTCTTTCCAAGAACGGTCATGATTCTCCGTTCACAGTTTCTGTTTCCGCGGAGCGTCTACTCACTAACCGTTTGTCGATAGAGACCGGACTCACTTATAACTACTTGCGTTCGGACAAGCAGGCTATCTCTTCCGTTACAACAGGCAACACCGAGTCCCTGACTCAAAAGATACATGCGCTCAGTGTTCCTTTGAAGTTGAATACGCTTCTGATTACCTCAGGTAAGTTGGATGTCTATGCATCCGTCGGAGGGGCTATCGAGAAGTTTGTGGGCAAAGATTGTGGCAAAGAACCTCTCCAACTTTCCGTAGCTGCCGGCTTGGGCGTTCGTTACCGGCTGAACGACCGTATCGCTCTTTTTGCGGAACCTGCGGTTTCGCGCCACTGGTCTGCGGGAAATTCCCGGATGAATAGTTTGCGCACGGAACGACCGGCAAATCTGAATCTGCTGTGCGGTATCAGAATGACATATTAACTTCAAAAAATGCCTGCAATGAAAACACAACATACATACCACTGTTACTTCCCGGTGAATGAACGACGAATGTCCGATTTGCGTAGATGTATTTGTATATTGTTGATATCCTTTGGAGGACTTTTCCTGTTTGTTTCTTGCGGAGAGGAGACGTTGGACTACAACCACCCGGATGTGGAACTGTTTGTAAAGAAACTAAGGAACGGAAATTATTCCACCCAAAGTCCCGAGGGTCTGAATGGGGTGCCTAAGTTCAAATCCGAAGATATAGAAAGCCTGCTGAAATACGCTGAGGAGCTGACCGTCATTCCATCTTTTCCCTTGGCTCCCGTTTCATATTCGGCCGGTGGAAAACTCCGTTTGGGCGAGTGCATACTCTGGACCATCGAAACCATCCGTTTGGGACAGAATGCCTCCATGGGTTGTAAAATGGTGCATACCGACGCTGAAAATTATGAAGGTATTTATTTCTTGACAGACGAAGAAGTATTGGATGCGGCCGCACATTATCGTCGCTGGTGGGAGAATCGTAAGTATCCCCGTACGATGTGGACGATAGATCCTTGTTACGATGAGCCTCTTTGCGGAAGTAAATACATGTGGTGGTAATAATCCAATGATACATTCCTATAAAATATCCGGGCTGTTTTTGCTGGTAGCCCTCCCTGCCTGTGCCCAGTTTGGAACATCCGATGAGGATTCCCTTCGCCGGTATCGTATGCCTGTAGAGGAAAGTGAGACGAGGTTGCATCCGGAGGTTCCGGACTTAAACTCCGTACCGATTCCATTGCAGATGTCCACGGAGAAACCGTGGATGGATTTTGATACGGCGCTTCCCGATCTGTTTCAGAAAAAAGAAGAGAAGAAAGTGGTGTTGACGTTGCGTCCATACTCGGCAAATACCCGTTACGACTGGGATCCGGTATACCAGAAGAAGATTGTGCTGAATAAAGATACATGGCGCGGAGAGATGTTCTCTCATTTATATAAATCGGTAATCCCGTCCAATTGGGCCAAAACACCTTTTGACAAGGGAATACGCCGTACGCGCGAAGAGATAGAAGCCACGGGTATGCGCTATTCGGTGACGGACAGAGCCAACAACATGGCCGTGGGTAGTTGGAAGCGGGTAGGGAATCCATCGGGGATAGACTTGATGACCCCTTTTACCAAAGATTTCTGGAATCCCAAGGCTCGCCAACGTCGTGAACGCACGTTGGAAGTGCTTCGCGCTTATGGCGATGCTCCTGTCGGAAAGACGGAATAACGGCGGGTTTACAATAAACTGATCAAGGTCTCGATGTCCGCTTCTTGGGTACTCCAGTCGGTGACCAGACGTATGGGAGTGTTTCTCTCTTGCCGCGGTCCCCACAGTTCAAACGAGACTGAACGCTTCAGTGAGTCAATCTTTTCATTGGGGAGTATGAAGAACTGCTGATTGGTGGGGGAGTCTATATACAGTTCATATCCTTTTCGCACAAATCCTTCTTTCAATCTCATGGCCATGTCTATGGCATGCCGGGATATTCGCATGTATAAATCGTCGGTAAATAGAGTTTCGAACTGAATGCCTAACAGACGTCCTTTTGCCAACAACGCTCCATGCTGCTTCATTAGCGGACGAAAATGCGGCAACAGCTCCGTGCGGGTTACTACCACGGCCTCACCGAACAAAGCGCCTGCTTTGGTGCCTCCTATATAGAATATGTCGCAAAGTGCGGCAATGTCCTTAAGGGTCACGTCTGTTTCGTTTGCCGCTAATCCATAACCCAGACGGGCACCGTCCAGATACAAGGTTATGTTCTTCTCCCGGCACACCTTGTTGATGGCTCTCAATTCGGATAGCGTGTACAGCGTGCCCAGTTCTGTGGGGTGAGACAGATACACCATTCCCGGAGCCACCATGTGCTCGTATGTGTCATCTTTATAGAATTCGGTGATGTAGCGATGTATCTCATCGGCGTGAAGTTTACCCTGATGCGTAGGCAGGGTGAGCACCTTGTGTCCCGTGGCCTCTATCGCTCCGGACTCATGTACGTTTATATGTGAGCTGTCGGCAGCCAACACACCTTCGTGCCGGGCCAGAAGTCCGTCTATGACAGTGGAGTTGGTTTGTGTGCCTCCTACCAGAAAGAATACGTCTCCAGAACTCAATCCACATGCATCGAGAATCAGCTTTTTCGCGCGTTGCGTGTAGACATCGGTGCCGTATCCGGTGCTTGGTTCGAGGTTTGTTTCTGTCAGACGCTCTATCAATAGAGGATGTGCACCTCTCATATAATCACTGTTAAAGTAAAGCATGCCTTTTGAGTGTAAATAAGAATAATCGGATTGCCGTTTTGCGGTGTGAAATTACAGACAAACCATGAGCTCTGCAAAAGATATATCGTTTTTTATCTTCTTCGATGTAAATAACTTTTTATTCTCGTATGAAAAGAATTTTCTCCTTGATTTATAGCGATTTATATTTCTCTTGGGAACCATACCCGTACTGTTCGGGAACTATGCAGGTATGGTTCGCGAACAGTACCCGTGCGGTTTCCGAACCGTTCCCGTATGGTTCCGCTTTCGTTTTCTGCCGAACAGTTGCCCAAAGGAAGTGCGGCTTTTGGGCATGTTCTTAAACCGTTACAAAGAGAACCGTAATTCTTCGGTGAAAACAAGAAATCGCTCGAATTCTTCGAAGAGTTTCTTCGGGGTAACGTGAGTGCTGGGAAACTCATCTTTTTGCTGATTACTCGGTGTCTTTCGCAATAAATCAAATACATTTGCATTATTAACCCCAAAAAATCTTTTCCGTGAGCGAAATCCTCCAACTTCGGGAGAGAAAATAAAGTTAACTGTAAAATCTATGCAAACCATTGAGTATTCGGGCATATTCCTTTCCTGTTTTTCAGATGAAAGTACTACTTGTATCCCAGCAGCCAAGGAACATTATTTTACATTTGTCTACAGTGGTGAATTGGAATTTGAACTCGATGGTAAGCAAATTTTCGTCCACGGAGGTGAATGTGTGTTTTTGAGAAGAAACCACAAACTAAAGTTCCACAAAAGAAGTTTTGACGGAAAGCCATACAAGGGTATCTCCATAGAGTTGAATCGCAATAGCTTGCGAAAATACTATTACGAGCTAAATAAAAAAACATTACCGAAAATCGTTTCCTCATCCGAGATTGATGTACTGAAGATGGAGGTTTGTTCAGAGATTTTGGTTCTATTCGAGCGAATAGAACCTTATTACCAAGCCGAACCAAGCGATACGTTTTGTAAGGAGATTATTCACGACACAATAGGGTTGTTGTTAAGAGGAAATCAGAACTTTTATCCCACTTTGTTCGACTTTTCCGACCCTTGGAAAATTGATCTTATGGACTTTATGGAGAAACATTTTACCGAAGACCTCTCAATGCAGGATTTTGCTCGATACACGGGACGAAGCTTGGCAACCTTCAAACGAGATTTTGCCAAAATCAGTTCTTTAACACCCCAAAGATGGCTTATCCAAAGACGATTGAAAGAAGCTTATGACCTTATCTTTAGACATAATAGAAAAGCCAATCAAGTCTATTTAGAAGTAGGATTCAAAGATATTTCGCACTTCTATCGCACGTTCAAAGAACAATACGGTACACTCCCATCAGTCTGATTTAATCACATTGAGCCTGTCAGACAATACCTGTTGAAAAAATCGCCATACCTTTGCAGTCAGAATCCATAAGAGAATGAAAAGAATGAAGAAAATAGCAATCTTACTAACAGCAGTCACAATGATTGCCTGTACAAACAATTCTCAAAAGACAGAAGATATGAGTAACACATTGAATTTAACTCAGGAGTGGGACAAGATTTTTCCCAAATCCGAGAAAGTGGAACATATAAAAGTAACGTTCAAAAACCGCTATGGCATCACGCTTGTTGGCGACTTGTACACACCGAAGAATATAAACGGAAAAATATCTGCCATTGCCATATGTGGTCCGTTTGGGGCGGTTAAGGAGCAATCTTCCGGCTTGTATGCACAGACTTTGGCAGAACGTGGTTTCATTACGATGGCTTTCGACCCTTCTTATACAGGCGAAAGCAGTGGTGAACCTCGCAATATGGCATCGCCCGACATCAATACTGAAGACTTCTCGGCAGCAGTCGATTTCCTCGGCTCATTGGATAACGTTGACCGTGAGAAAATCGGCATTATTGGTATCTGCGGTTGGGGTGGTTTTGCGCTGAATGCAGCCATTTCCGACACGCGCATCAAAGCCGTGGCTACTTCCACGATGTATGATATGACACGTGTAATGGCAAATGGCTATGAAATTGATATGAAACAAAATGCCAATGGTTCATACGACAGAAAAGCTCCGCAAACTGCCGAAGCTCGCTATCAGATGAAAAAAAGTATGAACGAGGCTCGATGGGAAGCATCCAAAAACGGATATGCAGATTTGCTGCCTGCTAACAATCTGCGCGAAGAGCAGTTTACAGATGAAACGCCCCAGTTCATCAAGGAGTATTCCGATTTTTACACCACTAAGCGAGGATTTCACCCCCGTGCAGTCAATTCCAATCCGAATGGTTCGTGGACAACCACAAGTGCCATATCACTCGTAAATATGCCTATCTTGCAGTGGGCTTCGGAAAATCGCACCCCTGCCTTGCTCATCCACGGTGAGAAAGCACACTCGCGCTATTTCAGCGAAGATGCTTTCAAGGCACTGGGGAATAAAGACAAGGAATTGTACATCGTACCGGGAGCCACCCATGTTGATTTGTACGACAATAAAGCAGGAGTAATACCCTACGATAGATTAGAATCGTTCTTCAAGAACCATTTGAAATGAGACATATAGTGGCAGATAAATAGCAAAAGACCTTACTCCATCCTGACGGAGAAAGGTCTTTTGCTATTAAGTCCTTTGTTGTATCAGCCTATCCATATCTCTTGCATCTTTTGGTCGGTGATTTGGGCGTGATTTGCATGCTGGCAATGGATGGATGCCCCATCGGCGATACTCTCTATGGAAATACTAGCCTCCAAAGTCTGCGTGTCGAAGCGTTTTCTCATCCTCCACAGGATTTATGCGGATTGATTCCGAACCAACGGCACATTCATCTTGTTGATATAACTGTAACAAACAGTATTCATCGGGAGCGAAATAGCTCCGTGCTATTGATTATTATGGAACGAATAACATCCCTATTTGGTATTCAATACCCCATTGTTCAAGGAGGTATGGTGTGGTGCAGCGGTTGGCGGTTGGCTTCTGCGGTAAGTAATTCAGGCGGGTTGGGACTGCTTGGAGCAGGTTCAATGCACCCCGAGACCTTGCGGGAGCATATACGCAAATGCAAAGCGGCCACCGATAAACCTTTCGGGGTAAACGTGCCTTTGATGTATCCGCAAATCGAAGAAATCATGCAGTTGATTGTGGAAGAAGGTGTGCGCATAGTATTTACTTCTGCCGGTAGTCCGAAGAAATGGACCGGTTGGTTAAAGGAACATGGCATAAGGGTGGCTCATGTGGTGAGTTCTTCTCTCTTTGCCCGTAAAGCGGAAGAGTCGGGTGTGGACGCTGTGGTGGCTGAAGGCTTCGAAGCGGGTGGGCATAACGGACGGGAGGAGACAACACTCTTCTGCCTTATCCCCGCCGTACGTGCGGCAACCTCTTTGCCGTTGATTGCAGCCGGAGGAATTGCAACGGGAGAAGCCATACTTGCCGCACGGGTGTTGGGAGCGGATGGTGTGCAGATAGGAACCCGCTTCGCCCTGACTGCCGAAAGTTCGGCGCATGAGGACTTTAAGAGATATTGCTTGAATTTGGGAGAAGGTGACACTCGTCTGCTGCTTAAAAAACTCGCCCCCGTGCGTTTGGTGCGGAATAAGTTCAGCGATGCGGTTCAGGAAGCCGAGCATGCAGGTGCTTCGGAAGAAATGCTTCGGGAGCTGCTGTCGCGCGGACGCGCCAAGAAAGGAATCTTCTGCGGAGACTTGGAAGAGGGAGAACTCGAAATAGGGCAAGTAGCCTCTTTGTTCAGGGGAAAAGGCATTCAGACTGTGGACGAGGTGATGCGGGAGCTGTGGCAGGGCTATCGCCATGCTGTAAGACAGGTAGAAACTCTGCATCCGTTGTAAAGGATTTTTCTCATGGTTCCTCGAACCGTGATTTATATGAGCGTCGCGGAATA
>JBHADT010000082.1:0-4594 GCA_041855205.1 Bacteroides sp.
ATGGATAACACTTTCCCCAAACAGTGGGTGCCTTATATTAAAGAAGGTATCATGCAATGGAATGAATTGTTTGAAGAAATTGGTTTTAAAAATGTGATACAAGTAAAGGATTTTCCATTAGACGATCCCGAATTTGATCCGGATAATATTAAGTATACATGCGTCAGATATGCTCCGTCTAACTTTCAAAATGCAATGGGACCATCATGGGCAGATCCGCGATCGGGAGAAATTCTCACGGCATCCGTATACGTGTATCACGATGTAGTGAAACTAATCAGGCAATGGCTCTTTGTACAAACCGCACAAGCCGATCCAGATGTGCGTACAGTAAATCTTCCGGAATATTTGCTCGGAGATGCACTTAGATATGTGATAGCCCATGAAGTCGGTCACTGTTTGGGCTTCATGCATAACATGAGCGGTTCGTATGCCATACCGGTTGATTCGTTACGATCACCTTCCTATACTGCTAAATATGGAACAACCACCTCTATTATGGACTACGCACGATTTAATTATGTAGCACAACCCGGTGATAAGGAACGAGGTGTTAGACTAACCCCCCCCCGCTTTGGTGTGTATGACAAATATCTGGTTGCATGGAATTATCGCCCCGTATTCGATGCTGCTACATTGGAAGAAGAGGCTAAAATAACATCGCAATGGATCACGGATTCGTTGCGTAAAGCTGATTATTACCGCTATGGTAAACAACAGTTCGGTTCCATACTGGACCCGCGATCACAAAGCGAAGACCTGAGCAATGATGCCGTGCGAGCCACTCAATACGGCATCGAAAACCTCAAATATATCACCCAAAATATGGATGCATGGATCGATAAAGATGATGATACCTATGAATATCGGCAACACCTCTTCTCCGGTATAATCTCTCAGCTCACTATGTATATCAGGCATGTGGCAGATAACGTGGGTGGCTACCAATCCAATGAAGTAAAGAGTACAGATGACATCCCTCGTTATGAACCGCTCTCTACCAGCTACCAGCGTAAAGCATTACAATACTTGATCCATTTATATAGTGATTTGGATTGGTTAGACGAAGCTCCTGTCCTAGCCAAAGCCTCTATCAGTGGTTCGCCCAAGCATCTTATTCAGAAGTATTTACGGCAAATCATCTTCCTGTTACCCATACGAGTTTCTACCTATGAATTAATGGCCTCTGATTCGTACAAGGCAGCCGAAGCATTCCAAACCATTTTCGATTTTGTATGGAATGGTAAAGGTTCTAGGAAAGTGATTTCCAAAGAATATGCCACACTGCAAACAGCCTATCTGAAAGATATGATCAGTGTTGTAAAAACAACTGGGCAACACCCTTCAGGCATGGTAAAACTTGCTAATTCTTATACAGAAAGCCCCATGGAAAATCTAACACACAACCAACCAACCTATCGCTGTGGATGTTCATCTTGCGCTGCCATTGCTCCGGTAGCAGGATTCGAAAAAACGTCCTACAATCGGTATGCTGAGCCACGCACGACAAAAGCAGAAATCTATGCTTATATAATGAAAGCGAAATCGCTGATAAAAAGTCGGATAGCAACAACTGCAGGAGATACAAAAGCACACTATCAAGTACTTCTGAATACGATAGAAGCCAATTTTAAGTAAATAAAAACAGAACAATTATGAGCAAGCTATATTTTATTGTCTTACTGCTTTTTATTTTTTCACTTCCGGATGTTCATGCGGAAAATCAGAAAAAACAGGAAGACCCTGTATATAAAAATCTTTTTAAAAACAAGAAGACACTTCGTAGTCATCATGGTTTGATAACAGTGCATCAATATGAAAACAAACTCTATTTTGAGATGCCAATAGAAATGTTTCAGCGGGAATTTTTATTGAGAACGGTTATTTCCAGAAGTAATAACACAAGTTTCTCTGGTCTGATAAGTGCTCCTCAACGGTATATTACGATGCAATGTGTAGATTCTATGATTTTATACAAAGAACGCATCCACAATTTAGTTTTCAATACAGAAGATTCTGTGCAACAGCATGCCATGAAACTATCAAAAGGCCGCTCCATTCTTCGAGTCTTTCCAGTTAAAGGATACACCCAAGATTCGTTGCGGGTTATTTATGATGTTACAGACTTCTACAAACCGACCAACAAAGAGATTGTTAATCTGAAAGGATTACCATACAATAGCTCATTGATAACCGTATCTGGATTTTCCGCTAATCCACAGACGTCTTATCTAAATAAAGTATGTGTATATGACAGTTCGATCATGGTGAATAATACGCTTACAGGAACACTTGATGTTAGTTTTTTAGGTCTGTATAAATTAGACTCGAATCCTAAAATTACATTGGAATATTCTACCTATCTTGTATTACTTCCTCAACAAAAAATGACACCCCGTATCACTAACCCTAATGTGGGAACAGGTTCAGTGCCATTTTATGACTATCGGCCGATCGTAGATGTGAAATGGAAAAACTACGTAACTCGTTATCGGCTTCGCAAAGGGGAACCCCTCATATTTTATATTGATACATTGATACCGACTACATGGCAAGCAGCTATCCGAAAGGCTGCTGCCGAATGGAATAAAGTCTTCCAGCGTAATAAACTCGGCACTCCGCTTACAATACATCCCTATCCGGCAACCGATAGTTCATTCAGCTTTGAAGACCCACTCAAAAACATTATCTATCTAACCAATTCAACAGCAGAGACGATGAAGAGCAAAAACGTAGTGGATCCACGAACTGGCGAGATCATCAGTTCACATATCTCCGTATCACGTGATGCAGCCAATGCTATCCGGCGTGTAGGAATTATGCAACTTGCAGCCGTTGATGAACGATTTAGAAGCTATTTTATCCCTGATGATGCCGTCTGCGAGGGATTACACGGTATAGCTCTGCGTACATTCGGCTATGCATTGGGCCTTACTGCCAATTATGCTGGATCATATGCTTACTCACCAGAACAGATACGGTCAGCTGCATTTACTCGTGAAAACGGGTTTACAGCATCAGTCATGGATAACATTCTCTACAATACATTAGCACAACCGGGTGACAAAGAAAAAGGGGTACGACTAGTGATTGATCGCGTAGGACCAGCCGATGAGTTGGCTCTTCGTTATCTATACGATACTTTTGGACCTGCTGAAACAGAAGAAGAGGAGTTGAAAGCCTTTGTGCGCAAGCATGAAGGCGATCCTCGATACCTTTGTATCGGCGGCTATTCGAATGTACCGTCAGATCCACGAGGACAGGCTGAAGATCTCGGGAATGATCCGCTAGCCTATCATCAACTCCGGACAGCCAATATGAAGTACTTAGTGCGTGAATGCTCCAATTGGTTCGGCCAAGACGACGTACCGGACAATTTTAAACGTTCACTTCCGGACGTGGTAATGAGTGAGTATTTGGGTGCCATTGTTTCACCACTCTACGCATATATCGGCGGGATGTATGTGAACGAGGCCAATCAAATATCGTCACTTCCTCCTTATACTGTGGTAAACAGAGAATTACAAAAAAAAGTAACCCACACGATTCTGACTGCCAGCAACAATATTGATTGGCTCAACAATCGTCCATTCCTTTATCTTGGAGGTGCTAATACAAGTATGAGCGAACATATAAGCCAACAAGGTATACCTATTACCCCTCTTATACAAAGACTTAAATACCACTCATTCTATGTAACCAAGGCTGGTCAAAATCCATACACACATCAAGAATATGTTACAGACATTGAGTCTTATCTTTTCTCCGATATAGCCAGTGGCAAACCTCTTTCTACCGAGAAAATAAACTTATTGCGTGCATATCTCTCCGGACTCATTGCTTTGTCTCCCTCGTTAACCGAAATCGATAAGTTGAATAGAAGTGGAGGAGATAAATCCATTAAATGGACAGACAACCTCTCTCTTTCTTTTGACGAACTCACAAGCAATCCGGCACTACAACGACTCATATGGCAACGTCAAGTTGATAATGCAGCGTTGCAACGGATGCAAGCAATCTCATTTTTCAGTCTTGATGATCAAACATCTCTTGTGTTTGAAACATTGGGGCGTATTGGAAAAATACTGGAAAAAAGTAAGACTTATAGCAATGATAACATATATAAAAGAAAGATGGATTACTACCTTTCGATAATACGAAGATTCCAGAAACCGAGTAAGACATAAATAAAAAAGGGTTGTCTCAAAAATAAAGACAACCTTTTTTTATTTATTTGTTTTGATATTCGGCTATATTTTAGTATCTTATATGCAGAATTAACAGCATATTCTGTTCGTGTCGTAAAATAGAGAATACTCTCAACGACTGCCTTAGTTTCATGTGGTTCTCGGGCAATCAAACTCCCGATTACAATACCATCAACCTGTTTCCGTTCATCTTGCTTGAAAGAAGCTATTCACGATATTTTTACCCGGTATTGTTAAATTTCCATAGTATTATTATCTTTGCCAAAAAAATTATGGATTGTCCAAGATGTGGAAGCATGAATCACAGGGTCAACGCATTTAAATTTTTGGCATTGTTAAATAGTCTCTCCTTAAAATACCTTTATACAACTGGAATTCAATAAAAT
>JBHADT010000083.1:0-3492 GCA_041855205.1 Bacteroides sp.
GAACAACTTCTTCAATCACATCGACATTCAGCCCGAGAACACCAATATCCTGAACGGCAACGCTGCCGATCTGGATGCCGAATGCGCCCGATACGAAGAAAAAATACGCTCATACGGTGGGATAGACTTGTTCATGGGCGGAATAGGTCCCGACGGGCATATTGCATTCAACGAGCCGGGTTCGTCGCTCACTTCACGCACACGCCGGAAAACCCTGACAACGGATACCATCATAGCCAACTCACGCTTCTTCGACAACGACATCAACAAGGTTCCCAAAACAGCTTTGACCGTAGGTGTGGGAACCGTGCTTGCCGCAAAGGAGGTAATGATTATCGTAAATGGGCACAACAAGGCTCGCGCGCTCTATCACGCGGTGGAAGGTGCCGTGACACAGATGTGGACTATCAGCGCCCTGCAAATGCATGAAAAGGGAATTATCGTATGCGACGATGCCGCAACCGATGAGCTTAAAGTAGGTACATACCGCTATTTCAAAGATATTGAAGCGGACAACCTTAACCCGGACTCCTTGCTGAAATAATAAAAGAAACAGCATCTGTAAAATACGGCTACAATAAAAGCGCAACCCTTTCCTTTGCTTTACAGGATTGAGGGTTGCGCTTTGTTTTAAGTGCTATCTTTCTTTACTGAAGTTTACTCCAGATCAACGACCGTAATACCCGCACCGCCAAACTGCACGTGCTCGTCCGCAAAATGCCTGATTCCGGATACAGTCTGGAGATATTGACGGATAAGCGTTCTCAACACCCCCGTACCCGTACCATGCAGAATACGTACACGAGACATGCCCACCAGGATGGCTTCGTCTATGAAATAAGTCACAGCTTGCAGGGCTTCGTCTCCACGCATACCGCGCACATCAATGTCTTGCTTGAAGTTCAACCGTTTTTCACGCATACTGTCTTGCGTCTGAATGCTTACGGAAGAGACCTCAGTGGCATATGTCTTCTTAGGTACATTGGTTGCCATCTCTAAACGCTCCAGTTTGACCGTGCTTTTAATATTACCAAAGACAACAACCGCATACCTGCCATTCACTTCGGAGACTTCTCCCACCGCCTGTTGTCCTTTCAGTCGTACGGCAACACCGGGTACAAACTTCACCGGAACAGGTTCTTCCCGTTTAACATCCGGAGTTGCCACCGCTTGCCCGATAGAATCCGCGTTTGCCTGCCCTGCCCGTTTCTCTTTCTTTCTGTCCTGCTTTTCCTGAAGTTTTTGCATCTTGAGGAGGATTTTCTTCTCTTGTTCATCCGCTTCGTCTTTTTTCAAGGAGTCACGAAAGTCTGTCAACTCTTGCCGGACTTTACGTGTTCTCTCTTTTTCTGCCTGAGCCTCCTTTATCCCGCGTATCGTGTTTTCAATGCGGGCATTAGCCTCTTTCAACAAACGTTCGGCCTCTTCCTTTGCCGTGCGTAAAATCTCCTTACGCGTTTTCTGCAGTTCTTCCATCTCCTTCCGATAACCGGCAATGGTTTCCTCCATCTGCTTTTCACGCTGACGGATGGCTTGGCGTTTGTTTTCCCAATAACGCTTGTCCCGCACAATATCCTGCAAGTATTTATCGGCATTAATATAGTCACTGCCCACCAAACCGGAAGCCTCCGCAATGACATCTTCAGGCAATCCGATCTTACGGGCAATCTCTATGGCAAAAGAACTCCCCGGATTTCCCATCTGCAACTGAAAAAGCGGTTGCATCAAATGACGGTCGTAGAGCATAGCTCCGTTCACCACACCTTCGTGCTCGTCGGCAAAGTATTTGAGATTCTGATAGTGAGTGGTAATGACACCAAACGTACGTTTATCGTTGAATCTTCTCAGAACAGCCTCTGCAATCGCCCCTCCTATCTGTGGCTCGGTACCCCCACCGAACTCATCAATAAGCACGAGGCTGCTTTCATTGCAGTTTCTCATCATTATCTTCATATTGGTAAGATGAGAAGAATAGGTACTCAAATCATCCTCTATAGACTGTTCATCGCCTATATCGATAAAAATGCTCCCGAATATCCCGGCACGGCTCCGCTCATGAACCGGAATAAGCATGCCACATTGCAACATATACTGCAACAATCCTACCGTTTTAAGGCAAACAGATTTTCCACCCGCATTCGGACCGGAAATAACAAGAATGCGACGGTCACAATCCAACTCGATGTCGAGCGGTACCACTTTTCTACCTTGCCGGACAAAGGAAAGCTGAAGAAGAGGATGCACAGCCATAGTCCAATCGACCAACTGCCGTTCCTCCAAAGCCGGTTGAATTGCTGATATCTGCAAAGCAAAAAGACTCTTTGCACGGATAAAATCTATCTCGGCAAGGAATTCATACGAAGAAAGCATATCGGAAATGTAAGGACGGAGGAGATTGGAAAAAGTTGTCAGAATGCGAATAATCTCTCTTCTTTCCTCTCCTTCCAGTTCCCGTATACGATTGTTTGCCTCCACCACCTCGGCAGGCTCGATGAAAACGGTCTTTCCGCTGGCAGACTCATCATGTACGATACCTCTGATTTTCCTTTTCAATCCCGGTGCCACCGGAATCATCAAACGACCGTCTCTCATTGTGGGAACAGCATCTTTCTCTACCACTCCCTCTGATTGCGCACTACGCAAAATACTATTCAGAGAACGGGAAATACCGCTTATCGTTGCCGATAGTTCCTTCCGGATGCGCGCCAAATCTACTGAAGCATTGTCTTTTATCTTACCATACGGAGAGAGTATATCATTTATTTGACGAATAAGATGGGGAAAATCCGCAACATCCCGCGCCAGATTGCTCAAAGCCGGATAAGATGAAGCCCCCCCTTCTTCATCCTCGCGAACCAATATCCTCACAATGTCCCGGATGGTTTCCAACGAACGCCTCAAATCGAACAACTCCGCCTCATCCAGATACATCCCTTCTATACGTATCCGTTGAAGCGAAGAGCGCACATCGAAGAAATAATGAGCAGGAAAGTTGTCTTCCTCCTCCATAAGGCGAATAAACTCGTTTACAAGAGTCAACCGTTCTTTCACCTCCTCATAGTCACTGGAGAAGGTCATTCTTTCCACCCTCTCCTCCCCCAACGTACTGAGACATTTCTCACTCAACAAACGGCGTATTTGGTCGAAACCAATCTTATTTTCAAAGTTATGCGGATAAATCATGTCGCAAAAATAACACTTATCCATAAAAAAGATAACAAGACACTTGTGTATTTGAAAAATATCCGTACCTTTGCAGCGCAATTGAGAAAAGAGATTCTCACACAAAAGAGTTTTGGAGAGGTGGCAGAGTGGTCGATTGCGGCGGTCTTGAAAACCGTTGTACTGAAAGGTACCCGGGGTTCGAATCCCTGTCTCTCCGCTGAAAGGTTTCAGAAGGTCTTCACAAGGGTCTTCAATTTAGCCTTCAAAAAGCAGATAATCGTTGTAAAATCAAGGTTTTACAACGATTTTTCTTTGTATATCGCCCTA
>JBHADT010000084.1:0-3768 GCA_041855205.1 Bacteroides sp.
CATCATCTTCGTGTTCTTGTTGCTGAATTTCAAGAAAATCAGTATTGCAGCCACAGCCTTATTCTCCACCGTATTGTGTTTACCGGGGGCGATGTTCGGGCTGTGGGTGTTCGGGATGAACTTCAGCCTCACATGCGTGTTGGGAATCATCAGTCTGTTGGGCGTCATCATGCGAAACGCCATTGTTATGTTTGAGCATGCCGAGGAACTGCATCATGTCAAGAAGTTCACCGCCCGTGAAGCTGCCTACGATGCCGGTATACGGCGCATGCAGCCTATCTTCCTCACCTCTGCCACCACAGCGGTGGGAGTGATTCCCATGATTATGAGTAAGAGCTCGTTATGGATGCCGATGGGTGCAGTCATCTGTTTCGGTACGGTGGTATCCATGATATTGGTGGTACTGGTGCTTCCCGTGGTGTATTGGAAAATTTACGGCGGGAAGTAACGGCTTGTACATTTGAGAAAAGAAAAAACAGAAAAGAAACCGAAAATGAACGAAAAATGAAATCGCTATATACAATCATTGCGCTTCTTGTAGTAGCAGCCCCGCTGACTGCGCAAAATCCGCTCACGCTGGAAGCCTGCAAACAAATGGCAAGAGAAAACAATCTCTCTCTGAAACATAAAAGGCTGGAAAAGCAAGTGGCGACACAAACTGCCAAAGAGGCATTTACGGCTTATTTCCCCTCGGTCGAGGCGAGTGGAATGTATGCCAACCTGAATGAACCGCTGGTGACGATGCCTTCTGTGAATCCGCTCACGGGTGTTCCCTTTGAGATGTCGCTGCTTAAAAACGGCAAGACGGCTTCCGTTACTGCCACCCAACCCGTTTTTGCCGGTGGGCGCATAGTGAACAGTAACAAACTGGCACGTATGGGCAAGGAGATAGTGAGCTTACAATACGAGCGGGAAGAAGACGAGGTGGAACGTACCACGGAACGGATGTTCTGGCAGGTGGTTCGTCTGGAGGAGAAACTGAAGACGATTGCCACTCTGGAAGAACAGATGAGGGAAGTGCGCAAGGATGTGGAACTTGCCGTCCGTGCGGGAGTGTCCACACGCAATGACCTGCTGCGTGTGGAAATGCAGGAGCTTGAACTGGAGAGTAACCGTTTGAAGATAGAAAACGGTATAGGCGTGAGCAAACTCTTGCTCGGACAGCACATCGGGATTGACGGAAAGGAACTCCGGATAGATTACGAAGAATTGAGTGTTCCGGAATCTCCCCTGACGCACTATATGGACGCACGCGAAGCCGTGCTCACCCGCCCCGAGTCGGCATTGCTCGATCGCAGCGTGCGGGTTGAAGAACTGCAACGCCGCATCGAGGTGGGCAAGAGACTGCCCAGCGTAGGTGTGGGAGCGGGATATGTGTACAACGATTTTATGGGAAATGCCCAAAATTTCGGAATGATGTTTGCCATCGTCAAAGTGCCTGTGTCCGACTGGTGGGGCGGTAGTCATGCCATACGCAAGCAAGCGCTTAAGCACCGTCAGGCGGAGATAGATCGTGACAACGGCATGGAAATGATGCTGATACAGACCGAACAGACGTGGAATGAGTTGCAGGAAGCCTACAAACAGGTGCTTGTTTCCGAACGTTCCGTTGCTTCCTCCACGGAGAATATGCGTGTACATCGTGAAGGTTACCGCGCGGGAACACTCACGCTCTCCGATGTGCTGGATGCGCAGAGCTTGTTGCAGCAAGCGCGCGACCGCCGTACGGAAGCACTGACCGGATATCGATTGAAACTTACCGAATATCTGCAATTCACGGGTAAATAGATTCCTTTTCGTAATTGCTGATAATCAGTCGTTTGTACCGAACCTGTTTGCTGCGGGTGCCGTACCCGTGTTGTTCCCGAACCATGCCCGTTTCTTTCCCGTACAGTGCCCGTGCGGTTTCTTTTTCTGTAAAGAGATAGACAACCGGAAAGTTTGCCAAAACCCACTACAAGAAAGCGAAAGTGTTGTCTTGTCAAAAAGAATCTCCCGGATTAAATTTACAAGAGTACCGCAATGCTGTATGCTTCGATAAGATTCGGGATGTACTTTAAGGATACAGAGTAGCAGACACACATACGCAACCGGACAGGAATATAACTGCCGGTATTGGACCTTATCGGTGGTCAAAATCTCATTGATAAGAACATAGAGAAGAAAGTAGGATTCTCCAAAAACCGGTAAAACTCTTCAGAGGAGCAACCGCGGGAGTGAAGAAGTAGCTACCGGGATACTAAAGAAAATCAAACAGGCGGCGGGGGGGTAATTCCCTTCCGTTCTCACACTCGAATATTCCGACCAATGATGAGAAGAGTAAAAGCTATTATCGAAAGAGCATCCGACGGCAGATACAGCGTATATATGGATGCCGATGACATGGACTATCTGGTAACCGGAACAGGTTCCACGGCTGAAGAAGCCATTAAGGTGTTTACAGGAGGATATGAAGACACAGGGCGATTTTATGCTGAAGAGGGGAAAAACTTTGAGGAAGTTGAATTCGAATATGTCTATCTGTGACATGGCTTCTTTCTTATCTTACTTTTCCAAAGTGTTTTCTCTTGCCGGCTTCTCCCGCGTCACCGGCATAAACAAAAGCCAATTAAGTCATTACATGACAGGACATCGCACACTTTCTATAAATACGGTGCATAAAATACAAGATTCGTTACAGCAATTTGCCAAGGAACTAAGTCAGGTTCATTTCGTTTGATTAACACACTGTGATCTGCTGACTGTGATACCGATACGCCGGTGTCTTTGAGGCTTCCATAATTAGGAGTTTCTTTCCTTTGTCATTACAAATATTATTCGGACTTTTAAAGCGTTAATATTTACTTTAAATTATATATATGAGATTTTTTTACTTTTAGTGCTGATATTTATCAGTATGAATATGATGGGACAAGATACCCGTAGGGTTTATTGTGAACTTGTAGGAACAGAAAAGTTCTTAAGCAGTAAGGTAACTGTTACTGTGGATTTCGGTCAACAACGGTCTGTGTGGACAAATGGGAGTTATTATCAAACCCTCGTTGACGAAAATGGGAAAAAACTGGATTTTCAGTCTATGGTAGACGCCATGAACTACATGGGACAATTGGGATGGAAATTTGAACAAGCCTATGTGGCCACCGAAGGGAAACAAAATGTCTATCATTGGCTTTTAAGTAAAGATATAGCAGATGGCGAATTGATTAATGAAGGATTCAAGACAAGAGGGCAAGCCAATAAAGAAAAAAAACAAGCCATCTCACAAGAGGAGGAAGTGTCATCTAAAAAGAAACGACTTGAAGATGATATTTACAGATAGCAACAATACATATTTTTTAAGATAGAGCAAAAAACTCCGCTTTGCTTTTGCCATTACGAATCTTATTCGCTATTTTCAGAGCTAAAGCCATCATCGTTCGTCGATGTCGTTGAGCGCGATGAATACTTATAATATTGAATGGGCTTTTTATGCCCTTATATAATATTGTGGTTGCCTTTTCCTTTTTACATTTATGCTTTACGGCATGACTGTGATGGCTTTAGCGAACTTTTCTCGGTATTTTTCTTTCAGGTATTTGATTATCAACATATTTTCCCCATATTTGTGATATAAATTCTTTGTCATGATTACCGAAGAACTCATCTATCTCCGCCAAGCTCAGAGTCATGAATCCCGGAAATTTATAATATCCATTTAAAACTAAACAGTATGATATACTTATTAAACATCCTTTTATCCATCATTTTCGTCCCCCTTTTCACAATCGG
>JBHADT010000085.1:0-9990 GCA_041855205.1 Bacteroides sp.
ATCATGCTTTCCCCTGTCAGAATGACAGCTTTCAGCAGGTGCGCGGCTTCGATGCTTTGCCGGTTCTGCATCCTGACCAGCTCGACCGCCTTCTGCACCGCTTCTTGCGATTTGATGGTGAAATTGTTTAAATTCATTTCTTTCTCCTCCTTTGTTTTTTACGATAATTTGTTTGATACGAGACTTACGACAAATAAAATGCCATAGAGCGAATCATGACAGAATGGCGCATTTCTTTCAGGCATGGACGCAAATGTTCTTTTTGATCGGTTTAGCGTATAATTTTCGATTTTATGATACCTTTGTACCGAGTTATTACGAGTATATTCATATTTTTCGGCTATAAAAAAATATGCCAATAACTTCAGTTTGTACTGTTCGTTGCAATAGTATCGAACAACAGTTATATGTTATGATTTCGGACAAAATACAACAGAGACATTTTTTATCCCTTCTGAATGAAGGAGATGTAACCGCTTATAATCTTCTTTACAAGGAATACTATGAATTGATGGTACTTTACGCCTGTCGGTTAACAGGTAATTGCCTTATAGCTGAAGATTTTGCGCAAGATGTGTTTGTTTCAATTTGGGAGCGTCGCGTGCAGTTTGCCGACTACCGAAGCATCCGCGCATATCTGTATCGCTCCGTACGCAACTACTGCATTAACTACAGTCTTGCCCCACATTCAAAGCAAGTAGACATTGATGAAACGCCACTTATTGGACAACTTGCGTATGACCCCGACCTTTCATTTATTGAAGAAGAAGTATACAAGCAAATGTTTACTGCCATTGATCTGCTACCCAAATGTTGCCGAGAGATCATGTTGAAAGTCCTGGAAGGGAAAAAAAATACAGAAATCTCCGCAGAAATGTCACTCTCTATAGAAACCGTCAAAACGCAGAAACGTAGAGGAAAAGAGATGCTTCGTAAATTATTGGACAGTCGGCTCTGATTATTTTTTTCGTTTAGTTGTCCCCTTTTTTTCGTTCTATCTTGTCTTATATTTAGTAGTATGAGCAGTGAAAACTCGTAATTCAACTGTTATATACTAATAATACTAATGTAATATAAACACAACAAGATGGAACAGATAGATCGTATAAAGCAGTTGTTAGCCTTAAAATACTTGGGTGTACTTACTGTAACTGAAGCCGAAGAATTGGAACGATTGTTGAAACGACATCCAGGTCTTCGCGTTATAGCTGATCATAACTTAAATCGGCATCAAATAAAGAATCTTTATCAAGCATACCGCTCGGCAACTCATCGGCCGGATTTTGAACAACTGATTAGCCACAAAAAAAATAAACCGTTGGTGGGTCTTTTGGGCATCTTAAAATATGGTGCAGCTATATTGTTACCCGTTGCCATACTGATAAGCGGTTATTTGTTTCTAAACCGTCAGGCAGAACAAGATTTGGCCCCTACGGCATTTACAGCCATGTTAAGTACTTCCGGACAGCAACAGCGTACCTTAGCCATGATGCCGGCAGAATCATATGAAGCCACTGAATTACAATCCTTTTCGATAAAAAATGCTGATTCCAATACTACATACACACTCTCTACCTCGCCTATTGACGAGTTCCGGGTGACCCTCGAAGATGGGACAGTAATTCACCTCAATCACTCTTCAACCTTATATTTTCCAGAACGCTTTGGGTTAATGGAACGTAAAGTGATTCTATGTGGAGAAGCTTATGTTCGAGTAGCCAAAGATAAACGTCCGTTTCTGATTGTTACCGACGCAGGTACTATTCAACAATACGGTACCAGTTTTCATGTAAAAGCATATCACAAAACACAAACAGAAGTGGTATTGGTGGAGGGTAGCATCGGAATGAATAGCCATGCAAACAATCCTTCTCAATCGCCTGTCATGATGCAACCGGGACAGATCGGCCGTTTTGCAACTGACGGAAACATTTTGTTAGAAGAGATTGATACGATTCCTTATGTAGCATGGGATACGGGACGGTTTAACTTTGACGACTACCCACTCTCCGGCATCATGCAAGTATTGGAAAAATGGTATGGGATTGAACCCATATTTGAAAATCCTGAATTGAAAAAATTGCACTTCAGTGGTGACATTGATCGCTACGGTACCATTACGCCAGTATTACACGCTATTGCTGCTGCTGCTGGGGTAGAAATTAAACGAAATGGAAAACGACTTATTATCAGACAACAATTTCAATAAAAATCAATACAAATGAAAAAAGTAAAAAAGTACAAGTTGTTAATGATAGCTTTATTGCTACTGTTTGTAGCTGGATGGCAAAGTAAAGCCATGATTGCCCCTCCAGACGGATCACTACTATCACTCCGTTTAGAGGCAGTAAGTACACGTACGTTTTTTGAAACGCTAAAAGCCAAAACAGGGTTGAGTTTTGTTTACAGTACCGATATTTCTGCTATCATCGGTAGTGTAACCATAACGGTAGAGAATGCCACCATTGATGAAGTGCTCCAGAAAGTGTTAAGTCCCAAAGGCCTGTTATATTCGATCAAAGATGAAATCGTTTCTATCACCAAACAAACGACAAATACCAAAACACGCTATATCATCGGCCGTGTAACCGATGCGGATGGTGAACCTTTACCGGGCGTAACAGTTAATGCTCCCAGTGTAAAGAATTACGCATTAACCGACAATGACGGTTATTACCGGATTGACTTACCTCGTGGTATAGATGTTACCGTTACTTACTCCTATGTAGGAATGACCCCGGAGAATAAAACCTTTCCCAAAGGAGGTTCTGATTTAGTGTACGATGTGGTACTTAAAAGCAGTACCGAATTGACCGAGGTAGTAGTAACAGGTATTTTCAATCGTACATCGGGTAGTTTTACTGGATCAGCGGCCACTATCTCATCTCAAGATATACTTAAAGCCGGTAATCAAAATGTAATCCAAAGCTTAAAAAACATTGATCCGACACTTCAGATTGGCGACAATCTTCTGTCTGGCTCCGACCCGAACAGTCTACCCGATCTCTCCATGCGTGGAACGTCTAGTCTTCCATCTGGTGAAGTCGGTAATGTTAGGAATCAGTACAGTAACCAACCCAACCAACCGCTCTTTATTCTTGATGGCTTCGAGACTTCATTAGCGACTATCATGGATATGGATATGAATCGAATCGAATCAGTTACTATTCTGAAAGATGCTTCGGCAAAAGCAATATATGGCTCCAAAGCAGCGAATGGGGTCATTGTAATCGAGACCAAGAAATTGAAAGGAAATGAACAGCGCATTACATATAACGGAGGACTATCACTCGAAATTCCTGATTTGAGCAGTTATAATCTGACTAACAGTCTGGAAAAATTAGATGTGGAAATGGCAGACGGATACTATAGCGGTCTGAGTCTGGAAACAACACAGGCACGCCTCAAACTCTATAATGCACGTAAAAAGAAAGCACTTGAAGGGCTTAATACTTACTGGCTGGCTAAACCGTTACGTACAGGCATTGGGCACAAACATAACATCAGCATCGAATTGGGAGATTCTGAAAATCTGCGTGCTATCGTAGATTTTACATACAATCTGGTGAACGGAGCAATGAAAGGCTCCGAACGCCAAAATATCTCAACATCAGCCAACGTTTCATACCGTACCAAGAAGTTTGTGTTTCGAAATATTCTGACCTATTTGAACAATGCAAGCAACGATTCCCCTTACGGTACATTTAGCAGCTATGCTCACATGAATCCGTATTGGGAAGCAACTGATGCTTCCGGCAATATACTCCGTTGGGCCGACAGCGATGAAAAAATACCCAACCCCATGTATGACGCAACCATCGGTACTTCACTGAAGAAAAATTACACTCAATTTACCGACAATCTGTATGCTGAGTGGAACGCTTCGGAAAATATTCGTGCCACGCTTCGTTTCGGTGTCACACAAAATAAATCGGGAGGCGACTTGTTTTATCCTGCTGCCCATTCGATGTTTTCTGCTGGAGGAGGAACAAGTGACCTTGAAAACCGCGGGCGTTATACATTAACTCATGGCAATATGTTACAAACATCTGGAGATTTGAACGTAAAATATTCAAAATCATTGGGTGATCACTACTTTTTCATTAATGGAGGGGCCTTCATCTCCGAAATGAATTCGAACTCATATCAGCATGTAGCTGAAGGATTCTCTAATAATGATATGGCTGATATTACATTTGCTCGCCGCTACCTTGAAGGTTCTAAACCGGCTGGCAGTTCGTCTCGTAATCGCGAAGCTAGTTTTCTGATTGCATCATCTTATGACTATGCTAATCGCTATATGATTGATGCTACAATACGGAAAAGTGCCTCCTCTCTCTACGGAAGCAATAACCGATGGGCTAACAGTTGGTCGTTGGGAATCGGGTGGAATCTGCACAACGAAGCATGGATGAAATCTTTTAAATCACTCAAACAGCTCAAAATCCGAGCATCAGCAGGATTGACGGGAAATCAAAATTTTGACACTAATGCAGCCATTGCCACATATCATTATTATACGGGAGTGGTATACGACGGACTAACAGGTGCATATCTAAAGAATATGCCTAATCCGGATCTTAAATGGGAACAAAAAATGGATTATAATTTCGGGTTAGATGCCCGTATTTACGGACTTAATCTGAGTTTAGACATTTATCGGTCTGATACAAAAAATATGCTTACCGATTTAACGATCCCTACTTCCACCGGCTTCGGGATTGTAAAAGAAAATTTGGGACTTGTGCGAAACGTGGGTGGTGAACTGAAGGTTAGCTATAACGTTTATCAAAATAAAAACGGATTTTGGAGCTTATTCGGAACGATAGCGACCAACAAAAACCATATTGTTCGTTTATCCGAAAGTCTGAAATCCTACAATGAAACTATTAAAAAGAATACATCATTGAGTACAGAGGCTGTTTCACGTCCGGTTATCTTATACGAAGACGGTCGATCAATGAGTACGATTTGGGCTGTGCCTTCAGCCGGCATAGATCCGGGACGCGGTACCGAAATTTATATCAAGCAAGATGGTTCATTTACGTACGAGTATGATCCTACCGATTTACAACCTCTTGGTGACAGCAATCCCAAATATCGGGGCAACTTCGGATTCAATGCCGAATATAAGGGCCTCGGTCTGAATGTCACGTTTACATTCCTTAGCGGAGGTCAAATCTATAACTCTACGCTTGTGGGAAAAGTAGAGAATGCAAATATTAAATATAACGTAGACAAACGTCTTGCCGAAGGTCGTTGGAGAAATCCGGGAGAGATTACCCGCTTTAAACGATATAAAAACTCAAAAAGCACACGACCTACCTCCCGGTTTATTCAAGATCGTAATGAATTGCATATATCCTCCGTTTCACTTTATTATAATATACCCTCAAAATGGTACAAGAAGATGGGGATGAACCAACTGCGCGTTTCATTGTATATGAATGACTTGGTAACATTCTCTAGTGTTCAGATCGAACGTGGGACATCTTATCCGTTTGCGAGAAAATTATCTATGTCATTAACTGCTGCATTTTAAAACCAGAAAAATTATGAAGAAGTATATTTATTTAATATTACCGTTAGTATTATTGATTTCATGCAATGAGTGGTTCGATATAACATCAAGCTCAGAGATACGGAAAAAAGATCATTACAAGAATGTACAAGGCTTCCAGCAAACACTTGTAGGTTGCTATATAGGAATGACTGATAATGCTCTGTACGGACAAACATTAACTTGGTTTGCTCCGGAAATAATGGCACATCAGTATGAAGGTTCTACTGTATCAATGTTAAAAACATTTTATGATCACAACTATAAAGCGCTAGAAACCTCACAAATGTTAGATAAGACGTGGGAATATTTTTATAAAGTGATTGTAAATGCCAATGATGCGCTTGAGAATCTGGAAGAACATAAAAACAGCCTTCATCCGATTGATTATGCTGTGTTGAAAGGCGAATTTTTAGCTATCAGAGCATATTTGCATTTTGACCTGCTTCGTCTTTACGGATATGGCAATTGGGCCAAACGTTCAGCCGAATTGGATGCCAAACTATCCATCCCTTATGTTACCCGGTTACATAAAGATATGATGCCACAACAAACAGGCGCTGAACTTTATCGATTAATTATAAAAGACTTAGTTGAAGCGGCTGCATTGTTACAAGAAAATGATCCGATAACCAAGAAAAAAGAGGCTAAAGAGTATGCAACAATTAATGCGGACGGATTTTATAACAATCGCAACCTGCATTTAAATTATTTTGCTGTGCGGGCTATTCAGGCGCGAGTACATCAATGGTTCGGAACGAGAGAGGCCATGGTTAAAGCACTTGAAGCGGCGTCAGAAGTAATCAATTTTATCGAAAATGGAGGTTTTTCTGATCAAGCCTTTAAGACGGAAATAGGGTTTATCTCTGCCAGATTGTTGTCTCCAACGAATTATTCACTTTTTAAAGAAGCCTTATTCGGTTTAAATGTCAGCAAAATAGAAGATCGAATCAAAGTGTATATTATCCCCGATTTTCAAAGTAATGACCCGCTTCCGTTCCGCATATTACCTGCCAGAGTAGAAGAAATTTATGAGAAAACAAACTCCGATGTCCGGTTTAGTAAATTGTTGTATCAAAATGTATCAAGCGGATCTAAAGAATACGTTTCTATCAAATTGGTTCAAAATAATCTGGGATTTGGATACAAAGACAGAATTTCCCTTATCCGTATTCCTGAAGTTTATTATATAGCTGCTGAGGCCCAGCTGCTGATCAAAGGAGAAGCAGGTGTTCCTGATGCGCTTAAACTGATTAATACGGTGCGTGAGAATCGTGGTCTGTTTACTCCGCTCCGTGATCTGAATGCAGAGAAAACAAAAGAAGAGATTCGGAAAGAGTATATGAAAGAGTTTATCGGTGAAGGAGTCATGTTTTTTTATTACAAACGGATGGGCAATGAGTCTATCCCAAACTTAAGCGAAGATAAAGTCATGGGAGATGAACAATATGTAATGCCTTTCCCCGATTTCGAGATTCAATCTGGACGAAAACAATAATAATTTAGTAATTAGTATTTTACAATGAAAGCAATACATAAATACATAATGGCAGTTTTATTACTATGTTCTGCATGTAAAGAAAGCGAAATACCGTTTTTCGATGGTACATGCAACGCCGTACGATTCCCTGAAAAAACAGAAGATAACAACGAACCACATGGATATAATGAAGAGACAAAACTTTTCAACGTTAGCTATTCTTTTGTAACTACACCGAATGCAAAAAGTTTCGACTATAATTTGCCCGTTGAACTGATCGGATTGATTAGTGACACAGATAGAGACGTTGCTTATACGATAGATGTTGGACAGAGTAAAGCACCTATCGGTTCGTACGAGGTGCTAAAATCTGTGATTCCTGCCGGAAAGCGTTCAGGTGCCATTACCATCCGTCTGTTTAACAGTGTCGCACTGAAATCCGACGAATACAAACTTCATATCACTTTAATCAAGTCTGCGACGTTGGCCCCTGGTCCCGAAGCGTATATTCGGGCCGTTTTGTCATGGAATGAACGCATTCCTGCCCCTACACATACCGATCACTTCAAAACATATAACGCGCTTATTGACGGACATACCACTTTCAACTCTCCAGATGAAACTTATTTCAGTCCCAATGCGCTACGTGCAATTGTGGAAGCTTTGAAATGGTACGATTGGGATGATTTAAAGAAGCATGGTAATAACAGAAACGGAAGTCGGTTTTACAACTATAAATATTTACCTCGCTTTGAAGTAATCCATTTAGGATCCCAATACAAAGGGTATGCATTGGTTATCGCAGATTATATTAAACGATATAATCAAGCCCATCCTAACGCACCATTGGTGCATGATGCAGGTGTTAATAAAGGAAAACCGATACAAGCTAGAGTGTATAATAATTAATAACGGACTGTCATGAAGAAAAATAGAACACTATATACGATTTTAGTAATTTCAGCCTTTTTATCATCTTGTTATAAAGATACCAGTACATTGGCAGAACATTTGATAGAACCTGTGCTTGTGGATACAACAGGCGTTAAAGAAGATATTTTTATCGGATACCAGGAGGTGCTCAATCTGTCTCCAAAAATTAAGTATTCTTCACCGCAATCATTAAGCTACGAATGGACTCTTTCTGAGAAAGTAAAAACAGAAAAAAAAGTAGAGATGAAGTCTATCGGTGATCAGTTGGAGTTGAATTATACGGTAGAACGCCCCATTATGAATGCCCCTTATCTGCTTCGCCTCACGGTAACAGACAAAGAGCATAGTAACCTGCAATATTTCTTTACATGGAATGTATATGTGCAGAGCGTCTATATTACCGGATTAGTGATTGCAGATACCAAAGACGGCATTACCTCTAATCTGACCTATGTCAAAAACAAAGACTTTTCCATTAACTACGACAAAAAGGAAGAAGTTATACTCCGAGATATCTTATCTGCCGATTCAGTGCGTATTAATGGCCTTGTTTCTTCACTTAATTATACGTGTTTGGGACGATTTTGGCGACCACACGTCAGTCAACTGTGGATAACTACAACCGACGGCAAAGTAGTGCGTTATAACACCAGTAATTTTACAGTTAATGGACATTCAGAACTTTCTGACCTGATTTTATACAAACCAGAAGGATTTAAATTCAACTTCCTTTATAAAGGAGGAGGTAGTTTTTTTGCTAATACGACACACGGTAATTATTCGTTACCCTCCGAAACGGTGAATGCTTTTTCCACACCCGATCCTATTATGGGCAAAGCTAAGTTCAATAATCAGATTGTGGCCACTGACGCACACTCTGCTAATCATCTCAATAATCTTGTTTGGCTAGAAGAAAGTACGGGTGCGTTTACAGCTCATACCCGTACGGGAAGTTTAGCTTTTGAATTGGCCACATTCAATAAAACAGACATATTTGATCCCAATAGTTTGGATGGTAAAATAGCATTGGCCGGCGAAATATTTTACAATCGTAAGACTGTAAATTTTTTGCTTAAAGACAAAGTAACAGGAGAATATGGTATCTATCAACTTGATCAAGGTAAAGCCAATCCCTATACGATAGGTAGTGCCAAAGGACTATTTAAAATACCGATCTCGTTTAAAAATAAAATGGATGCCGCTGTCTCTTATTTCTTTAGTAAAACGGAAAACATATTGTATGTAATAACAGAAACAGCGGTATATACAATAACATTTGGATTGGGTAACGAAGCCGTTGTAAACACCACACCGATCTATACATCAACGACGAACGAACGCATTCGGAAAGCCAAACTGTTTGTACAAGGACAGTATGCAGCTCGTACAGATGAAGTGGAAGATAAAATCGTGCCTCTGTTACCATACAACCTCAATGCTCTAATTTTGATGTCTGAAAAAGGAGAAAATCAAGGTGTCGTACGTGTGATACCTTTCATTAATAACGGGTCAAACATAGATATTGGATATATCCATGTGTATGATGGTTTGGGAAAAATTTTGGATGTAATCAGCATCGGTATATAATAAATTAACAAATTAATAATTTTTAATAATGAAAAAGATATTGTTCTTGTTAGCAGTATGCCTGCTAATAGTACCTTTTTGTAGTGCTTCTACGCAAAAACATAAAAAGAAATTCTTATTCTTTAAAGTAAAGAATGCTACAGAGCAAAAAGATTCGGTAAAAAAAATCAGCGAATACGAAAAACTATTGGGAAAGAAACATCTCTCAGCTAAAGGTATGATGACATTACATATTGTGGAAGGGAAAATCTATTTCGAACTTCCTATTTCTTTACTTGGCAGAGAGATGTTATTGGGTTCTACCATCAGTAAGATTTCAGATAATTCACACGCCATCGTAGGCTCAAAGCCAACAGTACCACTCCATGTTATATTTACTAAAAACGATACGCATGTACAGCTTTGCGAAGTCAGTGTCAATTATATGACA
>JBHADT010000086.1:0-4842 GCA_041855205.1 Bacteroides sp.
TACATATAAAGAAACAAGATAGAGTAGTAGAAATCGGTTCCGGACACAATCCGATGTTCCGCTCCAATGTCATTGTTGAAAAATTCGTCGATAATAATTACCACCGAGGGGGAGATATTTATATATATCCCCATCAACACTTTGTCAATGCGGACGGAGAAAATCTACCATTCAAGGACAAAGAGTTTGATTATGCCATCTGCAATCAGGTATTAGAGCATGTGGAGCACCCGGAAGCATTTATCCGGGAAATAAGTAGAATTGCCAAAAGAGGCTATATCGAGACCCCCAGCTTGATCGGTGAACATTTATTTCCCAAGAAATCGCATAAATGGGTGATTTTAGACATTGACGGGAAATTAGTCATGTATGAGAAAAAACTGCTCAAAGAAAATTATGAGAATGACTACGGGCGTCTCTTCTTAAACTATCTCCCCTATCAATCGTTGGTCTTTAAACTATTGGAACTGACCGAAAAGAAATTGCTGAACAACTGCTATGAATGGGAAGACGATATTGAGATACTTGTCAACCCCACAGATAGCTACTACCGCTCTTTCTTCACTATGCCGTGGACGGACGAAATGATCAAGAAGATATTTCCTCCACGCAGCTTGCGTACCGAACTGCAACAGACGATAAAGGCTTTGTTCTTCATCGTGAAATGCAAGATAAAAAGAGTAAGAAAAAAGAGACCTATAAGCCTGACCGAGTATTTAAAGAGACACCGGGATCAATATCCTGATCTATATAAACTACACGAGTCTTTCTCGACCGATAATCAAGAATAAAAAAACTTATCAGTATGGCAGATTTCATCATTACCACTCTTCAATCATGGGATATCGAAATGGGCAGTACTATTAAGAATACAGCCATAGAGATTTCGAGACAGAACAGAGTATTCTATATCAATACTCCTCCCGGTATTTTGCAATGGATGCGGAAAGGTGGGCGACCGAATAAGCCTGACGCTGTTTCAGTCAATGACAATCTTCACATTATTTATTGCCGCATTCCCGCATTACCCGCAGGCAACATGCCATTCAGGTGGTTGTTCAATCTGATGAATTATTGCAACAACTACACTATAGCCCGTACCATCAAGAAGACGATAAAAAAATATAAGATTCAGAACTATACCCATATCATTGATACGGATATTTTCCGAAGCCGCTACCTCAAGCAGTTGCTCCGTCCCGACATTTCCATATACTATCGCCGCGATTACGTTATCGGGGTGGATTATTGGAAAAAATACGGTGTGAGCTGCGAGCAGGCCATCGTGGCCCAATCTGATATCGTATTGACCAATTCGGACTATTTCACGGAAGAGCTGAAACCCCTAAATGGCAATATACATACAACCAACACCGGCGTTGACCTGGAACTTTACGATGCCCGCATCGAACACGAACGGCCTGCCGATATGGCAGGTATCTCCTCTCCTGTCATCGGTTATACGGGTGCCATCATCCAAAGCAGGATAGACGGAGAACTGCTGTATGCGGTGATACAACAGCTTGCCGAATACAACTTCGTTTTTGTGGGACCCGAAGACGAACATTTCAAGAGCCATGCGTTGCATCAACTCAAAAACGCTTTCTTCGTGGGGCGCAAGGATGTGGATATGCTTCCGCATTACATCCGGTATTTCGACGTCTGCATCAACCCTCAATACGTGAACCCTATTACAGAAGGAAACTATCCGTTGAAGATAGACGAGTACCTGGCCATGGGCAAACCGGTTGTTGCCACCGGCACGCACACCATGCGCGACGTGTTTGGCCGGCACACGCACTTGGCCAACGACACAGAATCGTGGATAAAGGCACTCAGGGTTGCCGTGGGCGAGACACATGACACGGCATTGTCGCAAGAGCGCATCCGTTTTGCCCACACCCACAGCTGGGAGAACAGCGTGAAAAAGATATACCAAGCCATTGAAGAATTTAAACGCAGATGAAGCCATGAAACAGATAGCAAAGCTGAAGAACAGCATCAAGCAATCACCTGTATGGAAAAAACGCATCCATCGGCTGATGTTTTCCAATGCACGCCCGCGTTTATGGGTGAAATGGCTGGTGAATCCATTGGTGTTCCACCACGGCAAAGGGGCGGTGATCCGCCGTAATACGGTCATCAACGTTTCGCCGCTCAACCGATTCCGGTTGGGTGCGGACAGCACCATCGAAGAATATTGCGTAGTGGATAACGGGGTGGGCGATGTCATCATCGGCGACCATACGCGCATCGGACTGCGTTCCACCCTTATAGGCCCCGTGCAGATAGGGCATCATGTGATTCTGGCACAAAACACGGTGCTGTCGGGGTTGAACCACAACTACGAAAATCCCGGTTTGCCCATACACCGACAAGGCGTAAGTACCCGTGGCATCCGGATAGGCGATGGCTCGTGGATTGGCGCCAACGCCATCATCACGGCAGGCGTCGAGATAGGCGAGCACGTCATTGTAGGCGCGGGAAGCGTTGTAACCAAAGACATTCCGGCTTACAGCGTGGCAGTGGGCAATCCGGCCCGAATCATAAAAAAACTGGATGCCGCATCCGGACGGTGGGTGAAGACGGAATAACCTCCTCCTGCCCTGCACGGGTTCAGAGTTGATAGTTACGGTCGGCCAGAATCCTGCTTATCTTATCCACCCTGTCAAGCCATGACGCATTTTCCAAGGCCGTGGCATAGTTACGGTCCACCAATCCCTGGTAAGTGTGTATGTTTTTCAGCAGCTCTTCCATTTGCTCCCCGGGTTTTTCCCAATCGATATTCACCACCGGGTCATAGCCTATCAAATCAATCAGTTCCTTCGGAGCCCTGCCCACAATGAGGCACCGGCTCAACATCGCTTCCCAATAGCGTTGGGTCAACGTTTCAAGGTTTCCCGACTTTTGCGGGTCGGTGTCTGTGAGCGGGAAAGAGACAAGCACCTTTGTGTCCGACAGAACGTCCAGCAACTCCTCCGCCGTAGGGAAAGCCAGTTGCAAGAGTCTTCCATCCTCTGCATATCTGTTTCTGTAATAATGCGTTATGATGCCTGCCGCATGAAGTTTTTCCAATATGGCATGATATTCTTTCTTTTGCCGTCCAAGCTCGTACACCTCCACATGCCTTTCCGACAAGTCGTTTCCTTTGTCATAGTCGCCCAAGTCTATTCCTTCGGGAATCCAATGAGCCTCGATTCCCAGTTCTTCAGAAATTTTCCGGGCCATGTCTCTTGCCGTAACAAACACCATCTTGCATTCGAACAACTTCAGATCGCTAAACAAACTCTCCCACGTAGAAGGCCACACATCCCACAGCACCGGTATGATTTCATACCGATAGAAAAATGGAAACGCATTTCTGAAAAAAGTGGCTCCGGTGGTTGTCACGATAATGGCCTTTTTCTTTTCGGTCTTGTTGAGCCACGGATACAGCCGCATGCCTATTTTCCTCAAGGAATTTCCGCCGCTGGCCGAAACCACGGCACTGGTTGCTTTTGCAGCTCCTGCCGGCATTTTTTTCTTAAAGATGAAAGAACGCAATGAGGAAAGAGCCGACAGAACTTTTTTAAGACTGAAGGCCACGTCAAACAGCACATCTGCGCGAGGCGTAATTTTACGGGCAATAGCCGCCTCTACAAACTGATGCATATAAAACTGGAATTGTCCGGCTTTTCTTTTTCTATTCTTGATATATACTTTCATAGATTGCACATTACACGATTATTTACAGATTCATTCCTCGCCCTTTCAGATAAGAGGGAGCACACCTCCTCCAGTCCCGTGTCAGCCCGACACCGAACGTTTCAGGAATCCGGCAAACGTGCCCCTCCATATGGCAGAGAGCAGGTCGAGCCGCTTTTCGATGGCGAACATCAGCATTTTCTTGGGCAGAACCACCAGCAGCAGATAGGCACAGGCCAACGGTTTGCGCCAACCACTGCAATTGCGGCGGGCGTATATCATCCGTGCGCGCGACAAGTAGTATTCCCTGAAAGGGGTGGACTTGGGAATGCTCATGCTCTCTTTGTGGTAGACCTCCGCTCCGGGTTCGTAATACAAGGTGTATCCAGCCTTGCGCATGCGGTGGCTCCAGTCGAACTCTTCGTAGAACAAGAAATATACCTCTGTCATCCGGCCAACGGCCTCCATCACATCACGGCGTACCATCATTGCGCCGCCATGCAGCACCTCGGTCTCTTTGGGTTGCATGAAATCGGCCGCCCGCAAGGGGTCGAAAGGTTCGGTGGTGTGCTTCAGCGTCAACGGTGTCATGTCGCGGTAGCCGTAATACTGCAACTCTTCGGGTTTGTAGAGGTAGTGGATGCAGGGCGACACCCCGCCTATTTTCAAGTCGGACAGCCGCGCCACCATGGGTTCCAGCATGGGATGCTTTACCACCATGTCGTTGTTCAGGAAAAACAAGTATTCGCCGCGCGCATACCTGTATCCCAGGTTATTGCCTCCGGCAAAACCGAGATTGTGCTCGCTGCGCACCACAACCGCATCGGGGTGTGCGGCACTGATACGCTCTGCGTCGTCACCTTTCGAGGCATTGTCCACCACGATCACTTCGTGAGGATAGGTCTCAAACTTTTTCAGCGAAGACAGCAGTTCACATGTGTCTTGCCAACCATTATAATTTACAGTGATGATGGACACCATAGGCTTCTATCGTCTTAATGTTTAAAATGTACCCACCTGCTTATCCGCTTTTTCACTTGCAATGTCCTGCCTAAACCGACCATGCCGCACTTCAGTGTCATGGGCAGGGAGAAGAAAGCGCGGAGAAGCAGGTATTTGGCCGTTCGCTTTCCTCCGTGGCCGCGGGCGGGGGCGGTA
>JBHADT010000087.1:0-9426 GCA_041855205.1 Bacteroides sp.
ACGCCAAAGAGACGATAGGCATTGCTACCTATGTTCCACAAAAATACATCCGCGAGGAAGTGACTGACAAGGACAACTTTCTCTATACGCTTTCAGCCCCCGGCAGCAACCGCTTCCACCATTACACCATGTTTGCCTCCTGCAAAGAGACCTTCGGCTATCCCACCCCGGAAGCATGGTTCGCCTACATGCAAGAGTGGAAAGAAGCGCTGGAGCACCCCGTAAGTATTTCTCCCCTCGTCTTTGTTCCGAAGGAATCAGCCAATATTCCTTGAGATTTTTCCTGACATCCCGTTCTCCATTTTTCTCTATCTCCCGCCAAGGCGATGTGAAAGTCGGACTTAGACAAGGTCAAAGTCCGACTTTGGCATCCTCTAAGTCCGACTTTGACCTTGTCTAAGTCCGACTTTCACATATCCCCTCTCAGAAGCATCTGTAAGGCACATGCCGCACCTTGTGCAGACACATGTTCAGTCCATCAATAAATTATTACACGGAAAGACGATGTGCCTTTCCACCGTTATCTGCCGTACAGATGCTTTGCCGACGGAACAAAGATGACGTTAAGTTCCGGTTCAGGCATATCCGGATCTAATGGAAACATCGGCCTGACAATATTCTTATATGGGAGTTTCCCGAAATCCTGATCTACCCCTCCGCGCGTCTGAGCCATCACCCAATCCGCTTTTATATTGTACCATCGGTTTACCAAATAACCTTGTTTAACCATCACAATATCCATTTCACGGGGGTCTATTCCGGTTCCCTCCAAATTAGGCGTAGGCGAAGAGGTTCCCACAACGACATAAACACTGCCTGTTTTAATAACAGCTATATTTTCGCGTTGCCTGTATGAAGGAATACCCGTCCGCGCCTGCTCTTGCACAGGGCTGACATATATAACCGTACCCGACAGTTTCACAGGTGGTTCATAAGAATTATCCGTCATAGCCCCCACATAGGCCTCGGCATGACCTCCTACACCGACTTTTCGTGCGGCTTCAACCATTTCATCTCCCGGAATGGAACAATAAAGCAGGCTCTTCCCGTCCGGCGACTGAAACTCCGGACGCTTCAGCACCCGAGCTAACGTCCACGTCACTTCGCCCGAACCTCCGCCGCCCGGATTATCGCCCATATCGCTGATAAAGAAAGGCTTCTTATCGCTGGATATAGCCAAGTCGAGACATTTCTCAAGAGAATATCCGGGAGCTTCCAAAGCAAACCGATGACGCACATCCCAAAACTTCTGCGCAAGTTTCTTGGCACCGGCCTCCACCTGTGCCTTATCATCGCCATAAACCATCACATTCCCCTGATTACGCCGGTCATCTCCCCAGACATAACCTATCCAGATACCGGCATCAATGACCCCCGGCATAGCTTCTACTTCGGAAATCATGGCATAGAGCGATTTAGCCGGTTCGACACGCGTGCTTGTCCACTCCCCCGACAACAGCACCGGAACAGCCACCCAAGCCTTATAAGCCGGACGCCCCTTACCGGAAGCAAGACGGTCAAGAAGATTGACCACACCACGGCGATGCGACTGGCGGGCATCATCGTGAGGCGCCTTGCGGTACGTAGTAATCAGATCCGAATTGAGGGCAACAAGCCAAGAAGCATTTCCATGAAGATCCATCGTGGTCGTAACGAGGACATCATTCCCGATAACGCTACGGACCTTTTCCATAAACTCACCTTCCGGGTCGGAAACACCGTCGACGCTGCATGCCCCGTGATTGTAGAACCAGAAAGCATCGTAAGGCATGTTTGCCTTTATGATTTCAAGTGCCTCACTGACAAAAGCATCGTATGAATCACGTGTGACAGGTCCGCGGCCACCGCCTCGTCCCACCAAGGCAGGAAGCCAAGTGGCAGCCTGTCCCATAAGTGAATCCGGACTCAAATAGTCGGGCAATGTAAGCGGTATCCCGACTATCGGCTGCCTGTTGGGTACAAACACACTGTTCTCAATCTGTATACCTGCAATGCCGATACGCGGTTTCTTTTGTTGCGCAGCAATGTCAACAAACGATACGGCCAGCAGAGAGAAACTCAGGAATAATAAAAACTTTTTCATTATATATTTACTTTAATGTTGCTAATATAGTTCCTGTTTTAATATAGTCCGGCATTCTTTCGAGAAGATGTTTCATCACTCAGGCAGTGTATTGAAACACTTTTCATAGAGAGACCGTATGATACCGAACAAAATTAAAACAGGCTCTCAGGTATCAGTCTACACCGGGACGCGGGTTCTGAATGATTTTGCCTTTGCTTATATCAATCTCAATCTGAGGAATCGGGAGAAATTCTGCACCCGACTTAAAATTCTTGAATACTTTCGGCCCCCAACCAACACGAACGACATCGAAGAAACGGAAACCTTCCATCCCCAGTTCGAGATGACGTTCATTCATGATAGCCTCGAACAACATATCGCCAGTCGATGTGACTTCTGATAATTTAGCTCTGGCACGAACCATATTGAGGTATTTTCTCGCCTCGTTTTCATCTTTGCTGTCCGACAAAGCACAAGCCTCGGCATAGTTCAGATAAACTTCCGCCAAACGAATCAGCTTGTGGTTCAATGGCTGGTTATTACCTCTGTTCTCCACTCTTTCACCCGGTTTGAGATAAAGTTTCCGATTATAAAAACCGGTTCTGTCGCCCGTGACAGGCGATACACTACCGTTAGTCTCTTTCTCTATCTGAACAGCCTCTTCCGTTGATAGAAGCGTTGCTTTTTTACGTACAACATCCCCGGCCTTATCATAAGCCTCTGCCAAAGACTTTGTAGGCTGAGCCACACCGAAACCGATCGTCAGATTTCGAGGCATGGACATCAAGACGTGACGATTGCCATTATTCGTATTCCAGTAATACTGCGTAGGAGAATTATACATATTCACCTCTAACACAGACTCAGAACAATGCTCGCCTGCAATAAGAAACTGATATTGATAGTCGTCGACCAAGCTATATTCATTTAATTTGAATAGATTTCGGGCAGCCTGTTTTACTTTCTCGTACTTCTTTTGATAAAGATAAACGCGGGTTTGCATGGCAAATGCCGCCCCCTTAGTTATTCTGCCGGCATAGGACTTCATGTAGTTGTTTACCTCACCTTTGGACGGCAATACGGCAGCCGCTTCTTCCAGATCTTTCTCTATTGCGGCATATACTTCTTCTGCCGACGCCCTGCCCAATTTCTCATGGTCGAGTTCGAGCACCGACGCGTACAAGGGAACGCCTCCGAATGTCTTAACCAGTTCAAAATAAGAATAAGCTCTTATGAACTTAGCTTCGCCTATCATCTGTTCCTTATTGTATTCAGAGAACATGGCAGCATCGGCAGCCTCAAAATCACGAATCGCCAGATTGGCTTTGTTGATACATTGGTATGTTTGAGAATATTTGTTCAATATCTCATTATGATCGGCCGGATACTGATAGTTCTCCATTAATGTAAAGGTAGCAGCGTCATTGTCCGAACCGCTATAAGTGGCGTCATCCGACAATACATCGCCAAAAGCAACCATCGACCAAGTGTATCGGAAATCTTTCATATCCGAATATACGGCTGCCAGACGCAAGAAGGCCTGTTTTTCATTTTCGATTCTTCCGGCACTGGCACTGCCTAACGGATCTTTATCTAAATCGACACAACTGCTGAATGTGAATAACACAGCAAGTATGATTCCGGTTATAATCTTATTTCTCAGCATATTATTTTCATTTAAAAAGTAATGTTAATACCTCCGGTTATTATTCTCGACTGAGGATAGATGCCATAGTCTATTCCTCTTGATAATGACGTTGACTGTCCGACTTCGGGATCTATACCGCTATAATCGCTGATTGTAAACAAGTTCTGACCACTGAGATGTATGCGGACATTCTGAAGCATCACCTTTTTTACCAAAGAAGAAGGTAAGGTGTAGCCTATCTGTACGTTTCTCAAACGAAGATAAGAGCCATTTTCCACATATCTGTCCGAAAGACGATTGTTATTGTTGTAATCGGCGGCAGACAAGCGAGGGATATTCGTATTCGTATTCGTCGGAGTCCAGTAATTCAACAAAGCCCTGTCCTTGTTGGTTATATCGGTGAGGCTATATGTATACAAACGCATAGCGTTGAAAATGTCGTTGCCGATAGTACCTCCGAATTGCATACTCAAATCGAATCCTTTCCAAGCCATTCCCAGATTGAATCCGTAAATAACATCCGGAATCGGGTTTCCGATCATTCGTTTATCATTTTCATTCAATTTGCCATCTTCGTTCATATCTACGAAATAAACGTCTCCTAATTCGGCATTAGGCAAATAGCCGGCTTTTTTTACTTCAGCAAGTTGAGATTCCGTCTGTATCAGCCCATCCGTCACATATCCCCAGAAAGCACCGATAGGCAAGCCTTCGTTGGTATAAGTGGCATATTGCTGGCGAAGCACTCCGGAAGGAATAGGAGTTCCTCCATTCAGTTTCGTCATGCGGTTGCGGATGGTGGAGAAGTTGAATGCTATATTATATCTGAAATCGTTTATCTGATCTCTCCATTCCATACTCAACTCTACACCTCGGTTATTGGCAGCACCGATATTGGTGTAAGTATTATCAGTATAGCCCATGTATTTAGGCATAGGCGCAGCCAATAGCATATCTTTGGTTGTTTTGTCGTAATACTCGAAACTAAATATCAGTCTGTTATTCAAGAAACTTGCGTCGATACCCACATTGGCAGACTCGGTTGTTTCCCACTTAATATTGGAGTTGCCTAATCGTCTTACTGCAATACCTTGATAAAGGGTTTTGTTGGAACCTGCCCCGAACAAGGCTCCGTATTGGGCCCACAATGACAACAAACTACGGTCGAGATAGCTACCGATATTCTGGTTACCAATCTGTCCCCATCCGGCACGAAGTTTCAAAGACGAAATCCAGTTTGCATTCAAGCTCTTAAAGAATTTCTCGTTATCAATTCTCCAACCTAATGCGAAAGAAGGAAAGTTACCCCAGCGATTGTCTTTCGAGAATTTGGAAGAGCCGTCTCGTCTGATAGATGCAGTCAGCAGGTATCTGTTATCAAACTCATAGTGCAACCTTCCCAGATAAGAAATCAGTCCGTAATCGGTGGCATTGTTTGTTCCGGTTATTTTATTTTTGTTCAAAGTTGCATCAATATAATGCAGGTTAGGAGCTTCACCGATAAAATCATGTCCGCTCAGTCCGAGCGTTTCTCTTTTTCCCCATTCGTTGGTGTATCCGATAAGAACATTCAGACTATGTTTTTCTGCTAAGGTCTTGATGTAGGTAAGAGTGTTTTCAAAAGTATAATAATTGCCGTTGACATGCGTCTTCGACAAACTGCTTTCCTCATTTTTCTGACTGTTGGATACAAAATAAACCGGAACAAAGCTTTTGTATTCATTTCTCCTTATCTCTGCCCCGAAACTGCTTTTGAATTTAAGGCCTTTTACAATCTCCAGTTCACCATAAACATTACCGATTACGGTCCAACTCTTATCACCCTGATCCGTATAAACTATATCGGCCAAGGGGTTATAATAGTCGATATAAGGCGACGAACCGTATGTGCCATCCGGCTTTACCGCCGGAACGACGGGTTCTACACGGATTGCATTGCTGATTACACCGTAGTTGGCATCATACAATCCTGAATTGCTGTATTCGTTTATACCTGATGAGTTGGACTTGGATATCGACAGGTTCGTCCCCACAGTCAGGTAGTTCTTAATAACAGCTTTCTCGGAACTTTGACGCAGATTGATTCGCTCGTATTTTGTCTTCTTAACCGTTCCTTCCTGATTCAAATAGTTGATACCTAAATTAAATTTGTAATCATCCGCTTTTCCGCCGCTTATTCCAATACTGTAATTATGCATAAATGCGGTTCGAGAAATTTCGTCCATCCAGTTCGTAGAGACGTTCCTGTCGACCAAGCTCAAATCCATTTCGGCAACTCCTGCCTCTGCTTTTACTTTATTGATTTCCGATTGCAGGTCGTACCACTCCGTTCCCGACATCAAATTCAGATTATTAAGAAGTTTACTGGAACCCCAATATGCATCAAATGTGACCGTGGTTTTGTCGACAGCCCCTTTCTTGGTTGTGATAAGGATCACTCCATTGGCGCCTCTGGAGCCGTAAATGGCAGAAGCTGAAGCATCCTTCAATATTTCCATCGATTGGATATCCGATGCGCTTAAATAATTGATGTCCGTAACCGGCATTCCGTCTACCACAAACAGGGGTTCGGCATCGTTTACCGTGCCTACGCCTCGTATACGGATAGTAGAGGCCGAACCGGGAGAACCTGAATTGGAGGTTACCGATACACCGGTGGCCAAACCCTGCAAAGCAGAAGAAACATTGGCAACCGGCTGACAGGCTATCTTATCTTTGTCGACAGAAGCAATCGCGCCGGTAATATCGCTTTTTTTCATCGTACCGTAACCTACGACTATTACTTCGTCCAGCGTCTGTTGATCTTCCTGCAAAACAATTCTCAATGGTTGCTGCCGGCCTACCGGTATTTCTTTTGTCACATAGCCGATGTAAGAGACAACCAGAATGGCCGACTGAGATACGTTATTAATGGTAAAGTTACCGTCTACGTCGGTAATCGTCCCATTCGTCGTTCCTTTCACCATGACATTGGCACCGATAATCGGATCGCCATTTTGGTCAGTCACCACACCACTAACGTTTTTATCTTGCTGACTAATGGCGCGGTCAGTATTCGATACTGTATTTTGGGAGGTAGTCAGGATAATGTTTTTATCCAAGACTTCATATTTTATATTTGTATTCTTGAACAGTTCGTCCAAAATTTCGAATACGCTTTTCTTACTGGCGCGGATAGATACCAGCTTATTCGTATTCACTTGCTTTGTGTTATAAAAGAATTTAAACTCTGACTGGGATTCGATGTGATCCAAAACCGTTTGTATGGCTTGATTGTTAGCCTCGACAGACAATGTGATTGTCTGACTGTACGTATTTGCCGCATTTACTACAGCAAGTGCGGCAACCAGCAAGATTGCAGTTATTTTCATACGTAAGAGTGTTTTCATTTCAATATTACTTCTTTTTCGCATAGATTTACAGTTATTTTACGGTAAACAAAAGTGTAAGGCTCGCAGTTAACCAGATATTGTTGTTCCACACACGAAGAGACAGGCTCTTGTTTGTGTATCTTTTTGTTCTATGGATCTCTTGCTTTCATAACAGTCTTTGGATATTAAATTAAACATTATCAATACAGTTCTATTCGCGTTCGGGCAATCTCTCCATTAGGTCCGGAATGATAGTTTATTTTATAATGTATGCCGGACGAACGTTTGAAGTGCTCCAATACGCGTTCTATCTGCTGATTGGTGAAAATGCCGGTAAACGAATATTTATAAAAAGCGGGGTTTCTTACTACAAAATCCACATTAAACCGTTTGCTTAATATCCATAAGATGTCTGATAAAGGGGTTTCTTTCAAAACAACCTGACCATTTTTCCAAGCAATATCTTTAGGAACATACGCTTCACGCACTTCGGATTTATTATTTTTCTTGTCGTAATAAACCTGTTTGTCCGGCTCTATTCTTATGGTACGAGATGTATCATATCCACCGGGATGACAAAACTCGACGACTCCCTCGATAAGGGTTGTTGCTATAAAACCATTACTACTGTAAGCATCCATATTGAATTTGGTTCCCAACACTTTGACGAAGGAATTTCCTGAATGTACGATAAAGGGCTTCTCTGCGTTGCCTGCCACTTCAAAGTATGCTTCACCATCAAGGGTTACTTCGCGTGTCTCACCTGAAAAAGTGTTCGGATACCTAAGATAAGAAGAGGAATTGAGCCACACTTTTGTGCCGTCAGGCAATACGGTCCAGCCAATCATTCCCGGCGTCATACGGGTTTCCATATAACATACCGGTACTTCTTCTTTGGACTGCAACAGAAGGAAAACAGAAAAACAGAGTAAAGGCAACAATGCTATCGCAGCCACTTTTTGGACAACGAGATATACCTGTCGGAATTGCCTTTTCCTTATCCGTCTATTAACATTCTCCAATGCCTTTTGAGAAGCCGATTGCTTGATTAATTGCAAAGAGGTTACGGCTAAAAAGAGTTCATGATAATCTTTTGCAATTTTCCTGTTTTCATCCGAAGCATTGATCCACTCTTCTACTTCGCTCTGTTCCTGATCCGTTAATTCGCGGTTCATGTAGCGATATAAGTCCAATTCGTCTATTTCTTTTTTCCGCATCATTCTTTCTGCTTTTTCTAATATGACAGTTCAAGCACGAAAGTTCCTAAACAGAATTGGGAAATTAATTCTTTTTCCCTAATTTTGTTTCATCATAGAGACAAAACGTTCACCAGTTAAATACCGATAAAGTTAAATGAATCATAATACGGAAGATGAAAGGCTGTTCGCGTCTCTTCAGTCAGGAGACAAGAAGGCCTTTAATACTTTTTTTCTTAGGTATTACCCCGTTTTGTGTGCTTATGCAACGCATTTTGTCGGGATGGACGATGCAGAGGAAATCATACAGGATATGATGGTCGGAATATGGGAGCGCAGAAAAGATATTGCGATTGAGTCATCGTTGAATGGCTATCTCTTTCGCACAGTACAGAATAAATGTGTCAATCATATCGATAGGCTGCGTTTGCACGAACGGGTGCATTCATTTTTAGCTTGCAACCGGCAAAAGCTGTTCGAAGATCCTGATTTTTATGTTGTAGAAGAATTGACTCAAAAAATCGAGGACGCATTGAAGAAACTTCCGGAAAAATATCGAGAAGCTTTTGTCCTGAACCGCATTGAAGGAAAGACCTATAATGAAATAGCCGCAACATTAGGCGTATCTTCAAAAACGATTGATTATCGCATCCGGCAAGCTCTTAAATGTCTTCGTGATGAATTAAAAGATTATCTCCCGCTATTGCTGACCTTAGTGGGAAATAAGATCATATAGTTGTGTGTGTTTACTTTCTGCAAAGGAGGAACAAAAAACAAATCGTCCGTTTGCAATCAACTGAAAATCAACTACGTATATTTTCTCGAAAAATCTATCCGATTTTTACTAAAAAACGGAGAAGAGTTTTACTATCGCTGTTTTTTTTTTGGGGGGGGGTATAAACATAAGGATACTGTAAAGAATAAAGAAAACATTTCATCTTGTTCGGGAGCTGTCAAAACTCCGATAACTGTTCCATTCCGTCATCAGCCTCGCTCAAAATCCCTTTTTCCATCTCCATAAAAATGCTATCTTTGCCATCGAAAAAAAGAAAACGAATGAAAAAGCTGATAATATTCGATTTGGACGGCACTCTGCTGAACACCATCGCCGATTTGGCACAGAGTACAAACCACGCTTTACAGGTA
>JBHADT010000088.1:0-4097 GCA_041855205.1 Bacteroides sp.
ACCGAATTGCGCTCAAAGGTTTCAGCAAGCGCACAGATAAGCCGTGAAGCCTACGACTACTTCCGCTATTCTTTTGAGTTCCAAGCAGCCGAAATCAGCAAGAACAAGAAGACTATCATCGAGGGGGAACAGAAGATACCCGACTTTATCGGTTTTCTTTCCTCTCTGGTCGGTCCATCGAGAACTGCAAAGAACCGTATCGGTTATGTAATCAACGCTATCAAAAAGAAGAGTACAGAAAGTTAAAGCCATTCAAATGCTACTATGCAGACTATTAGTTCCTTTTTATGAATAAAATACAAAATATTTGCTTTATAAAAATAAATTTACTATTTTTGCAAAAATAACAATCTAAATTTATTGCTATATGAAACGTACATGAAGTCCTTCGCCAAAGGGAATGAAAATTTAGTATCTTTGCCACATATACTTTAATTTCAATCCCTTACAACTATGGCGATACAGCAGAAGAACGAAGTATCCTTCGAAGAAGTCGTAGCTCGCGGATGCGGCCTTGACGTTCACAAGAAGGAGATTGTGGCAACAGTCAGCGGAACGGACATCAGGAAAGAGACACGTACGTTTCAATCGACAACGAGATCATTGACACAATTGAAGGAATGGCTATTGGAACTTGGTGTTACCCATGTAGCAATGGAAAGCACCGGCGTTTACTGGAAGCCCGTGATGAACATCCTTGAGCCGGGCGGGTTCACCATCATGGTGGTTAACGCCCGCCACATCAAGTATGTACCGGGACACAAGACGGACAAGAAAGACTCCGCGTGGATATGCAAGCTTTTGCGTGCCGGGCTGCTGAAGGGCAGCTTCGTTCCCAAACGTGACCAGCGCGACCTCCGTGACCTGACGCGCTACCGCCGCAAGCTCGTACAGCAACAGGCGGCAGAGCACAACCGCATGATACGCATCTTCGAAGATGCCAACCTGAAGCTGTCGAGCGTGTTCAGCAACATCCGCGGCAGGACATACACCTCGTTGATCGACGAGGTTATAAAGGGAGAGACCGACCCGCAGAAGCTTGCAGAACTCTGCACGCATCCACGTCTGAAGCACTCGCAGGAGGAAATAGCCGAGGCCGTCGAGGGGCACTTCACCGAGCATCACAGGTTCATGATCAGGGCAATCCGCAGGAGCATCAGGAACATTGAGGAAGAGATTGAAGTCATCGACAGGGAGATAGAGCGTCGGATGCAGCCCTTGCAGGGACGTATAGATCAGCTATGTGAAGTGCCCGGCATGCAGAAGTCCTCGGTCAGGGAGCTTCTGGCCGAGATAGGAGTAGACATGGAAGTATTCCCCACGGCCGAGCACCTGACCTCATGGGCAGGTCTCGCCCCAGGCAACAACGAGAGCGCGGGTAAAAAAAAAGTTCACACACCAACCACGGCAACAAGGCAACGAAGGCCATAATGACAGAATGTGCGTGGTGTGCCACAAGGACGAAGGGCACCTACTTCTCGGCCAGATACAAGAGACTGGCCGCGCGACGGGGAAAGAAACGCGCGCTGGTAGCAATTGCGGCGGAAATGCTCAAAGTCATCTACCACATGATAAAGGACGGCACCCCGTATCTGGAGTTGGGCCCCTACCACATGGATGACAGGCGTAAGAAAGCCCAAATCAAGTATTATCAAGACCAGATAAAGAAACTCACCGGAGAGGATTCGCCCGGAAAGGAAAGCGCATAGAGGCACACGGATCCTAAGGCCGATTTTTACTGGGACACCAAGCCTGAATATGAAACTGGCCTAAACGACCGAGAGGCAAAGATTGTTGCTCTGAGCACGCGAATGAAATTTCCCATTTTTCCGGTCGTTTTAAAACTATAAGAGCCTACCGATAGCCGCAGACGGCTTTACGCAGCCTGCCAATTCTTTTATTGTGCCAACTTGAATAAGTTAAACCCGAATGCCCGATTTATCGGGTATTCACAATAGAAACATTTTCGAATGAAAAAAAATATTATATTAAAAGTTTTCGCTCTAATAGTTACTTCTTGTTTAATATCATGCTCTAATGATGATTCCAATATCCAAGAAAACAACAATAATGTGAAGACAAGAGTATACTCTTCACAGATAGAAGAAGCAAAAGCATTGGCATTACCTGTCGATGAAGTAAATAGTGTTCCTAAAAGAATTAAAGAAAAACGAGCTGCAGCAGTAATTCTTTCAAATTACGTATCGATAAAAGATAGCTTATATTCCTTAGACATATCTAAAGAAGATGCACAAAAATTAGGAGTAGATGCAGATTTATATATAAGAGTTTTGCAAGATCTTAAAAACACAAATAACATAATCGAAAAAGCACGACAGAAAGGAGAAAAAATTATTTTGCCAAATGTAAAAGAAGAATATAGAAAATATAAGCAATCTAATAAAGTTCCACTAACACGTTCAGGGAACAAAGGGAGAAACCAATATGGGTCTATTTCTACTATCGGAACAGAAGAAGGAACTGATGCGTTTCTCCCAACGATAGATAAAACAGCAGTAAAATTTACTTGTCGAACGAGTGCTGCTATGATTCCCGTTTATACATGCAAAACTCATGTTTTCGGAGGTTGGAACTCACAAACGAAAGCAGGAACCCTTTTTACGAATACCAACATTACCGTAAAATTAGCAGCATCAGGATCAAGTTTAACCGCAAAATTATATTTTGCCACGACGGATTCTAATGGAGGAAGCTGTAACTGGGTGGCCATAAAATAAACTCATTGATATTGAGATATAATGAAAGTTGGAACTTAGTATATCTTTCGCCTAACATACTCTAAAAAACGAAAGAAAGTAATAACATTTGGGCAAGAAGTAATATTTAGTACATTACTTCTTGCCCAGTTATCGGAATTTCTATTTATTATTTAATGGAGTCTTTCAACCTTACCTCCATCCAAGTAACCACGGCTATTTTTAGTAACATAACCTGCCATAATTTGTTTTCCAGAATAGAAAGGCTTATACCTTATAGTCCCATTCAAAGATATATCACATCTATTCCCAGAAAAATAGAATTCTTTAGGATTAGACTCATCAGGAGTCCATGTCATGCCACCATAATTTGACGATATAGAACTACCAGTAATCGTAACCTTTGGAGTACGAGGAGGTGTATATGTCATATCTATTCGAGAAATAGTATTGCTTTGGGTCAAAGCATTACTATGGACTCCAGTTATCCAATAGTTGTGTGTTGCAGCTCCTCTTGTTTTGAGAGCCTTTGTCTTCACATCACCCACAAGAGAATCTTTCTTTTCAAACTTGAATCCTTTATCCAAGTCTTCAAGGAATTTTTTAACCTTGTCATAATCCATCTGAAGAATAAGATTATTTCTTTCTTTTTCAGGAATGGTGGTATCAAGATTCCAATTGTGAGTTTTGAACAAGTTCATCATTTTGTCGACTTTAATACTTTCCGGAGAAGAACCCTTAGTATCATTTACAACATCTTCTTGAGAGCAAGAAGAAATGAAAATAGCAACAAATGCCAATAATCCCAATAACAAAAAACTTTTTTTCATATACAATTAGGTTTTTAAATTGAAGTTATAGTGTTTGCAAAAATAACACATATACTTACAAAAAGCAAATAATAAAAGATATTTTTTTTATTTTCTAACTCTGTTATCGGACACAATTGACACTTAGGTATATACATACCCCGTTTCGTTTCTCTCCACTCGTGCGCATGGTGTTCCGTTCCTCCACACCTCGGGCGCACATCTAACCACTACGTTTCATGGTGCTATCGCTGTGGGGGCTATGCTGCCCCCTACACCCTCTTCTAACATTTTCCCCTGCCGGATTGTTTTAATATTGAGAATGTTTTTGTATCTTTGCCGGCAGGTAAACGCTGCATGCAGGTTATAGCCCACTATAACCCTTGCAGGGTTGTGGGCTCTCCGAGGGCAGGGGCTGCACCCCCTTGACCCCTGCTGTCACTCCAGGACACCCCCTACCGAAAAACAGAAACTCATGAAGCAACAGACATCAATCCACGTGCAACCCGTCAAAGGTGGAAGCGAACAACACAACAAGAGGGAAAAGGAACTCGACTACATTCGCCCTGAA
>JBHADT010000089.1:0-3676 GCA_041855205.1 Bacteroides sp.
GTAGGAGGTATACCGAAAAGTTCCCTAAAGCATTTATTGAAGTATTGAGGATTTCCGAAATTCAGGCGGTAGGCTATATCGGAGACATTCATTTCAGGAGCATTCAGCAAGAAATAAGCTGCTCTTTTCAAACGTAGATTCATAATAAAATTATTCGGCGTATTTCCTGTGATTCCTTTTATCTTCTGAAACAAGACGGTACGTCCGACATTCATTTCCTTCGAAAAAGATTCTACATTGAACTCCGGGTTCTCTAAATTTTCCTCCACTATACGGACTGCCCGTTCTATAAACATCCTATCCAATGAGTTGGTTGCAATCTTTTCCATCTTACCATCCAACTGCCGGGCATATTTTCGTTGCAATATTCTGCGGATATTAATAAGATTGTTGCACTGCATCACCAGTCTGCGCATATCAAAGGGCTTCACCACATATATGTCTGCCCCTATTCTGAGACCTTCCAACTCGCGCTCCGGTGCACTAAGCGCAGTCAGGAGTACCACCGGAATATGCGACGTCTCGATATTCCTTTTTATCCTCGAGCACAACTCCGTCCCAGGCATTCCGGGCATCATTATGTCCGATATTACCAAATCAGGCTGTATCCTCCTCACTTTCTCATAGGCTTCTTTTCCATCGCTCGCCGTTTCCACATCATATAGCGGAGAGAATATATCCGTAAGCGTTTCTCTTATTTCTTCGTTATCATCAACCACCAACAGCTTACAGTCGGTCGTTCCGTTTTCTTTTTGCGCCGCCTGTATCTCCTCTATCAGCATATCCTTTTCTTCGGAATGGTAAATATATTCTTTCTCCTGTTCCGTATCTATCCGACACACCGTAGGTGCAAAATGAGTATCTCCTTTTTTCACGGACACTTTGAAACAAGCTCCCCGGCTCTGCTGGCTTTCCACATCAATGCGACCTCCGTGAGCCTCCATGATTCCCAGACTTAAAGCCAATCCGATGCCCGTACCTCCATACTGTCCGCCGTTATCTGCCTGATAGAATCGCTCGAATATCTTCTCACGATCTTTTTCAGATATTCCGATTCCGTTGTCCGAAACGGAAAACACATACTCGTCCGCCATTTCCGTCAGTTCGATGCCAATGGTACCTCCATCGGGCGTATACTTAAAAGCGTTGGAAAGCAGATTATTGATGACTTTCCGTATCTGTCCCCGATCTCCCCATACAAGACATTGCCCCGGGGAGGAATTCAGGGAGAAGAAAATGTTTCTGTTAACTGCCAATTCCTTAAACATCACATAGTGTTCTTCCAGCAGGGAATGCAGGTCGAACAAGGAGATATGCAGTTTCAAAAGTCCCTGTTCCTGTTTTCTGAAGTCCAGCAGTTCCGATATCAGCGACTTCAGACTATCGGCATTTTTATGTATGTTCAGCAACTTGGAATAGACATACGCTGAGAGTTTTCCCGAATTCAACAATACATCTACCTGTCCCAATATCAGGGTAATGGGAGTTCTGATTTCGTGCGAAATATTTGTAAAGAAGCGCAATTTAGACCGGTTCATCTCTTCGATGTGTTTCTTCTCTCTAAGCTCAAAATTGAGCGAAGTTTTCAAGAAAAGACGCACCCTGTACTCCCTGATTACGAAGTAGAGGATGGTAAGCAGCACACATGCATAAATAACATATGCACACCAAGTCGCATAAAAAGGCGGTGTTATGGTTATTTGCAAGGCTTTGACCTGTGAGGGATTGTTTTTGAGTTTGATTTCAAAGACATAATCGCCCGGAGATATATTCGTATAAGTAATATCGCTCCCGGAACGATTCGCAGCCCACTCATCGTTATAGCCTATCAAACGATATTCCACTTCATCGCCGCCCGCGTGCAGATAATTATCCGTAAAGAAACCGATAGAAAATACATTTTGTACATGGGTCAATCTTAGCCGGGAGGTGTAAGGCAGGCTCTGCTTCAGTATGCCGGTTCTATCGCCCGCTTTAACCTCTTTGTTGTTGACATAGAGATGAGATAGTTGCAGATCGTACGTTTTGGAAGGATGTTGCAGACGGTTCTCCTGAAAAAGCACCATTCCGGTTGTTCCTCCCATATAGATATTACGATTGTGAGACACGAGCATGGACTTCCGGTTGATAAGTGTCAGCGGAAAGCCGGTCTTCGAGTTGAAGTTCACAATCTCTCCGGTCTGTTTTCGCAGCACAGACAAGCCATGACCTGTACCAATCAGCAAATCACCGGCAGGAAGTTCTCCCAACACCCGGATATTCTCTCCCGAGAGTTCGGTCTTGTCGGTATGCAGACGGAAAACCCGCTTATCTTTATCCAACATGAATAGTCCGTATCCGTGCGTACCCACATAGATGTTACCATCTTCGGTCTCGTAAAAAACGTTGACCAACTCTTTCTGCGACCTGACTTGCTGCTCGAAGACTATTTTACAGGTATCGAATCGGTTCTCATTTATGGAATAGGCTACACAACCCTCGTCCGAGGCAAACCATAAGCGATGATTCGAATCAAGCAAAAGAGTGTTGTAGTTGTGTGTAAACAAATCTTTCTGCCGGAACAGCATTTCTGCTTTCATTGTTTCCTTATTCAAGGCAACCACTCCCGAAGTACTTCCTATATACAACCTTTCAGGGGTGTCAGCCAATGCAAACAATGCTTCTCCTATTTCTTCATTATCTACCCCTTCGATGACATGTACTTCATTGCGTCTGTCATCCGTGCGAAAGCGGTTGATTTTATTGGAGAAGTCTGCGGCAATCCACAGACAACCGTTCTGTTCGTCGAACGCCACATCCTTCAGATAATCCGAACTGAAGCGACACCCCGATTGAATATTAAACGGGGTGAATCGTTCCGTAGCGGGTTCATACAAGTTGAGTCCTCCCCCTTCGGTACAAATCCAGACATTGCCGGTATTATCCTCGGCCATAGCTCCTATGACGGGAAAAGACAATTTGCTGCCGGCAGAAGAGTAGTGTACAAAATGCCGATATTCCGGAGAGAAATAATTTACACCCCCCCAATAGGTTCCCACCCACACCGTTCCTTGCCTATCCGTGTGGAGCGAAGTGACCGAATGGTTAGACATGGCATCTTTTCTGTTGGGCTGCGCCTGGTAATGAAATATCCTTCCCGTCTGTACCTCTATCTTGCTTAGTCCGCTCCTGTACCCCACCCATACGTTCCCCTCCAAGTCTTGACACAAAGCCCTTGCCATGTCGTCGCGGAGTTCGTGTTCTGTCTGTTTACCGGGTACATAATGGTGCATTACATCGCCTTGCACAGAAAGACGAAAAACGCCATGTTCCTGACTACCCACCCATAGAGAACAGTCGTTTCCCCGCAACAGTTTCATTACCTTCACTCCCTTCAGCAGCAAAATCTGCCCTCCGTCCGCACCTATCCGCATCACTCCTCCCTCTTTAAGAGCCAGCCACAGATTCCCGTCTTCGTCTTCCGTCATGCTCGTACCGCTTTCGGGGAGATTCAATCCGGTAAACATACGAACCGGAGCGGACATGCGGGCAGAATACCGATAGAGTTTGTTTCCTTCGGTAATCCACACTCCTTGTTTTCCCTTTGCAAGCGCGGCGGGGGAGGAAAACGGCAGCAAACGACAGGTTTCCGTGGCGAGTGCAAACCGGAAAAGTCCCGTGGAAGTCAACAGATACA
>JBHADT010000090.1:0-2879 GCA_041855205.1 Bacteroides sp.
GAACTGCTTGCACTCTATGGCTCGGCATACAATGTCAATATCAAAATCTTCAATGATTTGCAGCATACCATCACCGGATGGCCGGGCGGGAAACCCAATGCCGACGACACGTATCGCCCCGAACGAGCTACCCCTTATCCGAAGCGAGTTCTCATTTTCTCTCCGCACCCCGATGACGATGTAATCTCTATGGGTGGTACCTTCCGCCGCTTAGTGGAGCAAGGACACGAGGTTCATGTGGCATATCAGACCTCCGGAAACATTGCCGTCGGTGACGAAGAAGTGATACGCTTTATGCATTTCATCAACGGATTTAACCAATTGTTCAACGACAGTAAGGACGAAGTAATCAATCAGAAGTATGCCGAGATACGAAAGTTCTTACGTGAGAAAAAAGATGGCGACCTCGATCCACGCGATGTGTTAACCATCAAGGGATTGATACGCCGTGGCGAAGCCCGTACAGCTTGTGCCTTCAATAATATTCCGTTAAGCCATTGTCACTTCCTCGACCTGCCTTTCTACGAAACCGGTAAGATTGAAAAGAACCCGATCGGGGAAGCCGACGTTCGTATCGTCCAAAACCTAATGCAAGAGATCAAGCCTCATCAGGTGTTCATCGCAGGCGATTTGGCCGATCCACACGGAACCCACCGCGTTTGTGCCGATGCGATTTTCGCAGCCATCGACCTCGAAAAAGAAGCCAAGGCCGAGTGGCTACAAGATTGCCGCTTTTGGATGTATCGGGGAGCATGGGCCGAATGGGAAATCGAAAACATTGAAATGGCTGTGCCCATCAGTCCCGAAGAGCTTCGCGCCAAACGCAATTCCATTCTCAAACACCAGTCGCAAATGGAAAGCGCACCGTTCCTCGGCAACGACGAACGCCTGTTCTGGCAACGAAGCGAAGAACGCAACCGCGGAACCGCCGAACTATACGATCGTCTCGGTCTTGCTTCGTACGAAGCCATGGAAGCGTTTGTGGAATACATTCCGCTTTGAGGATAACGCCACGCTTTGATATCGAACTGCCTCCAAAAGTTGGACACTCAACTTTTGGGGGCAGTTCTCTTTATGGATTCCTCCACAAGACTTCAACAACTCCCTCACTTCATCATTACGATTCCGGACTCTTTGTTAATCACTTAAAATCAACATCCCTTCGATAGTAACAAACCGGCATAAAACAAAGGGATTGTCCGCAGTTCAAAGCCGGACAATCCCCCTTTATAATGAATAACCGAAAAATCAATTATCCGAGAAAAGACGAATAGTTATGCCCTTCTCTCCTGTTTGAGTCGCATTTGCAGTTGCCTGCTGATCTCCGATGCTCACAGCTCGCATACCTGTGGTTCCATCAGGTGTCTTCGACCAATAATATCCCTTTGTTCCACGATCATTAAGCGTTGAAGAAGTTACGGGAACAGCGGTAGTTATCACACCGGGGATAGGAAATTCGCGAGTGATGGTTTCTGCCGAACGAGCACTCCACCAAGCTTCATCACAAATTGTATTGATGTCGCCGGAAAAATAGTAACCTAAAAATACGCATTGCACTCTAAGGCGAGAACCGTTATTACCGGACGTCCAATCGCCAATAGGCTCGTAGCGATAAGCACAGAGCATACTGTTATCAGCGGTATGAGGATAATCCGTAAGACTGCCTATCGCAGAAGTTCCCGTACCTTTTTTAAATCGCAAGGCATAACCGATGGATGTTCCGGCAGATGTCTTGATTTCAGCATCGAATGTGTGTTTCCTTCCGCCAAACTCGACTGCTTCAGAACCCGTCCCACTATGAATAGTAGTAAGACCATAACGGGCATCGGTATTTCCATAGCCGAAAATACCTACCCATTCTTGAATGCTCGGCAAATGATAATTACTGAAATTAGTGTAAAAACCTTGCGCATGATTAGGGTTATAAGTAGAATGATAATTGTTTCCGGCAACATACCCGTTATAATAACCGCTTTGATCATTGCTGTAACTTGCCGACCAACGAGGTGTGAGATCTGTTTGTGCAGAAGTAGCAGACACATTATTCGGAGCCGTACCAAAGAATTGGGCTCCACCGGCTATGTTATATTCGGCAACATATTCGAGCGGAAGTTTACCCGCTTGACTCACTTTAATATCCAACGTCATCCGTCCCGCAGTGAGTTTAATCACCCCGAAGCGGAATTCTGAGTTTGTAGCTTGTAACGTCAGCGTCGTTTGCGTATCCGTAGTGATTTGCGTTCCTCCGGTAATGGTCAGCCAACTGGGGTAGCTGTCAATCTTCCATCCTGAAGTATTTTCCGTAGTGATTGTCAGGTTCTGACTTCCTGTTTTCATCAAAATGACGTTACTCTTGTCTACTTTCAATCTCGAATTGAATGTCACAGAAACATTCTCTTGCACGTCATTCCATGGCACTATTTTGCACTTGATCGTATGATTGCCTTTATAAGCAAGGTCGGCCGTAGCAGCGGGTAGACCATCAATACTTTCCACCCTGATGGTATAATGATGATTACGGAGTAAGTCAAGGACAGCATCTGTCGTATAGTCCTTAAAGTCGATACGATAATAACCGGAAGTGGGCCAATCTTGGTCGGTAAGTACCTTTCCCTCGTTAGTCGACGCAAATTGAATACGCACCACCAAACACGTGGCATCCATTGGATCAGTAGCATATTTCGTTTTATTGTCGGCTTCAAACAAATAGAAAGAACGTTCCGTACCCTCCAATATATCGTCGACCCCGGGAGCCAGCAAAGTTAAGTGTGTTCCTTGAGTGACCGTGGCACCGGTTGGCACAGTAGGTGTGGTCACGGTAGTCGTGGCGGGAGTATAATTATCGGGAGAAACACGGCCTTTGTTACGATAATTATACA
>JBHADT010000091.1:0-5971 GCA_041855205.1 Bacteroides sp.
AGGAGACTCGAACTCCCACGACATAATTGTCACTACCCCCTCAAAGTAGCGCGTCTACCAATTCCGCCACCTCTCCAAACTTTCAATCATTCAAAAAAAAGAAATTTCAACTGTGCCCAGAACAGGACTCGAACCTGCACGCCTCGCGACACACGCACCTGAAACGTGCGCGTCTACCAATTCCGCCACCTGGGCATTGATATCAAGCAACCTCCATTGCTTGAGCGGAAAACGAGACTCGAACTCGCGACCCTAACCTTGGCAAGGTTATGCTCTACCAACTGAGCTATTTCCGCATTTGCGGATGCAAAGGTAGATGTTTTCCTTAAACATACAAATATTCCCACTCTTTTTTTCAGTATGATATGCGTTTTTCTATCGACAACAGTTGATAAATGATATCCGTCAACTCATTCTATCACGAAAATCTTCGTAAGAAAACTCTTTGTATATATTTGCCGTTCCTTCTTTGGTCCACAAAGCAATAGCGGGATGGTGAATACCATTGAACATATTTGTTTTCACCATCGTATAGTGAATCATGTCTTCAAAAACGATACGCTCTCCGATACACAGTTCATGGTCAAACGTCCACGAGCCTATGTAATCTCCGCTCAGACAGGAATTTCCGCCTAAACGATAAACGAACCCTCCGGGTTTCTCGCCCGTTATCGCTCCGCGTACGGCAGGCTGATAGGGCATTTCCAGACAATCGGGCATATGGCAAGTGAAGCTGACATTCAAGATAGCCGTACGGATGCCTTTATTTTCCACCACATCCACCACTTCCGAGGTCAGCACGCCCGTCTGCCAGGTAAAGGCGGAACCGGGTTCAAGAATGACACGCAAATGAGGATAACGTGTACGAAACTCCTTGAGAAAACTGATAAGGTGGTTTACATCGTAATCTTTACGGGTCATCAGATGACCTCCACCCAGATTCAACCATTTTATTTGCGCGAACCATCCGGCAAACTTGGTTTCGATATGGCTCAATGTGCGTTCCAATTCGTAGGATGAAGATTCGCAATGGCAATGGCAATGAAAACCTTCTACCCCCGAAGGCAATATTCCGGGCAGTTGATCTGCGGTAATTCCAAAACGGGTACCGGGAGCACAAGGGTTGTAAAGGTCGGTTTCTACTTCCGAATATTCGGGGTTGATGCGTATGCCGCAGGAAATACATTCATCCGTCTGCCCGATCATCGGATAGAAACGATGAAACTGTGACATGGAGTTGAAAGTGATGTGACTGCTGCAACGTATAATCTCCGGAAAATCCGTTTCAGTATACGCAGGTGAATAGGTGTGCGCCTTACTGCCGAACTCTTCCAGCGCCAAACGCGCTTCGTATACGGAACTTGCCGTGGAATGCTCTATATACTCGCGAAAAATGGGAAAGGAACGCCACATGGCAAACGATTTGAACGCCAGGATAATTTCGACTCCGGCACGGTCTGCCACACTTTTTATGAGTTCAAGGTTTTTCCTTAGCAACTCTTCCTCCATTATATAACAAGGTGAAGGGAAACGGGTAAAATCAATCATTGTATGTAATTCAATTAACGTTCTACAATCTTAAAACGTGCAAAGCGCAATAAAAGTTGCTTATCTCCGGCATGTTCGAAACGAATGGTGGCTTTGGCATTGTCGCCTTCGCCTTCCATTTTCATCACTTCCCCCAGTCCGAAGCGTTCGTGTTCAATAAATTGTCCGACAGAAACTCCCGCCGCCTCTGTCTTAGGAGTTGTGACAGAGGATGAGGGAATGGACGAGATGCGTTTAAGAGTACGGTGCGAAGTTGTATTCCCGAAGGAAAGCGGCTGTTCCGGCTGCTTTCCCGGCTGATGGGACAGACCTGAGTCGGACGATTCGCTCCGGAAAGGAACTGCCTGTCGCTCTGCGTTCTGTCTTAATCCCGGCTCTTTCGGTAAATGCAGGAAACGTTCGTCAATGTCTTTGAGAAAACGGCTGGGAGTGGCAAACTCCATCTTTCCATAACGGAAACGGGTGCGGGCATACGAAAGGAAACAATAATCCTCGGCACGGGTGATGGCTACGTAGAACAAACGCCGTTCTTCTTCCAAACCACGCAGAGACTCGCCCACCATACTACTGGGGAAAAGGGTTTCTTCCATCCCCACCACAAAGACATTCTTAAATTCCAGTCCCTTGGCAGAATGCACGGTCATCAGGGTTATTTTCCGGTCATCCCCGGCTTCGGTCGTATCCTGATCGGTCAGCAAGGAGACTTCCGACAAGAAATCACCCAATGCAAAATGCCGGTTTCCTTCTTCCTGCCGCTGAACACAAAAGTCATTGATACCGTTTACCAACTCCTCGATGTTCTCTTTCTTGCTGAGACTTTCGGGTGAGCTGTCCGCCATTACATCCGTAACGATACCGGATGCACGGATAATCTCCACTCCTATCTCGTAAGCGCTCATTTCTGCCTGACGTTCCATAAACCTGGCTATCATATCGCGAAATCCCTGTAATTTGGCATGCGTGCCTTTGTTGAAGCTAAGCCCATATGCCAAAGGTTCAGAAAGCACTTTCCACAAACTCACATTCTGTTCTGTGGCGGCAAAGACGATTTTTCCCAACGTGGTATCCCCTATTCCTCTTGCCGGATAGTTGATGATGCGTTTAAAAGCTTCTTCGTCATTCGGGTTTACCACCAACCTGAAATACGCTATTACGTCTTTGATTTCTTTACGCTGATAGAAAGAGAGCCCTCCATATATTCGATACGGCATACCGCGTCTGCGCAAAGCTTCCTCGAAGATACGGCTTTGCGCGTTCGTACGATAAAGTATGGCGAAATCGGCATAGGTATATTGCGCGGAACGATGCAGTTCCGCTATCTTATTCGCTACCATTTCGCCCTCCTCCACATCGCTATACGCCCGATACACCTCGATGCTTTCGCCTTCTTCTTTTTTGGAGAAAACCTCTTTTCGTATCTGATATTGGTTTTTCTCGATGAGACTGTTTGCGGCACGCACAATGGTTTGTGTGGAGCGGTAGTTCTGTTGCAGTTTGAACACTTTTGTATCGGGATACACTTGGGTGAAGTACAATATATTGTCGATATTCGCTCCCCGGAAAGAGTAGATACTCTGTGCATCATCGCCCACTACACAAACCTTGCAATGTGTTTTCGCCAGCTGCAGCACGATGCTATGTTGAGCAAAATTCGTATCCTGATACTCATCCACCAGAATATAGCGAAACTGTTCCTGATAACGCGACAACACTTCAGGATGATCCCTGAAAAGCAAAAAAGTGTAGAACAATAAATCATCGAAGTCCATTGCATCCGCCTGTCGACAACGTTCCCAATATCGGGCATAAATATCGCGAACCAAAGGCATGTTCGCCGCGCGATCGCTATCGTAGGCCGCCTTACTGGAAGTATATTCGGCGGGAGATACCAAATGATTCTTCGCATTGGATATCCGTCCCTGCACACTACCGGGCTTATAGATTTTCTCGTCCAACTTCAGTTCTTTAATAATAGAACGGATGAGACTTTTACTGTCTGCCGTATCGTAGACTGTGAAACGTGCCGTAAAACCGATGTGTGCCGCCTCGGCATGCAGAATTCTGAGAAACACGGAATGAAATGTTCCCATCCACAGATATCGCGCTCTTTGCATACCCACCCGAACGGCTATGCGCTCTTTCATTTCACGCGCTGCCTTATTGGTGAAGGTCAACGCCAAAATGTTCCACGGTTCATATCCCTGCTCCAACAAATAAGCGATTTTGTAGGTCAGCACACGCGTCTTACCCGAACCGGCACCGGCTATCACCAGAGAGGGACCGTCGTTATAGAGCACTGCGGCACGCTGCTCTTCATTCAAATCTTGAATATAGTTCGTATTCATACGCGCAAAAGTAAGATATTCTTTCCATATATATATGAGTCTGGTATTAAGTTTGCCTGCCATGATGTGAGACAGCGAATGTTTCCCGTAAACACGAGTATCAACTCTCCCCGTAAAAGTTATGGATACGTAAATGTTATGGATACATATATGACAGATTTCATATACCGTCCGGAGGACGACACAGGTACGGTACTTTTATGGAACCCGTACTTTAAAAGTACCGCACGGGTGCGGTTCCCGAACCGTACAAAGGGGGTTCCGGCTATATTCCCGTAAATCAGGTAACATTATATATATCAAACACTTATAAAACAAAAGAAAAATCTCTCACACATCCCGGAGAAACTCATTCAGGATTCGCACAAGCATTCCGATTGGAATGAAAAAGACAAAACAGCCAGAGACAGACAACACACCGCTAACCCGGTTTTATTTCATGGATTTTCATTACAAACAGCTCGTAATATCAATGCCTCCTCCTAAAACAGTCTCATTTATGATTTATTTAGAAACCATCCAAAATTCTACATATCAACGCATTATATAAGACAAACACTAAACATTACCACGGAGTGTGCCACTTCCGAAAAACATTTGCCAAACTTTTGATGTTATATAGGAAACAGTTTATTTAGAATGATTATGAATACATTACTAACATCTTTAATACTTTTATTTATGACATACGAAATGCCTAAACTTCCTTATGCAAACAATGCGTTGGAACCGGTTATCAGCCAGCAAACCATGGACTTGCACTACGGTAAACACCTGCAAGCCTACGTAAATAACCTCAACAATCTTGTTCCGGGTACAGAATTTGAGAACAAAGACCTGCACACCATAGTGAGCACCGCACCAGACGGAGCTATCTTCAACAATGCCGGTCAGGTACTGAACCATGCGCTTTACTTCTCACAGTTTTCACCCAATCCCTCCACAAAGGAACCCACGGGAAAACTCGCTGAAAAAATCAATCGTGACTTCGGAAGCTTCGAAGATTTCAAAAAAGAGTTCACCGCTGCCTCAGTCAGTCTCTTCGGTTCAGGATGGGCATGGCTCTCGGAAGATAAAAATGGAAAACTCCTCATCACCAAAGAAGCAAACGGAAGCAATCCCGTACGTGCCGGATTAAATCCGCTATTGGGATTCGACGTATGGGAGCACTCCTACTATCTCGACTACCAAAACAGACGGGCAGACCACATCAATGCCTTATGGAATATCATCGATTGGGATGTGGTAAGTGCACGGCTCAATAAATAAAAAGAGAAAGCACACTATCTTTCATTAAAATTCAGAACTGATTTCAAATAATCCTGAATAATCCAAACAAAACGCATCGGCTATTCATCTCGAAGAGTTGATGCGTTTTTCATTCTCTCGTGCAAGTTATACATGCGCTTTTTTATTTCATAGAATATTACATTTTACAGGAGTAAATACTTGTTTTTCTTAAAGATATTGTTTACTTTTGTTTATAACCTAATGTTAATTCGATGCAGACTTTGTGTAAAACATTGATCCAAATCGCTAAGACATAGATTGTTGTTAAAAAAAAACTATTCTGAACATAAAGAAAGACAAACACGTGGAGCCGGCATTAAAATTTGCCTTTAAATACCTTTTTCTCTTAACCGTTTTATAACCGGTCTGTGAAACAACAGTTAACAGACAAGAAAAAAGAGAAAACTTTGATAATTCAGGACACAAACGAGTACAAACTCCCGACAAAAGCGACTAAGAGTAAAAAAAATCAGGAATACGATACAGCATGGAAACAATAGGAAAAACCGTATGAAATTATGAAAAAAACGACCTCTACATACTTCATTCTCCTTTACTCCATCATACTGGCATTGCTGCCGGCAATACAGCGCCTGTCTGCACAAGAGTCACACACGACGCACCGGAGTAAGATACTCTTTATCAACGCATATGCGGCAGACAACAGATATGTGTACAACAACATCCATCATACAATTGAAACTTACGAGAAGTACGGAGGAGAGGCTTTTACCGTAATAGAAAACATGAACATAAGCAGCTTCTCCAATATCCTCCAATGGAAAGAA
>JBHADT010000092.1:0-57962 GCA_041855205.1 Bacteroides sp.
AGGGGGTGAAGTTGTCTATCTTCATGCGCAGATAGCCGGCAAACTGTCCGAGGTTCTGTTCCGCCACCACCACTTTCTTGTATTTCTTCAGCACCTCTTCGGTGTTTTTGGGCAGCGGGTTGATGTACGAGAAGTGTGCCAATGCCACCTTTTTGCCCTCTTTCAACATCTGTTGCATGGCGGAGTAGAGGTGTCCGTAGGTTCCGCCAAAGCCTACAATCAACAGTTCTGCATCGTCGGCGCAGCCTTGTACCTGTACATCGGGTACGGGAATTTTCGCCACTTTTTCGGCGCGCAGGCGGCACATGAGGTCGTGGTTGTCAGGGTCGGTGGAGATGGCTCCCGTGTTGCTGTCTTTCTCCAATCCGCCGAGGATGTGGGTATAACCTTCCTGTCCGGGTATCGCCCAGTAGCGCACACCGTTTTCGGGGTTGCGACGGTAGGGCGTGTAGTTGTCTTTCATTTCGGGAGTGACGTATTGCGGACGTATTTCGGGGTAGGTATCGAGGTCGGGCAGTCTCCATGCGCCTGAGCCGTTTGCCACGAATCCGTCGGTGAGCAACACCACGGGAGTCATGTGTTCGAGCGCAATCTTACATGCCATGTAGGCGGCGTCGAAACAGTTGGTGGGCGAGGTGGCGGCTATCACGGGTATGGGGCTTTCGCCGTTACGTCCGTAGAGCGCTTGCAGAAGGTCGGTCTGTTCCGATTTGGTAGGCAGTCCCGTGGAGGGTCCTCCACGTTGCACGTTGAGTACCACCAAAGGCAGCTCGGTGATTACGGCGAGGTTCATCGCCTCGGACTTGAGGCAGACGCCCGGTCCGGAGGTGGAGGTTACGGCAAGTGCGCCGGCAAACGCCGCGCCGATGGAGGTGGCGCAGCCCGCTATCTCGTCTTCGCACTGTACGGTGACAACTCCCAACGATTTATGTTTGGAAAGCTCGTGAAGCACATCCGTGGCAGGTGTGATGGGGTATGAACCGAGAAAGAGTTTCAGCCCGGCTTTCTCGGCGGCGGCGATGAAGCCGTATGCGGTTGCTTTGTTGCCCATGATGTCCATGTACAAACCCGGTTCCTTGGCTTTACTTTCTATTCTGTACGTATGCGCCACAGAGGCGTGCGTGTTGTGTCCGTAGTCATATCCGGCGTGCAGCACCTTGATGTTGGCTTCGGCAACCTCGGGTTTTCTGGCGAATTTCTCGCGGAGAAAATTCTCTGCTATCTGAAGATCGCGGTTGAAGAGCCAGCACACCAGCCCCACGGCAAACATGTTGCGGCACTTCATCATCGCCTTGTTGTCCATTCCGCTGTCTGCCAGACAGTCTTTCACCATCTGCGAGATAGGGGCTGCTATCACATCCTGCTTGATACCCATCTCCTCGATGGGGTTATCTGTCTTGAAGGCTGCTTTCTGCAAGTCCGATGCCTGAAAGCTGTCCGTGTCCATGATGATGCAGGCGGTGGGTTTGGCGAATTTGTACTGCGTTTTCAGCGCGGCGGCGTTCATTGCCACCAGCACGTCGCATTGGTCGCCCGGGGTGAACACCTTGTCCGAACCGATGTGTACCTGAAATCCCGATACGCCCGTGAGTGAGCCTTGCGGAGCACGGATGTCCGCCGGATAGTCCGGGAAAGTACTGATGTCGTTTCCCACAGTGGCGGATACTGTTGAAAAGATGTTTCCGGCGAGTTGCATACCGTCGCCGGAGTCGCCGGAGAAGCGTACTACCACTTGTTCCAGTTCTTTTACCTTCATGTTGTTTGTCATAATTCAGTATTACTATGATTAAATTGAATCGATGAAACCGCTTAAAAGGAGAATTACGGGTTTTCCTTTTCTCGCATGCAAGTCCTGTTTTATCCGGATGCCGTTCCGGTTTATCCGCTTCCTCCGTATCTTTTTGCGGATTCGATAGTGTCTCCGGGTAGGAATAAACGGAAGGTTTGCAGGAAATGGATAATTATGAGACGTGAGAGGTCAGATTTAAAAACAGGTTATTCAGTCTTTCCGCTAACTGTCAGCATCGCATCGTTGGGAGGACTTGCGTGTGTTGCCGCTTGACTTTTTCCGATATGGGGTGGGGAATAGCCCGGGTTGAATGAAGTTTCCAATTTATAAATGTTTTTTAGATAAACAGTTGGAACCAACGGTTAATCGCACAAACTTCACCGTTCTGAAACGAATGTCATTTGGACAACCGTTGCGGGCAAATTTCGTAAAGTTAATCGGATTAACAAAACTTTTTTCTTAAAATCAATAGATTCCATTATCTTTGTGCTCGCTATATGCAGTTTGTATGCAAAAGGCCTTGTAGTTCAACGGATAGAATAGAAGTTTCCTAAACTTTAGATAGGGGTTCGATTCCCCTCGAGGCTACCCCGGTTATGAAATGTTTTCCGGGGGTTGCGATGAGATCGTCCGGGCTTGCTTTCTCCGCCAAGCCGCTTTGCTTTCTTCCCGTCAAGATAACACTCCTTTCCACACTCTTCCCGTCCCTCCCGCTATGGAGCGGGTTCGTTCGCTGAATCGATGTCTTTTGCAGTCATGCAGTTTCCCGTAATGCTTGTAAAGAGAAATGCAATACTCCCGAAACGTATGAAGACAAACAATGCGGCGTAGATTGCCGTTGCCTATCCTTTCCGAATGAATAGGAACGCACATGATGATGGGATGTGAGAAGATTACGATACTGTCCGTACCACACCTGTATGCTACCTGAAACACCTCTTGTGTGGTACGGAAACCATGCCTGTCCGGTTCGAATACCGTGCCTGTGTCGTTTCCCCGATATGCAGGAAGCATGTCGGTAAAAGAAAGCGGCGCCCGTGCCGTAAAAGACACAGACGCCGCGAAGTTTTAGTCCTGCACCCATTCACCGTTTCCGGTGAAGAGGGAGATACTTTTTATTTGAGCAGGCTCATGAATTCCGTATTGGTGAAATACTTGGAGAATTCCAAATCGGAAACAGCCTTTTTAGCCAACGAAGGATCTTTGGCAATAGCGCTCTTGAGGCTGCTTACTGTCATCGAGAGGTTGTTGGTGCGTGCACCGAGTACGGCCATCAGATAATCAGTGTAAGCATCGGGTGCGCTTACGCTTGAAAGCGTATTCTTGGCTTTGTTGTAGTCTTTGGCCAGAATCTGTGCCAAAGCGGCGCTGTTTGTCTTGGTGTCGCCGAAAGCGTTTACAGCTCTGTCATACTGACCTTGAGCCACGTAGAGGTTACCCAACGCCTCGTTTACTTCTTTTGCGCCTGCGGCTTTGCCGAGGTAAGACTCAGCTACGCTTTTGTCGTTCTTGGCGAGTGAAATAAGACCGAGGTTCATGTTCGCTTCGGGAGATTCTTTCACAGAAACGGCTTTCTTGAAGTAGCTTTCGGCTTTGTCGAGGTTACCTGCCTGATAAGCCAGTTTACCCAAATTGTTGTAGGCACGCGCATCATTGGGGAAGAGTTGTGTGGCTTTGTTGTAGATGGCTTCCTGCTTAGCTGCATCGTCAGTCAGCGTTGCTGCATACAGCAGTTCCTCAATGTTCAGTTGCTTAGCGTCGGTAGCAGCCAGCGAAGCGATTTCTTCGTCGGACTTACCGATGATTTCGTAGTTCAGCGTCAGACGTGAACGACGCAACTGCGGAAGTATTTCGTCGGCGAGCGTCTTGTAAACGGAAGAGATGTTTTTGATTTCGCTTTCCCGTTGTTCGGGGTCAGAGTACATGGAGAGTACGCGCAGGATGAGTTCCTTGTCCTGAATGTTCGATTTGGATACCAGTTCCTGGAAACCTTCCCAGTCCTGAGCCGTGTATTTGGTGTCTACGGCAGCGTCGATTTTGGCTTTTTTAAGGTCTTTGTTGATGAGTTTCGCAGTGTTGTCCTGACGGTTTTCAGCCAGTTTGCTGTTCAGAGACACACCACCGTCGGGAGATGCGTAAGCCGAGATTTCGATGTTGCTGATTTGCTTGTTGGCAGCGCTGTTGATGCCTTTCACCTCTTCGTTGAAAGCTTTGGCTGTTTTCAGCTCGCTGGCGCGAATGTTTGCCTGCTGGATAAGGAACATGATGTTAGCATCGTGTTTTTCCTTGATTACGCGTTGGAAAGCATCGTCGCTCTTGGCGGGATTTGCACTGCTCAGCGTCTGTTCAATCATCTGAGAAGTGGCGATTACGCCGTCGGCCACCTTAACGGCGGGGATGTTGATGACCTTTGAACCGATGGTGGCTTTGAAAGTCAGATAAAGTTCGGATTTCGCCATTTCGGGAACATAGTCGAAAGAAGTTCTCATGGTATAGCTACCACCCATTCTGTAAGAGATAGTCTGGTCGTTTCCTTCCACTTTCTCACCTTGGAATGTTGCGGGCTGACCTTTGGCTTCGCCGCCGTCCCAGCGCAATACGGGAGTAACTTCCACTACGGCTTTCTTGTTGAAGTACTTTTCGGGGAACTTACCGTTGATTGTAGCGGGAACTTTACCGTCTACGGCTTCCAGCACTTGGGGAGTCACCGTGAAGTAGTCCGAAGATAATTCACCCATTTTCTTTCCGCACGATGCCAGTGCGATAACCAATGCCATCAGTAAGGGCAGATGTAATTTCTTAGTCATTTTTCTAAGTATGAATTAATAGTTTGTAAATTGAAATAAGTTTTCTCTCTCGTTTCAGTCGGAACTGCTTCCCCTCGTGAGGATTATACGCTCTGCATGGTAAGAAAAACCAACTTATGGACAAAGATATTAAATAAACATTTATGTATGTGTACACGACCCTTAAATTTATTATAAATTAAGAGCATTTTTATCCATAAATGAGTGGTCCGGGATGGAATTCCTTACTTATCCGGGGAATGTGATAGCCCGTTTTGGAGGCGATATTTGATGTTTCGGGGATGATGTTCGATGATTTCGGCACGCAGGCGGCTGCGGTCGATGTGCGTATATATTTCGGTGGTGACGATGGATTCGTGTCCCATCATGGCTTGAATGGCGCGCAGATTTGCCCCTCCCTCCAGCAAGTGGGTGGCGAACGAGTGACGGAAGGTGTGCGGACTGATGTTTTTGGTGATGCCTGCGCGGGAAGCAAGCTCTTTGATAAGGTGGAACACCATGATGCGGGAAATCTGTTTTCCCCAGCGTGCCAGAAACAGGAAATCTTCATGTCCGGGCTTTATTCGCTTGTGCTTGCGGTCTTCCAGCCAGAAACCGATTTCTTTGACGGCGCGCCGGGAAATAGGCACTAAGCGCTGCTTGTTTCCCTTCCCCTCTACTTTGATGAATCCTTCTTCGAAATAAAGTTCCGACAAGCGCAATCCGCACAGTTCCGATACCCGCAATCCGCAACTGTAAAGCGTTTCCAGCATCGCGCGGTTACGGTGTCCTTCGCTCTTGCTCATGTCTATGGCGGCGATGATGGCATCTATCTCTTCCACGCTTAACACCTCGGGTAGCTTCAGCCCTATCTTCGGACCTTCTATCAGTTCGCTCGGGTCTGTCTCGCGGTAGTCTGCCAGTAGCAGGAAATGGAAGAAAGACTTTATGCCCGACAAAATACGCGCTTGCGAACGAGCGTGGATGCCTATGTCGTGCAGTCCGGCTGAAAAGCGTTGCAGATCATCCGTCGTCGCCTCCATTATGTCTATTCCCTCGGCATGCAGAAAGTTGAGCAGCTTGCTCAAGTCTCTCAGATAGGCATCGAGGGTATTGTCGGAAAGCCCTTTCTCCAATTTCAGGTATTGGCGGTACTTCCTGATAATCAAGGCTTCTTTCTCCTTATTAGCTGTTTTTTCACCTAATATCATTTCTTTTTTCTAACTTTGCGCCTTTCAAACGGATAGTCTGCGGACAAAGGTATAAAAAAATGTGTTATGAGGATACAGATTATTAATGGTCCCAATATCAATCTGTTGGGCAAGCGAGAACCCTCCATTTACGGAAGTGTCTCTTTTGAAGATTACCTTACGGAACTTCGCAGCCGCTACGCTTCGGTAGAAATCGATTACTTCCAGTCCAACTGCGAGGGTGAACTCATCGACTGTATACAGGACGCGGGATTCCGGACGGACGGAATCATCCTCAACGCCGGAGCTTACACGCACACATCCATTGCCTTGCAAGATGCCATTCGCGCCGTGCCCGCTCCGGTTATCGAGGTGCATATCTCCAACGTACATGCCCGTGAAGAGTATCGCCGGATATCCATGATTGCCGCCGCTTGCAAGGGAGTTATTGGAGGATTCGGACTCGACTCGTACCGTTTGGCGCTCGAGGCTTTGACGAACTGACGTCCCTATTCCCCTTTGCGGCAAAGGCAGAGGCGCATTGCCTTTGCTTTACGCAGGCGGATTAAGATATTTTTTCCTTTTGGCTGGCGGAGCCTCATCGAAACAGAAATAAAGAAACAATTTTATACATCGTTGATATATGTCATTACTGAAGCAAACTAAAATTGTCGCCACGGTCTCCGACCAGCGTTGCGACGTCGATTTCATAAAACAACTATACGATGCCGGCATGAATGTGGTGCGTATGAATACCGCACACCTCGACAGAGAGGGAGCAGGCAGGCTGATAGATAACGTACGAGCCGTGTCGAACCGCATAGGCATACTCATGGATACCAAAGGACCCGAGGTGCGGACCACAAAGAACGAGACTCCCATTCCATTCAAAGCCGGTGAGCGTGTGATGGTGGCAGGCGATCCGGAGCTTACCACCACCCGTGAGTGCATAGCGGTTACTTATCCGGGATTTGCAGATGAAGTGAGCGTAGGTTCGCGCATACTCATCGACGATGGCGACCTCGAAATGCTTGTGAAGGATAAAAAAGACGGACGTCTTGTATGCGAGATACAGAACGATGCCACGTTGGGCAGTCGCAAAAGCGTCAATGTGCCGGGTGTACGGATCAACCTTCCTTCTCTGACGCCGAGAGACCGTGAAAACATTCTTTATGCCATTGAGAAAGATATCGACTTCATAGCACATTCCTTTGTTCGCAACCGTCAGGATGTACTCGACATCAGGGAGATACTCGACGCGCATGGCGGAGATATTGCCATCATAGCCAAGATAGAGAACCAGGAAGGGGTAGACAACATTGACGAGATTCTGGAAGTGGCGGACGGTGTGATGATTGCCCGTGGCGATTTGGGCATCGAAGTGCCGCAGGAACGCATTCCCGGTATTCAACGCCTGCTCATTCGTAAATGCACGCTGGCAAAAAAACCGGTAATTGTAGCCACGCAGATGCTGCATACCATGATTACCAACCCGCGACCCACACGTGCGGAGGTGACGGATATAGCCAATGCCATCTATTACCGTACCGATGCTTTGATGCTGAGTGGAGAAACTGCCTACGGGAAGTATCCCGTGGAAGCTTTGCGTACCATGGCTAAGGTGGCGGAGCAAGCTGAAAAAGACAAACTTACGGAGAACGACATACGCATTCCGCTTGATGAAAACAGCAACGACGTGACCGCTTTCCTTGCCAAACAGGCAGTGAAAGCTACGTCCAAACTGAAGATACGCGCCATTATTACCGACAGCTTCAGCGGGCGCACCGCTCGTAACCTTGCTGCTTTTCGCGGGAAATACCCCGTGCTCGCCATCTGCTACAAAGAGAAAACCATGCGTGTACTTGCCCTCTCCTATGGAGTGGAAGCTATCTATATGCCCGAACTTGCCAACGGACAGGAATATTATTTCGCAGCTCTGCGCCGCCTGCTCAAGGAAGGCAGGCTGCGGGAAACCGATATGGTGGGATACCTCAGTAGCGGAAAAGCAGGAACGCAGACCTCGTTCCTTGAGATTAACGTGGTGGGCGATGCATTGAAGTATGCCGAAGAGAGTGTGCTTCCCAACAAGAACCGCTACCTGTAATAATCCCTCTGCTTCCGGGAATAAAGAATCTCCCCCTTGCCTTATGAGCATAGACGACTATATTTTGCAGCATATCGACCCGGAGAGTGATTACCTGAAATCGCTTTACCGGGATACGCATCTAAAGTTACTCTATCCCCGCATGGCATCGGGACATCTTCAAGGGCGTATGCTCAAGATGTTTGTACGCATGACACGTCCTCATAACGTATTGGAGATAGGTACATATAGTGGTTACTCCGCCTTGTGTATGGCGGAGGGATTGCCCCCCGGCGGAAGACTATACACCTTTGAGATAAATGACGAGCAGGAGGATTTCACCCGTCCATGGCTGGAAAACTCGCCCTATGCCGACCGCATCGAGTTCCGGATAGGAGATGCGATGGAACTGGTTCCGCAGATGGATCTCACGTTCGATCTCGCATTCGTTGATGGAGACAAACGGCGCTACATCGAATACTACGAGATGTTGCTTCCCCGCTTGTCTGACGGGGGATTTATCATTGCCGACAATACCTTGTGGGACGGGCATGTCCTCGAAGCCTCTCCCCGCGAGGCTGATCGTCAGACAATTGGTATCAAGGCGTTCAACGAGCATGTGGCGCAAGACAGCCGGGTGGAAAAGGTTATTCTGCCCTTGCGGGACGGTTTGACCATTATACATAAGAAACGATCCGGAGGTTCTGCCGACTCCGTGTAGTACGCCGGCAGTACGTTTGCGGTTTAATCCGGTGCACTATGTTGGAACGATTTCCGGACTGCAATGAAATGAAAATAAGGTTAGATATATGGAAACAACCAGACAGAACAGAATATCCCGTTTGCTTCAAAAGGAACTGAGTGAAATCTTCCTGTTGCAGACCAAATCGATGCCCGGTGTGCTCATTTCAGTGAGTGCCGTGCGAATCAGTCCCGATTTGAGTATTGCCCGTGCTTACCTCAGCCTTTTCCCTTCCGATAAAGGTGAAGAACTGCTCAAGAACATCAACGCGAACATGAAATCCATCCGTTATGAGTTGGGGAACAGAGTACGTCATCAGCTGCGTATCATCCCGGAACTGAAGTTCTTCGTGGATGATTCGCTCGACTACATCGAGAAGATAGATTCCCTGTTGAAGTAATTCGCGTGTGAATTTCCCGTTCTACATAGCCCGTCGTTATCTCTTCTCCAAGAAGAAACACAATGCCATCAACATCATTTCCGGAATATCGGTGTGCGGAGTGATGTTGGCTACGTTGGCATTGGTGTGTACCCTTTCCGTGTTCAATGGCTTTCAGGATATGGTGGCGGATTTTTTTACGGCTTTCGACCCCGAGTTGAAGATTACCGTACGTCAGGGAAAGGTATTCGACCCTAATACTCCCCGCATGCGGCAGGTGAAGGAGTTGAATGAAATAGCGGTGTGGACGGAGACGCTCGAAGAGAATGCCATGGTGCAGTATAAAGACCGTCAGACGATGGCAGTCATCAAGGGAGTGCAAGACAACTTCAGGGAGCTTACCTCCATAGACAGTTTGCTGTATGGTGCGGGAAGTTTCATTCTGCACGAGCCGGAGGTCTATTACGGCATACCGGGTGTGGAGTTGGTAGCCGAACTGGGTACGGGCTTACAGTTTGTCGATCCGCTTTCGGTGTATGCTCCCAAACGTAATGTGCGTATTAATCTTTCCAATCCCTCTGCCGCTTTCAATCAAGAGTATCTGTATTCGCCCGGAGTGGTGTTCGTGGTGAATCAGCAGAAGTACGATGCCCGTTACATACTTACTTCCATTGATTTTGCCCGCCGTTTGTTCGACTACGATACGGAAGTGTCTGCCGTGGAGCTAAAGCTAAAGCCGGGTGTTCGTACCGAAACCGTGCGGCGGTACATAGCAGATTTATTAGGGGACGAATATCTGGTGCAGAATCGGTACGAGCAGCAGGAAGATGTGTTTCGTATTATGGAGATAGAGAAATTTATCTCCTACCTCTTTCTTACTTTTATTCTGGCTATTGCGAGTTTCAATGTCATAGGTTCTCTCTCCATGCTTATTCTGGAGAAGCGTGAGGATGTGGATACGCTACGCAGTCTGGGTGCCGACGATGTGCTCATCGGTCGTATTTTTCTTTTCGAGGGCGGACTCATCTCTTTTGTGGGTGCGGTGGGCGGCATTGTTGCAGGGCTTCTGCTGTGTTACGTTCAGCAGCGTTTCGGGCTGATATCATTAGGGGAAGACAACTTCGTGATAGATGCCTTCCCCGTGAGTGTACATGCCGTGGATGTACTGCTGGTATTCGTTACGGTTTTATCGGTGGGATTTCTTTCCGTTTGGTATCCCGTACGTTACCTTACCAAGCGGTTGCTGAACGACAAGAAATGAACCGTTTCTCCTTTTTCCTATTCTTTATGAATGGAACAGAAGCGGATTGACGGCGGGATATTTATTTCACCCGCATGATGTCATAGTTCAACCCGCTTGCAGCTTCTTCCAAATTTTCGTTTGTAAGGCGGAGTGTGCTGTCATTTACGACAAGGAAGTAGAAGACTTCCTCACCTTCGGCGGCAGGCAGTTTATAAAACGTCTTGTTCTCGTTGTTTATCTCCTTGTTGATGATTTCCATCTTACCTTTTGCAGATACTTTCGTGCGTTCGTTTTCGTTCTCGGCATCCATATAAGTGATGGTCAGGTCGAAATCGCTCTTCCCGGCACAAGAATCTTCCTTCAATGTGAGCGTATAAGCGGCACCCGGACAGTCGGCAGCCGGAAGTATACCCTCATAAGTAGTTTCAGTACATGTCTGGACGGATTGATTTTCTTTTTTTTCTTTGGTCTGACAAGACATCAATGCAGCTGCGAATGCTGCGAGCATCATTACTTTCTTCATATTTAAAATAGTGTTGTAGGCAGTGAATCGTTCACTGCAAGTTATTAATGAATAGAAATTTTGTTTTCTTATTGCTTTTGAATGTAAAATAAAAACAAAGTTACGAGAAAAATTTCTCTTGTAACTTTACTTTGGGGGTATTTAACGCGAGTTTTATGTTTTGCTTTACTGATAAGCGACGATAAAAGAGGAAAGAACATGCTTTGAGGGGATAAACAAAAGGGGACACTGCTCACGCAGTGTTCCCTTTTTATTTGAGTTAGTTTTTCAATAAGTTGTTGAGAGAATTGAAACTTCCCAGCTTCAAATCGCTGTCTTAATAAAGCGCACTAACTACATCTATATATTAAAGCAAATGAAAATGTTTCTATTCGTTCTTGCGGTAAGCGGATATTCGTTTTTCTTTATTCGCTTACTTTTTTCGGCTGTTCCGAGTTCAATCTGATGACGGCGAGCGTATCTTCCGACCGGCTTCCGTACTTCTCGGTTTTGTCCGAAGCCTCCTTAAGCGATGTTTGCGGGGAGTTTGCCTCGTCCGAAAGAGCGATTGAGGGAGCGGAAATCTGCTGTCCTATCGTATCGGCCGCCAGAATGGCTTCATCAACTCTGTGTACGAACGAATGCTGTACGGCATTGTTCAGCAGGATTATCAACGCAACAGCCGCGGTGGCCTTAAAGAATGGCATAAGATGCAGCACTACGGCGGACCGTCCGGAAGGCATAGCCGATGGTTCCACTTGCGCAAGCACACGGGCGTCGAATGATTCGTCCAATCCCGATTCCCGCTGAGCGTGTTGATACACGAACAAATCCCGATACTCCAGCAAATGCTCCGGTACCTCGCCGGCGACAAACAATTCGCGCAACCGCGCTTCCTCTTCCACGGAGGTCTCGCACAGCCAATATCTGTTCAAGAGTTGTTCGATGTCTTTAGGGTTCATCTGTCTTATGCCGTTTATCATCATTGTTGTTTATTGCTACCGGAGAAGCATTCGCGTGCGTAACCCGCAATCGCTCATACGCCGTATTTCTCAATATCCAAGTAGCGTTGCCTTACCTTCTGCCTTGCGCGAAAGAGATTCACCTTTACTTGCTCCTCCGTGAGGTGGAGTATGTGCGCTATCTCCTTGTACTGCTTTTCTTCCACATCGCGCAGATGCATAATGAGACGTTGTTTCTCCGGTAACTCGTTTATCAGGCGATGAATCAATGCCATGCGCTCCTTGTCTACAAGCCGGTCGTAAGGTGTGCCCGGGGCGGATATCTGTTCCGTGAGAGAGGTGATTTCCTGCGTCCGGTTATCTTTTCGTTCGCTGCGGTCTATCGCCAGATTTTTCGCCACGGTGAGTGCGTAAGCTTCTACCGAGTCGAACAGGGACCATTCTTCGCGTTTCCGCCATACCCTTATCAATGTTTCCTGAACCACATCTTCCGCCTCCGCTCTATCGAGGGTTATTCGTAGAGCAAGCCGAAAGAGTTTGTCTTTCAGCGGAAGAATATCGTTCCGGAAACTGATTTCCTGCATCTCTATTAGTAATGACGGTTAAGTGAACTGAAAGTTACAGGTGACAATGATTTTTTTTGCATTCGCTTGTCGGATTTATGAGAAAGACCCTTATGAACGGGCGGCGGTTCACATCCTAATGCGTGTTCCCTCTTTCCTGTTGATGGCGGAAGCCTGAGTAATCACTACCTCCGCTACGCCCGCCCGCAAGGAATCGAACGCGTTCTCCAGTTTCGGAATCATGCCGCCCTGAATCACTCCTTCGGCAACATAACGTTCGAATTCGGCGGGATTGATTACGGGGATGACGCTTTCCTCATCGCGCTCGTCGCGGAGTACGCCTTTTTTTTCGAAACAATAAACCAGCGTTACTTCATACCTGTCGGCAAGGGCTTTCGCCACCTCTCCGGCAATGGTGTCGGCATTGGTGTTGAGCATACTACCCGCTCCGTCGTGCGTGAGTGGAGCCATTACGGGAACGGCTCCCTGTTCTATCAATTCCGATAGAAAGGCGGCGTTCACCTGTTTCACATCGCCTACGAAGCCATAGTCCACATCCTTCACCGGGCGTTTGACGGAACGGATTACGTCCATGTCCGCTCCCGTAAGTCCAAGTGCCTGTATGCCTCTTGCTTGCAGCCCGGCCACGATGTTCTTGTTTACCAGTCCGCCATAAACCATGGTCACAACTTTCAGAGTTTCGGCGTCGGTAACCCTCCTGCCGTTGAGCATCCGGCTTTCTATACCCAAGCGGGTTGCCATCTGTGTGGCCGAGCGTCCTCCGCCGTGTACCAGCAGTTTGCAGCCTTCCAGCGCGGCGAAATCATCCAGCAAGCGTTTCAGGCTTGTTTCCTCTTCTACGATTCCGCCACCTACTTTGATGACGGTAAGTTTCTTTTTCATGCGGTTTGTTTTCTTTGTGAAGTAAAATATTATTTATCAACAAAAGAGAAGTCCTTTTGCAAAGTGTCCGGAAAGTCTTTGCAAAAGGACCTTTTTGCTCTACACTACATCTTGCCTGCCGGGACAAACTCTTCGCACAAGGCACGAGGCGTGTATGTCGGGGAATCACTCCAAATAGGTGTATCCATACAGTCCCGAACGGTAGTTGGAGAGAAACTCTTTTCCTTCTTCCAGCGAGATGCGTCCTTCCTTGACGGATTTTGTTACCCATGTTTCGAGTGTGCGCACCAGTTTTTTGGGGTTGTACTGCACGTAGTCGAGCACCTCGGCAACGGTTTCTCCGTCTATAATCTGCTCTATCGAGTAGCCTTTCTCATGCACGGCGACGTGTATCGCGTTCGTATCTCCGAACAGGTTGTGCATATCTCCCAGAATCTCCTGATAAGCTCCCACGAGGAACACCCCCATGTAGTAGGGTTCCTTTGCCTTGAGCGAGTGTGTAGGCAGGTAGTGCGCCACGTTTTTCGTAGAGATGAAGTTTGCTATCTTACCGTCGGAGTCGCAGGTGATGTCCTGCAGGGTTGCCACGCGGTCGGGTCGTTCGTCGAGCCGCTGGATGGGCATAATGGGGAATATCTGGTCGATGGCCCATGAATCGGGGAGCGACTGGAAGAGCGAGAAGTTGCAGAAATATTTGTCCGCCAATAGCTTGGACAGTCCGCGAAGTTCATCGGGAGCGTGTTTCAAGCCTGATGCGATTTGATTGACCTCGCGCATGATAGACCAGTAGAGCCGCTCTATCTGCGCACGCGTTTTCAGGTCTACGATGCCGTGGCTGAACAGGTCGAGCGCCTCTTCGCGTATTTGCTGGGCGTCGTGCCATGCCTCAAGCATCTTGTTCTGGTTGAGCGAGTCCCAGATGCCATAGAGTTCGCGCAGCAGTTCGTGGTCTTCCTCGGTGATGGTCTCTTCGTCCGACCATTCGGGCAGTGTGGCTGTTTCCAGCACTTCGAAGATGAGCACGGAGTGGTGTGCCGTGAGCGCGCGTCCGCTCTCGGTAATGATGTTGGGATGCGGAATGCCGTTTTTGTCGCTGGCATCCACCAGTGTGGATATGGAGTCGTTGACGTACTCCTGAATGGAGTAGTTGACGCTGCTTTCGCTGCTCGATGAGCGTGTGCCGTCGTAGTCAACTCCCAGTCCGCCTCCTATGTCCACGAATTCCACGTTGAATCCCATGGAATGCAGTTGTACGTAGAACTGCGAAGCCTCGCGCAGCGCCGTCTTGATGCGTCGTATCTTGGTTACCTGACTGCCGATGTGGAAATGAATCAGTTTCAGGCAATCTTTCATGCCCTTTGAGTCGAGGAAGTCGAGCGCTTCGAGCAGTTCGCTCGAGGTGAGCCCGAACTTGCTGGCGTCGCCGCCCGAGTCTTCCCATTTGCCGCTTCCCGATGACGCCAGTTTGATGCGTATCCCGATGTTCGGGCGCACGTTGAGCTGCTTTGACATGCGGGCTATGAGCTTCAGTTCGTTCAGCTTTTCCACGACAAGGAAGATGCGCTTACCCATTTTTTGCGCCAGCAACGCCAGTTCGATGTAGTCTTCGTCTTTGTATCCATTGCACACGATGAGCGAGTCGGAGTCGGTGTTGATGGCTATGACGGCATGGAGTTCGGGTTTGGATCCGGCTTCCAGTCCGAGGTTGAACTTCTTTCCGTGGCTGATGATTTCTTCCACCACCGGACGCATCTGGTTGACTTTGATGGGGTAGATGATGAAGTTCTGCCCTTTGTAACCATACTCCTCGGCTGCCTGTTTGAAACAGGAAGATGTTTTCTCGATGCGGTTGTCCAGTATGTCGGGAAAGCGCACCAGCATGGGCGTAGTGACATCCCTCAGTTGCAACTCGTCCACGAGTTGTTTCAAGTCTACCTCTACACCGTTTTTGCGAGGTGTTACCACTACATGACCTTTGTCATTGATACCAAAGTACGAAGTGCCCCAACCGGTGATGTTGTAAAGCTCTTCCGAATCTTCAATACGCCATTTTCTCATTTCTTTCGATGCTCAGATGTTTGTTTATTCGTCGCGGTGCACCCTATGCCGGCGTCCACTTTATTGACATTGTTTTGATTAAGTTGACAAAAGTACCATAAAAAAGGGAAAATATCTCTATTTGAGTCTGATAAATGCATATTTGCAGGCATTTAAACTCCCAATAGCTTGCCGAGCTTCTCGACCGACTCGGCTATCTGCCCGTGGCTTTCCAGTTTGCCGCCATCGAAGCGGAAGCGCGCTTTGCGGTAGTGCGGAGCGCGTAGGCTGAGCGCGTCGAGGATGAACGTGTGCAGTTCCTCGTCCGTTTTCCCTTGCAGGATGGGGCGTTGGCGTGTTGCCGCGCGCAGCCGGCGGTGCAGAATGTCGGGGTGCACGTCGAGGAAAACGGTGGTTCCGCAGGCGTTCATGTAGTCCATGTTGTCGAAGAAGCACGGCGTTCCCCCTCCGGTGGATATGACCACATCCTCGAATTCCGCCACTTCGTGTAGCATATCCCGTTCCAGTTCACGAAAAGAGGCCTCTCCCCGTTCTTTGAACAATTCACTTATGGTTTTGTGAAAACGTTCCTCTATGTACCAGTCGAGATCGACGAAAGGTACACCGAGACGGCGGGCAAAAGCCTTTCCGAGGGTTGTTTTTCCGGAACCCATGTAACCGGTCAGAAAGATACGTATCATACTGCGCTTACCTTTGGCGCAAATATACACATTTATCAGCGAAATATCCTGATGCGCTCTCTCACTCCCTGTATTTCCTTGGCGCCGGGCTCACCCGTGGGCGTGCCGAAAGGCATTTGGGCTATAAGCTGCCAGTTCCGGGGCAGATCCCATGTGTTGCGCACTTCGTCGTCGATGAGCGGGTTGTAGTGTTGCAGCGAAGCCCCCAGTCCGGCGTCTTCGAGCATTGTCCATACCGCCAGCTGGTGCATTGCCGAGGCATGCTCCGACCATGTGGGGAAGCGGTCGGCATAAGTAGGATAAGCCGCCTGTAGTCCCTCTACCACGGAGCGGTCTTCAAAAAAGAGTACGGTGCCGTAGCCCGCCGCGAAGCAACCGTCTATTTTAGCCTCGGTCTGTGCGAAGTTCTCGGGAGGGACAATCTTGCGGAGCGTCTCCTTTGCGATGTTCCATAATTTACGATGCTGCTCGCCGAGTAACAGCGCCACCCGGCTCGACTGGGAGTTGAAAGCCGACGGTACATGCTTGATGGCTGTCTGTAAGATTTGCACCAGTGTCTCGTCTGTGACGGGCGATTCGTTGCCGATGGCATAATAACTGCGCCGATGTTCGAGCGCTTCGGCAAATGTGCGATTATTCATAACGGAGTTTCCTTTCTTTTGTTTGCGGAGCGGAGCGCCCGCGCGTTTTTGTTTCTGATAAACTTCTTCTCTCCGATGAAAAGACATTGAGAGAGAATGTTTTATACAAACAAACAAAGCCGGTTTGAGTTCGACGGGCGTTGAACTTTTCACATATATTTCATTTTTGCACGTGTGGCGGGTGTGAAACTTATGTGAAGTCCCTCTTCTTTTTGTCTTCTTTTTTCAATGCGTGAATGCTCCGTTTGAATGATGTCTGTTCGGTATGCGAACCGCATGGGTTTGTTGCGTGAACCGTACAGGTATGGTGCGAAAAACGTGCCTGTACGGTGAAAATAGTATTTTTAGAAGATTGCAATGTGTTGTCGGTCAGAAGTTTTCGCTTTTCGGGATTTTCGTCTCTTGTGTAAAGAAAAATAAATATCCGCCATGTCCGTATGTCGTGAAAAATTTCTTTGTTTCAAGCTTTCAAAACAGATGTGTTGAGAGGTGTGGAAAACTTATCTTTAAATTTTAAGGCATTCGTGTGGGGAATTGTGGGGAAATGTGTATTTTTACCGTCGTTTTATTATAATTAAGGTATCAACGTGCGTTTTTTGGGCAATATCGAAGCGAAAACAGACGCGAAAGGACGTGTATTCATCCCCGCGGTATTCAGGAAGCAACTTATGGAGGCTTCGGAAGGGCTCGTTTTGCGCAAGGATGTCTTTCAGGACTGTCTGGTGCTCTACCCCGAAAGCGTATGGTTCAGGACGCAGACCCAGTTGCGCGACCGTCTGAACAGGTGGAATGCACAACATCAGGAGGTTTTCAGGCAATTCGTAAGCGACGCCGAACTGATGAGTATGGATGCGAGCGGGCGCATACTGCTTCCCAAACGCTATCTGCAAATGGCGAACATACGGAGCGACGTGCGTTTCATAGGCATGGACGATACCATCGAGATATGGGCGCAAGAGCGTGCCGGGCGTCCGTTTATGGAAGCGGCGGACTTCAGCCAGGCGTTGCAGGAGGTGTTGGCGGACAATGCATCCGGCAGCGGAGAGGAGAACGGGGAGCATGCGCTTCCTGCACACCGGCGTAAACTAACCTAACTGATAAGAAGATGAGTACGGAACATACTGCATATCACATACCTGTGTTGCTGAAACCCAGCGTAGACGCCATGAACATCCATCCGTCCGGTACGTACGTAGACGTAACCTTCGGCGGAGGCGGGCATTCGCGCGAGATTCTTTCGCGGCTGGGCGACGGCGGGCGGCTGCTGGGCTTTGATCAGGACGAAGACGCCGAGCGGAATATTCACGACGACCCTCGCTTCACGTTCGTACGCAGTAACTTCCGTTACCTGCATAACTTTCTGCGCTATCACCGCATCGACGGGATAGACGCCCTGCTTGCCGACCTCGGCGTCTCTTCGCATCACTTCGATGACAGTGAGAGGGGGTTCTCTTTCCGCTTCGACGGAATGTTGGATATGCGCATGAACAAACGTGCCGGAATCACGGCCGCCGACATCGTGAACACCTACGACGAGGAACGTCTGGCGGATATATTTTATCTTTACGGCGAACTTAAAAACAGCAGAAAACTCGCCTCGGTGCTCGTGAAAGCGCGTGACGCCGGCGGCATCACCACCATCGGAGGCTTTCTGGATGTGATAAAACCGCTTTTCGGACGCGAACGGGAGAAGAAAGAACTCGCCAAGGTGTTTCAGGCGTTGCGCATAGAGGTGAACCACGAAATGGAAGCCTTGCAAGAGATGCTCTATGCCGCCACCGAAGCGTTGCGTCCCGGCGGCAGGCTGGTGGTCATCACCTATCACTCGCTCGAAGACCGCATGGTTAAAAACCTGATGAAAACCGGTAATGTGGAGGGCAAGGCCGAAAAGGATTTTTTCGGCAATGTGCAGACACCGTTCCGGTTGGTGAACAACAAAGTAATCGTTCCGGATGAAGAAGAGATAGCGGACAATCCGCGCTCACGCAGCGCCAAGTTGCGCATAGCCGAGAAGCTGCCATCAGTAACAACACCGGGAACCGCTTCCCGCAAACAGTAGAAATCATGACGAAAGAAACAAGCACCGAAAATCCCGGAAAACCGGATACCGAAAGAACAAAGAAATACGCCTCGTTCAAGAATATCATCGGAGGAGATATTCTCGCAACGGGCTTTCTGCACCGGCAGATAAAGCTGCTGGTATTGGTCATGGTGTTCATCATCATTTATATCAACAATCGCTATGTCTGCCAGCACAAGCTGATAGAGATAGACAAACTGAAAAAGGAGTTGACGGACATCAAGTACGATGCCCTCACACGTAGTTCGGAGTTGATGGAGCGCAGCCGGCAATCGCGCATCGAGGAGTATATCGTGCAAAAAGAGAGCGACTTGCAGACGTCTACTCATCCGCCTTATCTGCTGAAGTAGCGGATATTTCTGCAGAAAGCCGTCTTGAGGCGAGCCGCGGGAACCGGAGAATTTAGAGAATCATGGAGACAGACGGGAATAACAAAAGAAAAGACTCCGTGCGATACGGCGGAGAGACAAGCATACGGAAAATGCAGGGGGAATAGAAACGGGATATGGCAGTAAACAAAAAAAGCATAAGGATTCGTTACTTTTTCGTGGTGTTCATCATGACGCTTGTAGCTGTCGCCGTTGTCATCAAAGGCGGAATCACCATGTTCGCCGAACGGCAGTACTGGCAGGATGTCGCCGACCGCTTCGTGAAAGAGAATGTAACGGTGAAACCTAATCGGGGCAATATTCTCTCGTCCGATGGCAAACTCATGGCAAGTTCGCTGCCCGAATACCGCATCTACATGGATTTTAAGGCGGGCGGAATCACCAAGGACACCATGTTGGTAAATCACATGGATGAGATATGCGAAGGACTGCACAAGATATTCCCCACCCGTACTGCCGCCCAATTCAAGGCACACCTGCAGAAAGGACGCAAGCAGGGCAGCCGCAACTACCTCATCTACCCGGGGCGCATCTCGTACATTCAGTACAAGGAGGCAAAACGCCTTCCCGTGTTCAACCTGAACAAATATAAGGGAGGGTTTCACGAGCAGATATACAACCAGCGGAAGAAACCTTTCGGTTCGCTTGCCGCGCGTACCTTGGGCGACCTTTATCCCGATACGGCACAGGGAGCCAAGAACGGTATCGAACTGGCTTTCGACACGCTGCTCAAAGGTAAAGACGGCATCACGCATCGCCAGAAGGTAAGGAACAAGTATCTTAACATCGTCGACATACCGCCTGTGGATGGTTGCGACATCGTTTCTACCATCGACGTGGACATGCAGGATATTTGCGAGAAAGCCTTGACAGACAAACTCAGGGAGATAAACGGGAGCGTGGGCGTGGCAGTGCTCATGGAGGTGAAAACGGGCGAGGTAAAGGCAATCGTGAACATGACAAAAGGTTCCGACGGGAACTACTACGAGGCACGGAACAATGCCATCAGTGACATGCTGGAACCGGGGTCTACATTCAAGACAGCCTCGATTATGGTGGCGCTCGAAGACGGTAAAATCACACCTGAGACCGAAGTGGCGACCGGAAACGGGGTGATGCAAATGCACGGTAGGTCGATGAAAGACCATAACTGGGCGCGGGGTGGGTATCAAACCATCGATGTGACGCGCATCCTTGAGGTTTCGTCCAATATCGGCGTGTCTTATCTCATCGACAAGCACTATGGAAGCAATCCCCAGCGTTTTGTCGACGGGCTCAAGCGGATGGGCATCCACTTGCCTTTGCAATTACAGATTGCCGGTGAGGGAAAGCCCAATATACGCGGCCCCAAAGAACGCTACTTTGCCAAGACCACCCTGCCTTGGATGAGCATAGGATACGAAACGCAGGTTCCTCCGCTCAATATTCTCACTTTCTACAACGCCATAGCCAATGATGGCGTGATGGTGAAACCCCGTTTCGTGAGAGCTGCCCTGAAAAACGGGGAAGTGGTGAAAGAATTTCCCACGGAAGTAATAAATCCGAGCATCTGCTCGGGGCGTACGCTGGCGCAGATACGGGGCATTCTGGAAAAGGTGGTGTCTCAGGGACTTGCCAAACCCGCCGGAAGCAAACAGTTCGCCGTGGCGGGAAAGACGGGAACGGCGCAGATTTCGCAGGGAACGGCGGGCTACAAGACCGGTAGCGTAAACTATCTTGTGAGCTTTTGCGGATATTTTCCGGCGGAGGCGCCCAAGTACAGTTGCATCGTGTCCATACAGAAGCCGGGATTGCCGGCATCGGGCGGGCAGATGGCGGGAAGCGTTTTCGGCAAGATAGCCGAACGGGTTTATGCCAAAGACCTGCGATACGACCTACGAAACGCCATAGACAGTACTTCGAACGTTATACCCGAAGTGAAGTCGGGCGAGATGAACCAGACACTCTACGTGCTTGACAACTTGGAGATTCCCGTGCAGAAGCAATTCGCTTCCGCCGGGGGAAAGTTGGCATGGGGACATACGCATGCCTCGGATGACAAAATTATTCTGCAGGGAGGCGAGCTTAAGGCGAACGTCGTACCCGGTGTGGTGGGCATGGGCGTGAAAGACGCCGTGTTCCTGTTGGAAAATCAAGGACTGAAAGTGCAGATAGACGGAGTGGGCAAGGTCAAGAGCCAGTCCGTACCCGAAGGGGCGCGTGCGGTAAAGGGGCAGACCGTGATATTGCAACTGCACCAACCGTAGGAATACGACCGGAACGCCACTCTGTGGAGAATGCCACGCCGCTCCGCGGTGGGCACGGTGCGGAGCCGGATGAGGGGAAAAATGTCCCAGGCACACACAAGGCGGGAGAAGTATATATATAACATTATATAAGGTATAGGAAGATGAAATTACAAGAGCTACTGACGGGGATACAACCGCTGAGAGTCAACGGTTCTTCAGAGATAGAAATAACGGGTGTGAATACGGACTCCCGGAAGGTGGAACCCGGCAATCTGTTCATCGCCGTGCGCGGCACGCAGACCGACGGGCATGCCTACATTCATGCGGCTGTCGGACGGGGGGCTGTCGCCGTGCTGTGTGAGACGCTGCCCGAAGACACTCTCGGAAACGTCACTTTCATTCAGGTGAAAGACAGCGAGGAGGCAGTGGGCAAGGTAGCCACCTGTTTTTATGGGAATCCTACTTCACAACTGAAACTTGTGGGCGTAACCGGAACCAATGGAAAGACCACCATCGCTACCCTTCTTTATCATACGTTCCGCTATTTCGGCTATAAGGTGGGACTCATATCCACCGTGTGCAATTACATCGATGACATTGCCGTACCCACCGAACACACCACTCCGGACCCCGTAACCCTGAACCGTCTGTTGGGCGAGATGGCTGCGGCGGGTTGCAAGTATGTTTTCATGGAAGTAAGTTCGCATTCGGTGGCGCAACGGAGAATCAGTGGGCTTCAGTTCGCGGGAGCCATCTTCACAAACCTTACGCGCGACCATTTGGACTACCATCAAACAGTGGAGAATTATCTCAAGGCTAAAAAGAAATTTTTCGACGAACTGCCCAAGCAGGCTTTCTCGCTCACCAATCTCGACGATAAAAACGGACTGGTGATGACACAGAATACCCGTTCGAGCGTGTACACCTATTCCATGCAGAGCTTGAGCGATTTCAAGGGTAAGCTCTTGGAGTCTCATTTCGAAGGGATGATGCTTGAATTCAACAACCATGAACTTGCCGTCCGGTTCATCGGACGATTCAATGCCAGTAACCTGCTGGCGGTTTTCGGCGCAGCCGTACTCTTGGGAAAGAAAGAGGAGGATGTGCTGGTGGCGCTCAGTACGCTGAAGCCTGTGGCAGGCAGGTTCGACTCCTTGCGCTCGAAGAACGGATATACCGCCGTCGTGGACTATGCGCATACTCCCGACGCGTTGGTAAACGTGCTTGAGGCAATCAGGGAGGTGGCAAGCGGCAAAGGCAGGGTGATTACCGTAGTGGGTGCGGGAGGAAATCGCGACAAGGGTAAGCGTCCGCTCATGGCAAAGGAAGCCGCCAGACGCAGCGATCGTGTGATTATTACCTCGGACAATCCCCGTTTTGAAGAACCGCAAGATATCATCAATGATATGATGGCGGGGCTCGATTCGGAAGGATTGCAGAAAACAATCGCCATCACCGACCGCCGCGAAGCGATAAAGGCCGCCTGTATGATGGCGCAGCCGGGAGATGTTATTCTCGTAGCGGGTAAAGGACATGAGAACTACCAGGAAATCAAAGGAGTGAAACATCACTTCGATGATAAAGAGATTATACAGGAAGTGTTTAACCGAAACTAAAATCCATCGAAAACAACATGCTGTACTATTTATTCCAATGGCTCAATCAATACGACCTGCCGGGTGCAAGAATGTTCGGATATACTTCGTTCCGCGCCCTGATGGCTGTTATTCTGGCGTTGCTCATATCTACTATCTGGGGCGATCGTTTCATTGACCTGCTGAAACGGAAACAAATAACCGAAACACAAAGGGATGCCCACATAGACCCCTTCGGGGTAAGCAAGACGGGCGTACCGAGTATGGGAGGCGTCATCATCATAGTTGCCATCCTCATTCCTTGCCTTTTGCTGGGTAAACTGCATAACGTCTACATGCTGCTTATGCTTATCACCACTGTATGGCTTGGCTCTTTGGGGTTTGCGGACGATTACATCAAGATATTCAAACGGGATAAGGAAGGACTGCACGGAAAGTTCAAAATCATCGGGCAGGTGGGACTGGGACTCATTGTGGGGTTAACTCTTTACCTGAGCCCGCAGGCGGTGATACGCGAGAACATCGAGGTGCAGCAACCGGGAGAGAAAACGGAGGTGGTACATGCCAGCCAGAACATAAAGTCTACCAAAACGACTATCCCGTTCTTTAAGTCGAACAACCTCGATTATGCCGACTTGGTGGCTTTCATGGGAAAGCACGCGCAGACTGCCGGCTGGATTCTGTTCGTGATCATTACCATCTTTGTGGTGGCGGCCGTGAGCAACGGAGCCAATCTGAATGACGGTATGGACGGTATGGCGGCAGGAAATTCCGCAGTCATCGGACTGGCGTTGGGAATACTCGCCTACGTGTCGAGTCATATCGAATACGCAAGTTACTTGAACATCATGTACATTCCCGGGTCGGAAGAGTTGGTAATCTTTATCAGCGCATTTATCGGCGGACTCATCGGGTTTCTATGGTACAACGCGTTCCCGGCTCAGGTGTTTATGGGAGATACCGGGAGCCTTACCATAGGAGGAATCATCGCCGTGCTGGCAATCACCATACACAAAGAACTGCTTATTCCCATTCTTTGCGGGGTGTTTCTTATGGAGAACCTGTCGGTCATTTTGCAACGTTTCTATTATAAGGCGGGAAAACGGAAGGGAGTAAAGCAACGCTTGTTTAAGCGGACACCCATACACGACCATTTCCGCACCTCGATGAGTCTCATCGAGCAGGGCTGTACGGTAAAGTTCGCATATCCCGAAAAACTGTTTCATGAATCGAAAATCACCATCCGCTTCTGGATTATAACCATCATACTGGCTGCTTTTACTATCATCACCCTCAAAATACGATAGGGAAAGCTACGGATGGATAATGAAGAGAAACGGTAAAATGTCACAAAAACAGAGAACAATATGAGCACATACAACAGCAACAACGGCGCTCCTCTGCACTGTGCGGAGAAGCCGGAAACCGAAACCGGAAAGACTGCCAAAAGGTTAGTGATTTTAGGAGCGGGCGAAAGCGGTTCGGGAGCGGCGGTGCTTGCAAAAGTAAAGGGACTGGACACTTTCGTGTCCGATATGTCGGGTATCAAGGATAAATATAAGGAATTACTCGATCGTTACGGCATACAATGGGAGGAAGGGAAACACACCGAGTCACTCATTCTCAACGCGGATGAAGTGGTGAAAAGCCCCGGTATACCCAATGATGCTCCCCTGATTGTTAAACTGCGGGAACAGGGTACGCCAATTATCTCCGAAATAGAGTTTGCCGGGCGTTACACGGATGCGAAGATGATTTGTATCACAGGCTCCAACGGAAAAACGACCACCACTTCACTCATCTATCATATATTCAAGAGTGCGGGACTCAATGTGGGATTAGCCGGAAACATAGGCAACAGCCTTGCTTTACAGGTTGCAACGGAACATCACGATTATTATGTAATCGAACTGAGCTCGTTCCAGTTGGACAATATGTATAACTTCAGGGCGAACATTGCCGTGTTGATGAACATCACCCCCGACCATCTCGACCGTTACGACCATTGCATGCAGAAGTACGTGGATGCCAAGTTCCGTATCACACAGAACCAAACTCCGGAGGATGCGTTCATCTTCTGGAGCGAAGATCCCATCATAAGGCAGGAATTGGATAAGCACGGGCTGAAAGCACACCTCTATCCTTTTGCCGCGGTGAAGAAAGACGGTGTGATTGCTTACGTGGAAGACGGAGAACTTGCCATTGACACTCCCATCGACTTCAACATGGAGCAGGAGAAACTCGCCTTACAAGGCAGGCACAACCTGTACAACTCACTGGCTGCGGGTATCTCGGCAAACCTTGCGGGTATCAGCAAGGAAGACATACGTCAGGCCCTGTCGGACTTTAAAGGGGTGGAACATCGTCTCGAAAAGGTGGCCACTGTGCGTGGTGTGCGTTTCGTGAACGACTCGAAAGCTACGAATGTAAATTCCTGCTGGTATGCGCTGCAAAGCATGCAGACGAAAGTGGTCCTCATACTCGGCGGAAAGGATAAGGGAAACGATTACACCGAAATAGAGGAATTGGTGCGGGAAAAGTGCTCGGCATTGGTTTATCTGGGGCTACATAATGAGAAACTGCACGATTTCTTCGATCGTTTCGGTTTGCCCGTTGTCGACATCAATACAGGCATGGAGGATGCGGTAAAGGCTGCTTACGCGTTGGCGAAACCCGGCGATACGGTGCTTTTGAGTCCCTGTTGCGCGTCTTTCGATCTATTTACGAGTTACGAAGACAGGGGAGACCAGTTCAAAAAATACGTGCGGGAGTTATAATGACGTTTCTTCATCAATCAATAAGACGACGTGGATCTATTAAAGAGTATATTTAAGGGAGACAAAGTTATCTGGATTATCTTTCTGTTCTTCTGCCTGATTTCCATCATCGAGGTTTTCAGCGCCGCTTCCACGCTCACCTACAAAAGCGGCGATCACTGGGCACCCATTACCCAACACAGCATTATTCTGATGGTGGGTGTGGTGGTAGTCATGTTCGTACACAACATTCCCTACAAATGGTTTCAGGTGTTCCCGCTCTTTCTGTTACCTTTGTCGGCAGTATTGTTGGGGTTGGTGATGTTGATGGAACGGGTAAACGGGGCTGCTCGCTGGATGACGTTCATGGGTATTCAGTTTCAACCTTCGGAAATAGCCAAGATGGCGGTAATCATCGTTACCGCATTCATTCTCTCGAAAGGACAGACGGAGGAGGGAGCACATCCGAAGGCGTTCAAGCGCATCATGATTATCACCGGGATCATCTGTCTGCTCATCGCACCGGAGAACCTTTCTACCGCCGTACTATTGTTTGGCGTAGTACTTTTGATGATGTTTATCGGACGGGTGGAGATAAAGAAGTTGTTTGTACTTGTAGGCGGACTGGCTGTCGTGGGCATCACCGGCATTGCCTTTTTGGTACTTACCAAGAATAGCGATCTGCCGTTTCTTCATCGGTTCGATACGTGGCGTGCCCGTATAGAGAAGTTTACCGACGACAAGGAGATACCCGCTGCCAAGTTCGATATCAATAAGGATGCACAGATAGCACATGCACGCATAGCCGTGGCTACGAGCAATGTCGTGGGTAAAGGTCCCGGTAATTCCGTGCAGCGCGACTTTTTGAGCCAAGCGTTTTCTGATTTCATCTACGCCATCATAATCGAAGAGTTAGGTTTGTTCGGCGGATTCTTCGTGGCGTTCCTGTACGTCTGCCTGCTGATACGTGTCGGACGGATTGCCAATAAGTGCAACCGTACTTTCCCGGCATTCTTGATTATGGGAATCTCCTTGTTGCTTGTCTCGCAGGCGTTGTTCAACATGATGGTTGCGGTAGGGTTGATGCCTGTTACCGGACAGCCCCTTCCTTTCATAAGCAAGGGGGGGACCTCTACGCTCATAAACTGTGCATACATAGGCATGATACTGAGTGTGAGCCGCTATACCGCCAAACTCGAGGAGCAGAGGGAACACGATGCACAAATAACCATGCAGATAGAAATCGCAGGAGAAGAGGACGGGGAAAGGAAAGAGAGCGATGCGCAAACCGCCGCCGACCCGACCGCCCGTATACTGAACAGTGACTCGGAGTTTGAATAATTTATGTAGATAAGGGTTTGATGCAGCGTGGACTTGGTTAGTTTCGCAGCAGGGAACTGTTTTGAACTTACGATGCATATCGGTGACAGAGAATCAAGAAAATAATAAGAAGAAAAACTTGCAGGCATAATGAAGAAGAACGAAAACAAATACTCTCCGGTGGCGAATGCAGAGAAAAGCACCCGCATCATCGTCAGTGGCGGAGGAACGGGAGGACATATATTCCCGGCTATATCGATAGCCAATGCCATCAAGGCATATCGTCCGAAGGCAGAAATCCTGTTTGTCGGGGCGGAAGGAAGAATGGAGATGCAGCGGGTGCCCGATGCCGGTTATCGCATAGTGGGGTTGCCTGTTGCGGGCTTTGACCGTAAACACTTATGGAAAAATTTTTCCGTGCTGATAAAGTTAATACGCAGTCAGTGGAAAGCCCGGCGTGTCATCAAGGATTTTCGTCCGCAGGTTGCGGTGGGGGTAGGCGGATATGCCAGCGGTCCCACGCTTAAAATGGCAGGGATGATGGGCATACCCACACTCATACAGGAACAGAATTCCTATGCCGGGGTGACTAATAAACTGTTGGCGCGCAACGCACGGCGAATCTGCGTGGCATACGAGGGTATGGAAAAGTTTTTTCCGGCCGAAAAGATTCTGCTTACAGGCAATCCGGTGCGGCAGAACCTTCTGGAACAGCGGATAAGCCGGGAAGAGGCTTTAAGAAGTTTCGGGTTGGATCCGCAAAAGAAAACGCTGCTCATTGTTGGTGGAAGTCTCGGTGCACGTACGTTGAACGAGGCATTGATGCAGGCGTTGCATGTCGTCGGTGAACATGCCGGTGAGGTTCAATTTATTTGGCAGACGGGAAAAATCTACATACGGCAAGTGCACGAAGCCATTGCCCGGTTGACGGGCGGAAGCGTGGAAGATATTCGTCCGAACGCGTTGTCCAATCTGTTCGTTACGGATTTTATTCAGGATATGGCGGCAGCTTATGCCGCTTCGGATTTGGTGGTTTCGCGTGCCGGAGCCGGCTCCATATCCGAATTCTGTCTGTTGGGTAAGCCCGTCATTCTGGTTCCTTCTCCCAATGTGGCTGAAGATCATCAGACGAAAAATGCACTGGCATTGGTGGATAAGGGAGCGGCTATTTATGTAAGAGACGGTGAAGCGAAGGAAAAACTGCTTGCCACGGCACTCGACGCGCTGGCGGATGAAGAACAGTTGCAAATGCTCAGCCGGAACATCAAACTGCTGGCGTTGCCGCACTCGGCAAACCGAATAGCCGAGGAGGTGTTGAAACTGGCTGATGAAAGTAAATGAATATTTAACTTGGATAACCAACCGATACAATGAAAATAGAAGACATCCGATCCGTATACTTCGTAGGTGCGGGCGGCATAGGCATGAGTGCTTTGATACGCTACTTCCTTTCGAAAGGGAAATTCGTGGGAGGATATGACCGTACGCCCAGCGAATTGACCGCACAACTTATCGAGGAAGGTGCAGTCATTCATTATGAAGAGAATCCCGAAGCCATTCCCCTTCCATGCAGGGATAAAGAAACCACTTTGGTGGTTTACACCCCTGCCGTACCCCCGAATCATGCAGAACTGACATATTTCAGACAGGGAGGTTTCGAGATACAGAAGCGTGCCGAGGTATTGGGGAGTATCACCCGTAGCAGCCGGGGGCTGTGTGTGGCGGGTACACATGGGAAAACCACCACAAGTACCATGACCGCACACTTGCTGCAACAGTCGCATGTGGGGTGTACCGCCTTTTTGGGCGGAATAGCCAAGAACTACGGTACGAACTTGTTGCTTTCCTCCGTCAGTCCTTATACGGTGATCGAAGCTGATGAATTCGATCGCTCTTTTCATCATCTGCTACCTTACATGAGTGTGATAACAGCCACTGATCCTGACCACCTGGATATCTATGGTACGGAAGAGGCTTATCTGGAAAGTTTCCGCCATTATACTACCCTCATCCGTCCCGGGGGAGTGCTTCTCGCTCATAAAAATATCACTCTGAAGCCTGAAGTTCAGGAAGGTGTACGGGTGTATAGCTATGCCCGTACCGAGGGAGACTACCATGCGGAGAATATACGCATCGGGAACGGCGAGATATATATAGATTTCGTGGCTCCCGATACGCGCATCAATGACATTCGTTTGGGAGTACCCGTGAGCATCAACATAGACAACGGAGTGGCAGCCATGGCACTTGCCCACCTGAGTGGCGTCACGGACGAGGAAATCAAACGTGGCATGGACTCTTTCCGCGGGGTTGACCGCCGTTTCGACTTTAAGATAAAGACAGATAAGACGGTTTTCCTCAGCGATTACGCTCATCACCCCGCCGAAATAGCTCAAAGCATCCGGTCTGTCCGGGAGTTGTATGCCGATAAAAGAATCACCGTTGTGTTCCAACCTCACCTGTATACCCGTACCCGGGACTTCCACAAGGAGTTCGCCGAAAGTCTTTCGCTGGCCGACGAGGTGATACTGACGGAGATTTATCCGGCACGAGAGGAACCCATCGAGGGTGTGGATTCTGCGCTCATCTACCGTGGATTACGTCCCGGAGTCGAGAAACATCTCTGCCATAAGGAAGAGGTGTTGGGAGTGCTTTCGCATCGTTCTGTGGAGGTTCTGCTGGTGTTGGGAGCGGGCGACATAGAAAACTACGTTCCTGACATTGCACGAATGTTGGCGGAAAGATAACCTTTATACCCAATCCACGTAAAACATAAGATGATAAGGAAAATCCTCTGGTTTACAGTCTTCACGCTGGTGTCGGCTTATCTGCTGATTGCCGTCACTGCTTTCAACCGTATTCCCGCAGGCGAGGTCTGTCGCGATATGGTACTGATTATCAAAGATTCCGTCTATACCGGTTTCATCACCAAGGAAGAGATTGTATCCATACTGGAGAAGAAGGAAATGTATCCTGTGGGCAGAACGCTCGCGAGTATTCATACCCGTGCTATTGAAGAGTTATTGTCGAAGCACTCGTTGATAAACAAGGTGGAATGTTACAAGACCCCCAGTGGGAAACTCTGCATAGAAGTGAGCCAGCGCATACCCATTCTTCGCATCATGAGCGCCGGCGGCGGAAACTACTACATAGACGACCGGGGAGAGGAGATGCCCCTCGATTCAAAGTGTGTGGCTCATCTTCCCATAGTCACGGGGAAAGTAGAAAAGTCCTTTGCTATGAGGGATTTATATAAGTTTGGTGTATTTTTGCAGCAAGATAAGTTTTGGAACGCTCAAATCGAGCAAATCAATGTGTTGCCTAACTCAACAGTCGAGCTCATCCCGCGGGTAGGCAATCACATCGTCTATCTGGGTCGATTGACCGGTTTTGAAGAGAAACTTGAACGGGTGAAAATATTCTACCGGAAAGGACTGAACCGGGTGGGATGGAACAAATATTCCCGTATCAATGTCGAATTCGACAATCAGATTATCTGCACCAAGAGAGAGTGACAAGACACTGGAATTAAAGTCGGGAAATAATGAAGCCGCCGGCACAGAGAACGAAGAAAATCTTCGGTGGGAGGTGAGAGGCGGCAGGATAGAATAACCCCGGTGGATGTGCATCGACAAGCTGGAAGGCTCGTTCCTTCTTGCATTTGAAAGCGAACATGCCACATCGACCAATCAGCATATTGACAACTATGGCTATAACAGAATTCATCAGCGCCATCGAACTAAGTTCTTCCAAAATATCCGGTATAGCCGGGAGGAAGAACAGCGACGGAAGTGTTCAGGTATTGGCTTTCGCACGCGAAGAGGCCGCTTCATTCATTCACAAAGGCGTCATCTACAACATAGACAAGGCGGCACAGGCGCTTACTTCGATTATCAACCGCCTGGAAGCACAGTTGAACCACCCCATTGCCAAAGTGTATGTAGGTATGGGCGGACAGTCGTTGCGCACGGTAAAGAACTTCGTGACACGCGAACTGGAAGAGTCCGGCATCATTTCGCAAGAATTGATAGATTCCATATCCGACGAGAATCTGGAGATTCCGTTGATAGACATGAACGTGCTGGACGTGGCTCCGCAGGAGTATAAGATAGACAATGCGCTGCATGCCGAAGCAGTAGGTGTGGCGGGTAAACGCGTCACCGGTCAGTTCCTGAATATCGTGGCGCGAGCGGCACTGAGGAAGAATCTGGAAAGTAGTTTCGAACAGGCGAGAGTGGAGATAGCCGACTTGCTGATAGCGCCCACCGCACTGGCTAATGCCGTGCTTACCGAAAGCGAGACACGTTCGGGATGCGCCTTGGTTGACTTTGGAGCCGACACCACCACCATACAAGTTTACAAGAACAACATACTTCGTTTCCTCAGCGTGCTTCCACTGGGCGGGAACAATATCACCCGGGACATCACTTCGCTTCAGATGGAAGAGTTCGAGGCGGAGAGGCTGAAGTGTGATTACGGAGATGTCTTGTATGAGGAACCGGACAACGGCAATCCTTCCGTGTGCTCGTTGGAAGACGGACGCATCATCGAACTCAAAGAGTTGAACAACATCGTAGAGGCACGTGCCGAGGAGATCTTGGCCAACGTATGGAATCAGATACAGCTTTCGGGGTATGAAGACAAGTTGCTTTCGGGCATCGTTTTCACCGGAGGAGGTTCCAATCTGAAAAATCTGGAGGAGGCGTTCCGCAAACGGGTCAAGACGGAGAAAGTGAAAACCGTGAAGTTTGTGCAGAAAACCGTCCACGGATTCGGCGAACAATTGAAGAGAGACGGTATGCAGAACTCAATCATCGCTTTGCTCATGGTGGGTAACGAGAACTGTTGCCTGCAGGAAAGCAAGTCCACAGCCTTATCTGCCTCAAACGAAACACCGGACATGTTCAGCGACGACGAAGAACTGAAACAACAGGAACAAGTTGCCCGTGAAGCGAAAGCCCAACGCGAAAAGGAGGAAAAAGAGCGAAGGGAACAGGAGCGTATAAAAAGGGAGCAGAAGAAGAAAGAAGGTCCCCGTTGGTACGAAAAAGCAATCTCGAAGATTTCCAACGAATTCTTCCCTGACGATGAAATGTAATTACCGGTAATTGACAATCAGCAACAATAACAGTTATGGATAACAATATAGTACAATTCGATTTTCCGACAGACTCTCCGAAGATTATAAAGGTAATCGGTGTAGGCGGAGGCGGAGGAAATGCCGTGAACCATATGTACCGAGAGGGAATACACGATGTTACGTTTGTGCTTTGCAATACGGACAATCAGGCGTTAAGGGAATCGCCCGTACCTGTGAAACTGCAACTTGGGCGTTCCATTACCGAGGGACTGGGTGCGGGAAACCGTCCCGAACGCGCCCGTGAAGCAGCCGAAGAGAGCAGCGAAGATATCAAGGCATTGCTCAACGATGGTACGAAAATGGTATTCATTACCGCTGGAATGGGTGGTGGAACCGGTACGGGAGCGGCTCCCGTGATAGCACGTATCGCCAAGGAGATGGACATACTTACGGTGGGTATCGTCACCATCCCTTTCATATTCGAAGGGGAAAAGAAAATCATACAGGCGCTGGATGGTGTGGAGCGCATTGCCAGCCATGTGGACGCATTGCTGGTCATCAACAACGAACGCTTGCGTGAAATCTACTCGGATCTCACTTTCATGAATGCTTTCGGAAAAGCGGACGATACACTCTCTATCGCAGCCAAGAGCATTGCGGAAATCATCACCATGCGGGGAACGGTCAATCTGGACTTTGCCGACGTGAAGACCATACTCAAGGATGGCGGCGTGGCGATAATGAGTACCGGCTTCGGCGAAGGAGAAAGCCGGGTCACGAAGGCCATAGAGGATGCCCTTCACTCTCCCTTGCTGAACAACAACGACATCTTTAACGCGAAAAAAGTGATGCTCAACGTCTCTTTCTGCGAACAGGCCGAACTGATGATGGAAGAGATGAATGAAATACACGAATTCATGAGCAAATTCCGCGAGGGTGTGGAGGTGATATGGGGTGTAGCCATGGACAACGAACTGGGGAAAAAAGTAAAAATCACCGTACTTGCCACCGGATTCGGTATGGAAGATGTCCCCGGTATGGATGCCATGCGCGATAAGCGAAGCAGAGAGGAAGAAGAGCGCCAGTTGCAGCTTGAGGAGGAGAAAGAGAAAAACAAGGAGCGCATACGCAAGGCTTACGGTGAAAGCGCCGGGGGCATGGGTGGCAAGACTAACCGGAAACGAAGGCATATCTACATTTTCAGCAACGAAGACTTGGACAATGCAGACATCATCGGCATGGTGGAAGATACTCCCACTTATCTGCGCGATAAGACCACGTTGAATCTCATCAAGGAGAAATCCGAAACGGAAGAACAACTTGCCGGGGAAGAGGCTCGCAGCACTGCTGAACCGGGCGAGGTCATCACCTTTTAGCGGATTGAAAGTACGCCTCCCGCACGTGTCGCTTCACACATCGCATCTTACGGATCGCTTTCACCCCTTTAGGTAAGGAAAGGGAATCCGCGGCGGACGCGTGCGGGGAATGAAGACGGGAAAGAAGCAGGGAAGGCGCGTACGGCATATCATAAATCAAACGAAGAAAAACGAATATACACATGGATCTATTTGAGAAAGTCAGCGAAGACATTAAAAATGCGATGAAAGCCAAAGACAAAGTGGCTCTCGAAACCCTTAGAAACGTAAAGAAAGTGTTTCTCGAAGCTAAAACCGCTCCCGGAGCCAACGATACGCTAACGGACGAAGCCGCCCTGAAGATTATGCAGAAGTTAGTGAAGCAAGGCAAGGATGCAGCTGAAATCTACGTGCAGCAAGGGCGTCAGGACTTGGCGGAAGAGGAACTGGCTCAGGTGAAAGTGATTGAAACCTATCTGCCCAGGCAGATGAGTGCGGAGGAACTGGAAGCCGCATTGAAAGCCATCATTGCCGAAACAGGCGCTTCGGGTGGTAAAGACATGGGTAAGGTGATGGGTGTAGCTTCCAAAAAACTTGCCGGGTTGGCAGAAGGGCGAGCTATCTCCGCCAAGGTGAAGGAACTGCTCGGATAAGAAACGGATAAAGGTTTTACAGTCGACAAAATGTCGGCTCTTGTCGGATACAAAAAAGGCAAGAAGCTGTCTCAACTATCTGTATTGAGACGGTCTCTTGCCTTTTTATTTTAAGAGAAATCTCTGCTTTGAATAGTGCTGTAAACAAGGCGCGACGGACGCCGTCCTTTTCATATTCCTGCTTTTAAAGCTTCTTCTGTATTGTTCTTTCTGTGCTGTTACCTCTTCTCTTCCGGAGGTAAGCCGAACAACTCCGTTATGTGTGGAACAATGATTGTATTCTGTTGTAAACAGTCGCTGCATAGTTTGTCATCGGTTATTTCCCGGCGTTGGCGAGAGCATGCGGGTGAGGCGTGGGAACATCCTTTGTTCGGTTCGGGAACCACGCAGGAACGGTTCGGCTACGGTGCTGGTGTCGTAAAAGTATCATACCTGTATGGCTTCTCATTATTTCTTTTTCTTCGCATTCTCTTTTATTGTTCCGGGAGTTTTGTTCTGCTTTTCTTACTGTCGGCGACCGTATCTGTTGCGAATGAGATAAACGTACTTCTGTCCGTCACGGGAAGAATGGGTGGAATGATGCTGAAAACAAAAAACTCCCAACGGCATGAAGTTGCCATTGAGAGTTTTTGTTGGTTGGACTACCAGGATTCGAACCTAGACAAACAGAACCAAAACCTGTTGTGCTACCATTACACCATAGTCCAAACATTACGCTTTCTGTTAAAAAGCGGTGCAAAGATAAGAGACGCTCCCCATATATGCAAATGTTTTAAAACTTATTTTCAAGAATGGAGCCGTTTACGGCGTGTCAGGAAACAAATGGAACTCTATTTCCGGTAATTTTTCCGATTGGCAACCACGTATTGTCTTGCATCGTGTACCTTTACCGGGCAACGAAACTTACCCGTTTGCAAACTGTATACAATTATATAGCCCGTCGGCGAAAATTAAATGAGTTTATTTAATTCCGCCAACGGGCTTATGGATGTATCGGACAAGAGAGCTTCGCAGCATTACATGCCGCTACTTTTCCGTTCTATTTCACAATAATAAGGTAGTAATTCTTCTTTCCGCGTTGTACCAGAAGGTATTTATCGTTCAGCAGGTCGGCGGAAGTAATTTCGCGGTCGAAAGCCTCGAGCTTCTCTTTGTTCACAGACACGCCGCCGCCTTGTACCAGTTTACGCATTTCGCCTTTGGAAGCGAATACCGCAGAGTGTTCGGCAAAGAGGTCTACGGCCTTCACGCCCGCACCGAACAGGCTTCTTGACACTTCGAACTGCGGAACACCTTCGAAAACGGAAAGGAGCGTGTCCTCATCCAGCTTCTTGAGCGCGTCCGAAGTGGCGTTTCCGAACAGGATGCCGGAAGCGTCCACCGCCGCGTCGTACTCTTCCTCGGAATGCACCATGATGGTAACCTCTTTTGCCAGACGCTTTTGCAGCACGCGCATGTGTGGGGCTTCCTTGTGCTCGTCGGTGAGCGCCTTGATTTCTTCCTGCGAGAGCGAGGTGAATATCTTGATGTAGCGTTCGGCGTCGGCATCGCTTACGTTCAGCCAGAACTGGTAGAACTTGTAAGGAGAAGTGTAGCGGGCGTCGAGCCAGATGTTGCCCGACTCCGTCTTACCGAATTTGCCGCCATCCGCCTTTGTGATAAGCGGACAGGTGAGCGCATAAGCCTCCCCGCCGTTGGTGCGGCGGATAAGTTCCGTGCCGGTGGTGATGTTGCCCCATTGGTCGGAACCTCCCATCTGCAGTTTGCAGTCTTTGGTCTGGTTGAGGTATAGAAAATCGTATGCTTGCAGAAGCTGATAAGTAAACTCCGTGAACGATAGACCATCGCGGGCTTCACCGTTCAGGCGCTTCTTTACGGAGTCTTTGGCCATCATGTAGTTGACGGTGATGTGTTTTCCCACTTTGCGTGCAAAGTCGAGGAATGTGAAGTCTTTCATCCAGTCGTAATTGTTCACCAACTCGGCACGGTTGGGAGCGTCCGATTCAAAGTCGAGGAACTTTGCCAACTGTTTCTTTATGGCTTCCTGATTGTGACGCAGTGTTGTTTCGTCGAGCAGATTGCGTTCGGCAGATTTGCCGGAAGGGTCGCCAATCATGCCGGTGGCTCCTCCGATGAGTGCCAGCGGTTTGTGTCCGCATCGTTGCAGGTGGCGTAGCATCATCACACCGCAGAGGTGTCCGATGTGGAGTGAGTCAGCCGTGGGGTCGATGCCTACGTAGGCGGTTACCTGTTCTTTGGATATGAGTTCTTCCGTACCGGGCATCATGTCGTGGAGCATGCCACGCCATCTCAATTCTTCTACAAAATTCATCGAATGATTGGAATTTAAAAAGTGGTTATTGATATAAAATAATAAATCCTTGCAAATAAAAGTGGCATTCGGGTAAGACAGGCTTTGGACATATGCTTGTCAGAAGCGTCCTACGCGGCAAAAGTACGACTCTTTATCTGAAGATACAACTTTTTCCCCTATTTGTTATATCCTTTGTATTCAGCTTGTTGACTTTTTCCTTGAAGCCCGAATCCGCTTTGTGGCTTACTGTGCGCGAGTGTGTTCGGCTTCGGAGAAGAATATATTGCCGATGTTTGCAAGGATGTTTCGGTGAAGTTCCTCCACGAAAACACCCCGGAGAGATGCCACTCGTTGGTAAAGCGAGGAGATGGGCAGGTGGCTGTCGTCTGTTTCGAGCAGCAAGCGTTCGGTGGGTATGGAGCGGATCGTTTCTTCTTGATGCTTCATGCCGAAAGAGAGATATATCCCGTGGTGGATATACTGTGCTGCTGCAGTGGCTTTTCCTCGGAATCCATGAATTATCCACGGAACGGAGGGACGTAGTTCGCGTTTGAGAGCGAGTAGTTCGTCAGTAGCCTTTACCAGATGTATGATGAGTGGTTTGCGCAGGCTGGATGCCAGTTCGGCATGCAAGCGAAAGATTTTCATTTGCAGGGATAAGGGGGCGGACGATAGTTTGTCAATACCTGTTTCTCCGATGGCTATCACTTGCGGGTGAGTTGCGTGGCGGGAAAGCAGCCCGATGCTGCTGCTTAGTGAGGCGTCTGATAGAACATTGTGGTTCGCCTTCGTTGGAGGCTTGCTGGCGTCGCCCGGCAGACTCCACGGATGAATTCCGATAGAATAGTATTCTCCGGACCGGGGGTGGAATGTGTTGGGCTGTACGTTGAGTATGGCTGTTCCCGGTATTTCAGGTTGCAGATGAGTGTGTATGTCGAGGGGAAGAGTCATATGGAGGCGTTTTAAAAAGAATGTACTCAGGGAACGGGGTCATAGCCCGAACCTCCCCACGGATGACAACGCAGTACGCGGCGCAGGGTGAGATACAGTCCTCTGAAAGGGCCGTGTTTCCGGATAGCTTCAATGGCATATTGTGAGCAGGTAGGAGTAAACCGGCACGAAGGAGGTGTAAGGGGAGATAAGAACTTCTGGTAGAAGCGAATGGGCAGTACAAGCAGAAAAGAAAGCCATTTCATTTGGGAGCGTATAAGATTTCTGTTATGCGCGTCAGTACCAACTTCATTCGCGCTTCTATTTCACTTGACTCAGTCAGCCGGTCCGAGAGGTAGATGAATGCAATGGCGATTTTCTGTCCGTTGGTTTCGAGATGGCGGCAGAGTTCCTGTTTGTTCTTTCGGTACGCTTCGCGAATCTGTCGTTTAACCCGATTACGTTTTACCGCCCGTTTGAAGCGACGCTTGGATACGCTTACGAGGATGGATGCCGAAGTTTCCGTTTCTTCGACAGGCAGAAACACCACCCGCAGCGGAAAGACCGAGAAAGAACGTGAGCCGCCTGCAAACAGTCGCTCGATGAGTTTCTTCTTGTTCAGTCTTTCTGATTTGTACAGGGTGTTGTTCTGCACGCCATTATTTACTATGAAGTGTGGTCTTAGTCGTTTCTTATTTGCTCTTGTTCGCTTCCTTCAGATAGAGTTCAAGAGCTGCGGTCATGGAGGGAGCCTGTACGCTGGGTGCTTCAAGGTCGAGACGCAATCCCGAATCACGTACTGCCTGTGCGGTGGTAGAACCGAAAGTTCCTATTCTCACATCTCCCTGTTTGAAGTCGGGGAAATTTTTTTGCAGCGAATTCACTCCGGCAGGACTGAAGAAGAGGAGCATGTCATAGTCGAATGTCTTGTCTGCGGCGAAGTCATTGCTTACGGTACGGTACATGACAGCCTCGGTGAAGAAAGCTATTTTGCTTTTTTCGAGTAGATTCTTTATCTCATCCGTATGCACATCGGACATTGGTATCAGAAACTTCTCGGTCTTATGCTTTACAATGGAGGGGAGCAAATCCTCGAACTTCCCGGTGTTCCCGAAAAATATTTTACGTTTGCGATACTGTACGTATTTTTGTATGTACAGTGCCACCGTTTCCGTAATGCAGAAATATTTCATGGTTTCGGGAATAGTCACGCGTAATTCTTCGCATAGTTGGAAGAAGTGGTCGATGGCATGACGCGAGGTGAATATGACAGCCGTATGGTTGGGAATAGAAATCTTCTGTTGTCTGAATTCTTTGGCGGACAAGCTTTCTACTTTGATGAAAGGATGGAAATCAATAGTCACGCCGTATTTCTCGGCAATGTCGTAGTAAGGAGATTTCTCGGAAGCCGGTTTCGGCTGCGAAACGAGTACTTTCTTAATTTTCAACGTCCTAAATTTTTATTATCAGATATTCGTTCAGTTGCAGCATACCTCTGTATAAAATGAAACAGGGTACAATTTCAAGGGCACAAAAGTACAAAATTAAAAGAATACCGCCATATAAATGATTGCAAAAAAGCTTCAGTTCCTTATAGAAAATCAATAATTTAATTGAAATAAGAAGAAATAATCCGACGGTGACGGTAGCTTTCAGATTTAAGTTGAAATAAATAAGAAACAAGGCGAACGGGAACAATATAAATCCGAGATAATAGAGAAGTGTGGAATAAGATTCCAGCCACATTCCGGTTTTAGTTTCGTTAAAAAAAATCCAACCAATAAGACTGTATGAGAGCCATTTTACGATAAGGAAAAGAAGGGAGGATCCAATATAAATTCCGAGTAGGAGGTGAGGGGAGACTTGCTGCGACAGTTCGGGGCGGAGGTCCATGAAATACTTGAACAGACACAGGCTTGCCAATACGCAAGTCTGAACGATGAGTAATAATAGGTAACGAATGTCGGGACCGGTGGAGATGGCAAAGATGTTGGTGCGTTCGCGATGCAGAAAGAAATCTTTGACCAGCTGGAGCAGAAAACGATGACTATGCGACAAAATGTATGCTGAAAGAACGAAACATCCTAATAGAAGTACGGTGATACCGTCGTCTTGCTGGGGAGAATAGGGTAGTGGAATTCCTTTGGATATAGTAGCGGATGTGAACATGACGGATATTATATTGCAGCGAATTTACGTACCGAACTATCCCATTTTGGGGTACTATACAACAACTCTATCGCCTCGGCGGGAGTGTGTGCTACATGCCAGATGTCTTGGTGCTGGGCTCTCATGAAGCGTTCGTCGATGGCATTCCGCAATTGGGTCAGCAAGGAGTCGAAATAGCCTTTGGTATTCAAAATCACAATAGGATTCAGGTAGAGACCGAGTTGTTTCCAAGTGATGATTTCCAGTAACTCTTCGAGTGTGCCGCAACCACCGGGCAAGGCTATCACTCCATCGCTCATTTCTGCCATGAGTTGTTTGCGCCGGTGCATACCCTCCACCTCGATGAGTTCAGTGAGTCCGCGATGATGCCAACCTTGTTCCACCATGAAGCGGGGAATCACTCCCGTAACTTCACCTCCGGCCGAGAGTGCAGCATCGGCTATGGCACTCATCAGTCCGATGCCTCCCGCTCCGTTTATCAGCCGGATACCACGTCCGGCAATCAGTGTACCCAGTTCCCGGGCGGCTTCGAAGTAAGCGGAATCTATTTGCGTGCTTGACGCACTGTATACACATACCGAAGAAATCTGATTCATGGGGCGATAAGTTAAAGTTGCGTGAGTAAAGTCCGTATCGTTTCGTCTCTTCTGTCGGGTGTTTTGCAATGCAGGTGTCTTAGAAGCGGATACAAGCTTGCAAATACATTGGATACGGTTGGCGTGCTTCTTTTAGTATTGGTTTTCGACTTTGCAAAGGTATGTTTTTTTATGCGTTCCACATCGTTTTGTGTAGAGTAAATCATTAAGAAAAGCCGTGAATGCTTTTGTTCCGATAAAGTAAAAGAGGGTAGGAAACACATAGAAAGTTTGTGAGAATGAGTGGTTTTTGTGAAAATAATCGTATTTTTGCGCCACGCATAACCTGCCAAGCCTCTCTACGATGCTCAAATGGGCAGGTTGTTTTGTTTGAAATCTGTTCAAACCTTTATTGGAAAACGATACTTTGCCCGTGAGTTTGTGCTTGCGTGTGTAAGGCGATTTCGGAATAAATGTTGAGCAACCAAGAGGCATCTCAAAATATGATTACCACAGAACAGCTTAAAGACATTAAAGAACGCACCGAGGCGCTTAACCGTTACCTTGATATCGAAGGGAAGAAGATTCAGGTAGAGGAAGAACAGTTGCGCACGCAAGCGCCCGGATTCTGGGATGACCAGAAAAATGCTGAGGCGCAGATGAAGAAGGTAAAAGGCTTGCAGCAATGGATCACCGATTACAATGAGGTGAAGACTCTTGCCGATGAACTGCAGCTGGCTTTCGATTTTTATAAAGACGAACTTGTGACAGAAGCCGAGGTAGATGAGGCTTTTGTGCAGGCATCTGCCGCAGTTGAGGCGCTCGAACTGAAAAACATGCTTCGCGAAGAGGCTGACCAGATGGATTGCGTGCTTAAAATCAATTCGGGGGCCGGAGGTACGGAGAGCCAGGATTGGGCGAATATGCTCATGCGGATGTATCTGCGCTATGCCGAAACCAATGGCTATAAAGCAGTGATTTCTAACCTACAAGAAGGCGACGAGGCAGGTATAAAGACTTGTACCATCGAAATATCGGGCGACTATGCGTACGGTTATCTCAAAGGAGAAAACGGGGTGCACCGCCTTGTACGTGTCTCTCCCTACAATGCACAGGGCAAGCGCATGACCTCTTTCGCATCCGTGTTTGTGACTCCGCTTGTTGATGATACCATCGAGGTGAATATTCAGCCGGCAAATATATCGTGGGATACTTTCCGGTCCAGCGGTGCCGGTGGGCAAAATGTGAATAAGGTAGAGTCCGGTGTCCGTTTGCGCTACCAGTTCAAAGATCCCTATACGGGCGAAGAAGAGGAAATTCTGATCGAGAACACTGAAACCAGAGATCAACCTAAGAATCGTGAGAATGCGTTGAGACAGCTCCGCTCCATACTCTACGATAAGGAACTTCAGCATCGTATGGCTGAACAAGCCAAGGTAGAGGCAGGAAAGAAGAAAATAGAATGGGGTTCGCAGATACGCAGTTACGTCTTCGATGATCGGCGGGTGAAAGATCATCGCACGAACTACCAGACTTCGGACGTAAACGGAGTCATGGACGGTAAGATAGATGGTTTCATTAAAGCCTATCTCATGGAGTTTGCCGGTAGCGCGGAATAACTGCTCTGAGAGTAACCGCATCAACATAAAAGCAACCGCTTGTATGATACGCACGGGGAGTTCCCTGATTGGCGGCATACGGGCGATTGCTTTTTTTATTCAAAAGAACCGAATCCGGAGATGCTCAGGTTTTATACGATACAAACCGATGCTTCGGTATCTCCCTTCGTCCATTGTTTCAACAACATTTACTGTGCGGCGTCTTTTTTCTTGCGGCAGGGGGCTTCTTTTCCCGTCTGTCTGAAAAATAAACTCCGGAAGTGCGGTGGCAACTCCCGGAGTTTATTGTATAAGTGATATAAAGAAACTTCTTTATTCAGCCAAGGTTCTTTTGTTTGTCATCAGTTTTTCTCTGTGCTTTCGCCCTGCTTATCCTTGTTCATCATTATGTAAGCGATGGGTGAGGCTACGAACAACGAAGAAAGCGTGCCTACAACCACACCCAGAATCATGGCAAAGGCAAAGCTGCGGATGGAGTCGCCGCCAAGCACGAAAATACACAACAATACGATTAATGTACTGAACGAGGTGTTGATGGTACGTGACAATGTTGTGTTGAGCGAGTCGTTGAACAACTGTTTTTTGTCACGCTTCGGATATAGTCCGAAGAATTCGCGTACGCGGTCGAAAATAACCACCTTATCGTTTATAGAATAACCGATTGCCGTCAGGATTGCTCCGATGAACGTTTGGTCTATTTCCAGCGAGAAAGGCATCCAGCCCCAGCAAAGAGAGTATACTCCCAAGATGAGCAACGTGTCGGTGGTGAGCGCAATCACGGAGCCTACGCTGTACGCGATGTTCCGGAAGCGTATGAGGATGTACAGACCGATGGCTATCAGTGCGAGCACCACTGACCACATGGCGGAAGTCTTGATGTCGTCCGCTATACTCGGACCCACTTTTTGCGAACTGATGATACTGCCTCCCGTATGGTTTTCGCGGTCGATGAATGTTTCGAGCGTAATGTTTTGTGTGAGCACCGGCTTCAACGCTTCGTATAAGAACGCTTCGATTTCGGAATCCACATTGTTCCCTTCTTCGTCGATGCGGTAGTTGGTGCTGATGCGCACGGTTTTCTTGTCCGTTCCGATGGCGATGACGCTTACGTTGGCATCTCCGAATTTATTGGCGATAAGGCTCCGCACTTCTTCCGGTTCTACGGGTTGTTCGAACTGTACCTTGAAGTTGCGTCCGCCCGTAAAGTCGATGCTTTGGCTCAAACCACGGAACGCGAGCGAACCAACGGCAATGAGTAAGGTGGCGACCGTTGCGGTGAACCATGTCTTGTTTCGTCCGATGAAGTCGAATTTCACATCCGTAAGCATGTTTCTCGACAGTTTGGAGTCGAACGTAAGGTTACCCCATTTGTTCTTGTTCATAAAGTGCTCGTACACCAAACGCGTCATGAACACGGCGGTGAAGAACGATATCAGGATACCGATGATAAGCGTGGTGGCAAATCCGCGGATGGGACCCGTACCGAAATTGAAGAGGATGATACCTGTGATGATAGACGTCAGGTTCGAGTCGAAGATGGCAGAGAATGCATTGCTGTAACCGTCTGCCAAAGCTTTGCGAACACCTTTACCCGCACGGAGTTCCTCTTTCGTACGCTCGTAGATAAGCACGTTGGCGTCTACCGCCATACCCAGCGAGAGTACCATACCGGCAATACCGGACATGGTAAGCGCGGCTTGGAACGATGAAAGGATACCGAGCGTGAAGAAGAGGTTGAGCACCAACGCGCCGTTGGCAATCATACCGGGGATGAAACCATACATCACGCACATGTACACCATGAGCAGCACCAATGCCACAACGAATGAGAAGATTCCCGCGTTGATGGAGGCTTGTCCCAGAGACGGACCCACGATGTCTTCCTGTACGATGCGTGCAGGTGCGGGCATCTTACCGGACTTCAGTACGTTTGCCAAGTCTTTCGCCTCTTCGGGAGTGAAGTGACCGGTGATTTGCGAGTTTCCGCCGGTGATTTCCTGATTTACGTTGGGGGCGGAGTACACATAACCGTCCAGCACGATGGCTATGCTCTTGCCGATGTTCTGTTTGGTAAGCTGTGCCCAGCGACGTGCTCCGTCGGTGTTCATGGACATGCTTACGGCAGGCTTGCTATACTGGTCGAACTCGTCGCGTGCATTCGTTATCACGTCTCCCTCCAGCGGGGCGCGACCGCTGCGTTCTGTGGAGCGGATGGCATACAATTCGAACGTTTGTTTTTTCGGGTCGTATTCAAAAGGAGACACCCCCCACTTCAGACGCAGGTCTTTTGGCAGTTCGGCCTGTACTTCTCTCATGGAGAGATAGCGGTTGATTTCAGCGGTATCTTTGTAGTTGGCATATCCCACCACGGGTCCCTGCGCACCGGAGTTTACTTGCAGAATGGCAAGCAACGGATGTTCTTTCTTGATTTGTGCCAAGTCGATGCTCTGAGTCTGAGCTTCGCCTTTTAATGCAGCGGCAAGGCTGTCGGCCGTGTTCATTGCGGGTTGAACGGCAGGAGTGGCTTCGCTCTCCGTGGCTACGGTATCTTCGACTTCAGTTTCACTTGCGAGCAAACCACGTAGCTTTACGTCTGCGGCTTGCAGGTAGGGAGCGACCTCTTTGGCATTATACGTTTCCCAGAACTCAAGATTGGCGGAACCTTGCAGGAGTTTTCTCACACGTTCGGGCTCTTTGATACCCGGAAGTTCCACCATGATACGTCCCATCTTGTCTTCCAGACTCTGGATGTTGGGTTGCACCACGCCGAAACGGTCGATACGGGTACGGAGTACGTTGTATGAGTTGTCTATGGCTATCTTCACCTCTTCGCGGATTACTTTCTCCACTTCGGCGTCCGAGGTTTTCTGATTTACTCTGTCTTTCAACTGCTGCGTGGCGAAAAGTTCCGCGAGGGTAGCGCCCGGAGCGAGTTTACGATATTCTTTGACAAACAGCGAGATGATGTCTTCCTGACTCGTGATTGCCTGCTTGGAGGCATTCGCCAACGCCTGATTGAAAGCCTCATCCTGCTTGTTGTCTGCCAGTGCTTTGATAACGTCGGGTACGGAAACCTCGAGGATAACGTTCATACCTCCCTTCAGGTCAAGACCTAAACTGATTTCCATTTCGCGGCATTGTTTCAGCGTATAGTTGCCCAGCCAAACTTTCTCGTTAGCGAGGGAGTCCAAGTAGTCCTGCTCTATTTTTACATCTCCTTTTGCAAACTCCTTCGCCTTGTTGGTGTAATGGCGGGTTACAAAAGAGAATGAAAGATAGAACACACACACCAAGGTGAGCAGTAACGCAAAGAGCTTTACAAATCCTTTGTTTTGCATGTTACTAAATTTATTATATGATTACATTTTGATTGATTACTACGGCGTACAAGGCTGCAAATATAGCTTTTTTTTCACATTTGGAACGAAGAAGTGTAAATATTTGCACTGCGGGGAAGAATTTAAGGGCTTGTACGACAATGCTCTGAAAGGGGTATTCCTGTGTCTCGGAGTTTTCTCTCTGTCGTTTTCATCGTGTCTTTTTTATTTTACTGATTGCAGGTATGAGGTTAAGAAAAGAACCCCCGTGACGGCAGGTCTCAGACCGCCTTCGGAAAGCATCTCCGTATGGTTCCCGAACGATACGGGTGTGGTACGAAAGCCGCACAAGTGTGGTTCGGGAACCGTACGGGTGTGGTACGGGAACCCGGCAAAGGGGGTATTCCGCCGGTGTTTACAGACTCTGCCGGCAGCTTATATGTCAGTTCTTTGTGAAAAAGTAAAACCCACGTTTCGGTGTGTATGGCGCAGGGCTGTTTTCCCCGCGTGTAATACATTTAAATATATGGTATTGTGTGTGGGGTACAAAAAATAAGCGTCTCCCGGTTGGGAAACGCTTATCTGAGAATCTTATTTCATGCCCCGCTTCTTGAGCATGGGTTCAAGTTTGGGTTCGGAACCCCGGAAGTTCTTGTAGAGTATCATCGGGTCTTCACTGTCTCCTTTCTCCAGGATATTGCTGCGGAAGAGATGGGCGGTGCGAGTGTCGAAGATGCCGTTTTCCTTGAATGCTTCGAAAGCGTCGCTGTCCAGCACGTTCGCCCACAGGTAACTGTAATATCCTGCGGCATACCCTCCGATGATATGGCTGAAGTATGTGGTCCGATAGCGCGGAGCAATTTCCGGAATCAGTCCGAGGGCGTCCATCGCCTGCTTCTCGTACACTGTCACATCGAGGTTTAAAGTATCCGTCAGGTTGTGCAGATTCATGTCGAGAATGGCGGCTGCAAGCAGTTCGGTGGTCATGAAGCCTTGGTTGAAAGTGGCTTGTTGCTGTATCTTATCGATGAGACTGTCGGGGATTGCCTCGCCTGTGAGGTAATGCTTGGCGTAAGCTTTCAGTACCTCGGGTTCGGTGGCCCAATGTTCGTTGATTTGCGAGGGTAGCTCCACGAAATCACGTACCACGTTCGTACCCGATACCCCTTTATAGTTGCACTTGGTCAGCAGCCCGTGCAATCCGTGTCCGAACTCATGAAACAGCGTTTCCACCTCGTCAAGAGTCAGGAGCGACGGGGTGTCTCCTATCGGTTTGGTGAAGTTGCATACGTTGCACACCAACGGACGGATACTTCCCTGCTGACTCCGATAGCTGCTCATCCATGCGCCTCCTCTCTTGCCTTTGCGAGGAAAATAGTCTACGTAGAAGATACCCAAGTGCGAACCGTCGGCGTCTTTCACCTCGAACACTTCCACATCCGGATGGTACACGGGGATGCCTTCGAGTTTCGTCATCGTTATGCCATAGAGTTTGTTGGCTACCATGAACGCACCGTCACGCACACTTTCAAGAGGGAAGTAAGGCTTTATCTGGTCTTCTTCGAGGTTGTATTTCTCTTTACGGAGTTTCTCGGTGTAGTACCACCAATCCCACGCTTCAAGTTTCTCGCCTTTGCCTTCCTTGTCCATGAGTGCCTGCAATTCGGCCGCTTCCGCCTTTGCTTTGGGCAAAGCGTATTGCCAGAGATTTCCCAGAAAATCCATAACGGTGGCGGAGTTCTTCGCCATCCTGTTGTCCAGAATGAAGTTGGAGAAGCAGTCGAATCCGAGCAGTTGAGCCTTTTCGAGTCTCAGACGAACGATGTCCGCGATGATTTGCTTGTTGTCGTTTGCGTCGTTGTTGTTGCCTCTGTTGATATAAGCCTTGTACACCTGCTCTCTCAGCGGGCGGTTGTCTGCATATTGGAGAAGAGGAAGGCGGCTTGCGTTGTGCAGGGTGAATAGCCATTTGCCCGGCTGTCCGGCTGCTTTGGCTTCTTCCGCCGCACTTTGGCGTACCCATTCGGGGAGTCCGGCAAGCTCTTCTTCTTTCTCTACAAAGAGTTTGAACGAGTTGTTCTCGTTCAGGATATGGTCGTTGAAGCTGAGTCCCAGCGTAGAGAGCTCCTTGTTTATGATGCGCAGGCGTTCCTGGGCTTTCGCCGGAAGATTGGCGCCCGAGCGGATAAAATTCCGGTGAGTTTTTTCCAACAGTCGCAACTGTTCGGTAGTGAGCGACAGACTGTCTTTTTGCCGGTACACGGCGTCTACTTTCCTGAACAGAGCCTGATTGAGCGAGATGTTATCTTCGTGTTCCGAGAGTATCGGCGCGAGCTTCATGGAGAGTGCGGTCAGTTCGTCGGTGGTTTCGGCTCCCGTGAGGTTGAAGAAAACGCTGCTCACGCGGTCAAGTATGGGCGAACTGTTGTCGAGCGCCACGATTACATTTTCGAAAGAAGGAGTTTCGGGATTGTTGATGATGGAATCGATAAGCGCATTTTGCTCTTCCATGCCTTTCATGAAAGCCGGTTCATAGTGTTCCAGTTTCAGCGTGTTGAAAGGCGGTACGCCGTATTCGGTTTGAAATTCGGTGAAGAACGGGTTACTCTCCGTCCGTGTAGCGCAGGAGTACATCATACAACTTGCTGCTAAAACGAATAAGGATTTCTTGCACATGATGTTGAATGGATTAGAAGTTATGTTTTTTATTGCTATCGCTCTCAATCGTTCTTTTTCAATAAGTGGCACCATATGGGATAGTGGTCGGAATCCTTGATGGAGCGGTCTACCGTGCAACGGTAACTCTTTAAGTTGTCGCTGTGCAGTATGTGGTCTATCCGGAAGTAAAACCTGTGTTGGTTATAAGATATGCCCGCCCCTCTTCCCGAGTTGACAAACGCATCTTTCAGCCGGTTGCCTATCACCCGGTAGGCATACGAGAGCGCGGTATCGTTGAAGTCGCCGCATACGATAATGTGACTGTGTCTTGATGCGGCGATGAGGCGTGCCACACTGTCTGCTTGGGGAGCCCGCAGCACGGAGGCTTCGGCAAGCTTTCTTATGAGCAGGCGCACTCCGCTCCGTACCTTATCTTTCTCCGGAGATTTGAGTATCTCTTCGTACGCGGCCTTGTCGGTCTTCGTGAGTTTATTCGATTCAAGGTGATTGTTGATGAGAAGCACGGTGTCTTTTCCTATCAATACTTCGTAAGCTACGGAACCATTGTATTCGCTCCGGTAATCGATGACCTTTGCCGAGAGGATGGGATATTTCGAGTAACAGGCAATCCGGTTGTGTCTGGCCTTTCCGGAACCTACTGCGTTTATGCTGCGATGGGGGTAGGCTGCAAGCGCCTTGTCTACGTCTTCCTGCAGGAGAAAGCGCGGGTTGGTGTGTACGTTGTACTCTTGCAGGCAGAGTATATCCGCTTTGCTGCGGGCAAGATAGTTGAGGATGGGATTCCCCTGTTCGGGCTTGTCTACCCCGTCGAAGCCCATCACATTGTAGGATAATACCTTGAAACAGCCCTCGGGAAGATTCTCTGTGTGGAAATTGACAGGGAAGCTGTTTCTTATCTGCGGAATGCACAATAGTAGTCCGGCAAGCGGAAGCAGGGCTATCCTGTATCTGCGGATGATGAGCCACCAGGCCAAGAATCCCACATTAATAATGAGAAAGACGGGAAACGCCAATCCCATGCAAGATTCTATGGGATGTTCGGTAGGTTGTATGTAAGCGCTGTATGCCGTGAATAGTAAACAAACGGTGAAAAAGAAGTTTACTGTCGTGACGAGGTAAGCGAATAGGTTGCTCAGGTGTTTCATAATTTCTGTAATCTCAAGCTGTTATCGCTTGCTGGCATCGAAGAGGCTTTTCTTCTCTTCGGTGGTCAGGCTGTCGTATCCCGATTTCTTGAGTTTGTCCAATATCCGGTCTATCTCCTCGGATTTCGCTTTCCGGCGGGCGTTGTAGTCGTAGTCCTGTCCGCGTTTTCCTTGGGTTGCTTTCACTTTCATCCGGGGAGTACCGGTTTTGCCTCGGAAGAGGTGTGCGAGAGAGTCTATGATACGGTTGATCCATGCCGTGAGGTCCCGTCCCTTTTGCAAAGCCGATGCGAACCACAGTCCCGCAAGTGCTCCGCCCAGATGCGAGATGTGCCCGCCTCCGTTTGCAGAGGTTACGGACAAGAGGTCAATACCGATAACTGCCAGTGCAATATACTTCAGGCGTACGCTGCCGAACAGGAACAGGCGTATGGAGTAGTTGGGTTCGCGATAGGCGGTTGCGGCAACGATGGCAAGTACCGAGGCGGATGCGCCCCGCATCAATGATTCGGCAACCAGCGGACGGAAGTAAGGGAATATGTTGTATGCCGCGATGTAAAGCACGCCTCCGCATATGCCTCCGAGTATGTAGAGTCCGCGGAAATGCTTTGACGAGAAGAACAGCAGGAACAACGTTCCGAACCAGTAGAGCCACAGCATGTTGAAGAGGATATGCAGCAGGTCTTGATGCATGAACATATAGGTAAGCAGAGACCATGGTTGTGTGGCAATCCTGTCGATGGATGCGGGTAGTTCCAGAAAGTCGAACAAACGTCCGGGGCTGAGGTTGAAGAGTTGCAGGATGATCTTACTCAGCGTGACGACGACGAACATCGCCACATTGATGTAAATAAGTTGAAGATAAATGCTTCCCCGTTGGAAAGACTGTTTCAGTTCAGTTATAAAAGAAGTCATTTCGTCTATTGTTTTTTCTCCAGTATAGAATCAGTATCAGTCCGAATACCATTCCGCCAAGATGGGCGAAGTGCGCCACGTTGTCTCCGAGATTGTTTGCCAAACCCGCATAGAGTTCTATGAGTGCGTAACCGATGACGAAATACTTGGCTTTGATGGGTACGGGCAACGGAAACACGAACATGGGCATGTTGGGAAATGTCATCCCGAACGCGAGCAGAATGGCATATACTGCTCCCGATGCTCCTACGGTGACCATGCCGTTGAGATACTCCTGCATGGGGATAACCTCCAGTCCGGTGTTGACCGCGCTGTATTCGGAGAGCACCGTTGCGTAGTGTACATACTGCACCACTTCCTGAATAAATCCGGCTCCGATGCCGCATACGAGGTAGTAGAAGAGGAAACGCCGCGGTCCCCACATCTGCTCCAGTACACGACCGAACATCCACAGGGCGAACATGTTGAAGAAGATATGCGTAAAACCGCCGTGCATGAACATGTAACTGATGAGTTGCGCTACGTTGAAGTTCTCGCCCATAAAGAAATGCAGTCCGAGGTATTCGGTCAGGTCGATTCCGTAGCCTTTGGCTACGAAAGCGGCAAGGAACAGCAATATATTTATGATTAAAAGATTCTTGGTGATGGTGGGTATGGTGTTCATTTTCCGTAAGTTTCGTTACAAGTTGTTGCAAAAGTACAAATAAAATCCGTTTTGTGACAGCAAACCTTCCTTCCCGTCTCTTTTTTTTCTTTTCGCAGGTCTTTTTTAAACGTTTTTATTTGATATTCAGAAATATTGCTCTATTTTTGTCTGGCATGTAAGCCTCTTACATGAAGACTCCTTTTGTGTAATCATTTTTTTTAATTCTAATTATTATGAATAAGTCAGAACTTATTAGCGCAATTGCTGCTGAATCCGGTTTGACGAAATCGGATTCCAAGAAAGCATTGGATGCCTTTATGGCTTCGGTAAAGCAAACTTTGCAAAAAGGCGACAAAGTGTCATTGGTAGGATTCGGTACGTTCAGTGTTGCCGAGAGAGCTGCGCGTACGGGTGTAAATCCCTCTACTAAGAAGAAAATAACGATTCCCGCGAAGAAAGTGGCGAAATTCAAGGCAGGAGCCGAATTGCTCGATGCGGTTGAATAACTTCTCCTGAACAGGAAAAAGGTAACGGATGTGGCGACTTGAAAGTGTCGGTACATCCGTTATTTTTTTATCTCCTTCCGTAACCGCTTTGTTTGGGCGGATGTGCTGTGCGGGTCCGGTATAAGCCTGTTCTGCATCTATGCGAGAATGATTCCGGGGTCGTTTCAAGTGGCTTATAATCAGCTTATAGTTAACCCCGGAAAAGGCGGGGCGAACCATGCGGGTACGGTTCGGGAACCGTACGGGAGCGGTTCGTTCAAGAGACGGGTACTGTAAAAGTACCGTACCCGTGCGGTTCTCCGGTACGATGTGAAGCTTGTTTTCTTGTGTCCTGTCCGGCCGGTGCGCCATACATGTTTTTCTTTCCGTTCCCGCTTTTCGCTTTGTCCGCTCCTTTAAATAACCCGTCGCTCGCTTCCTATCTTGTTAAAATGTAATATCTTTGCGGCGGGAAAATAGATTATAATCATGAATATAGAAGAGAAATTAGCTTTATCCGTTGTAGATGGATTGAAAAAACTGTATGCCCGGGAAGTGCCTGTGGAGCAAGTGCAGCTGCAAAAAACGAAAAAAGAATTTGAAGGACATCTCACACTTGTGGTTTTCCCTTTTCTGCGCATCTCCCAAAAAAGTCCCGAACTCACGGCGCAGGAAATAGGCGACTATTTGCTTAACAACACCTCCGTTGTCTCGGCGTTCAACGTCATCAAAGGTTTCCTGAACCTGACCATTGCCTCGAAGGCGTGGTTACAACTCCTCGATGCCATTCACGCCGATTCTTGCTATGGAATCGCCCGTCCAGCGGAACAGGCTCCGTTGGTGATGATAGAATACTCTTCACCTAACACCAACAAACCTCTTCATCTCGGTCATGTGCGCAACAACCTGCTCGGTAAAGCGTTGGCGAACATCATGGAGGCGAACGGGAACCGCGTGGTGAAAACCAACATTGTGAACGACCGCGGCATACACATCTGCAAGTCCATGCTGGCATGGCAGAAGTACGGCAACGGCGAGACTCCCGAATCGTCGGGCAAGAAGGGCGACCATCTGGTGGGCGACTACTACGTGGCGTTCGATAAACACTACAAGGCCGAAGTAGCCGCACTTATGCAGAACGGGATGAGCAAGGAAGAAGCCGAAGCCGCCTCGCCCCTGATGCGCGAAGCCCGTGAAATGCTGGTCAAATGGGAAGCAGGCGATGCCGGGGTGCACGCCCTGTGGAGCATGATGAACAACTGGGTATACGCCGGGTTCGATGAAACTTATCGCAAGATGGGTGTCGATTTCGATAAAATCTATTACGAGTCGGAAACATATCTCGAAGGAAAAGAGAAAGTACTGGAGGGATTGCAAAAGGGTTTCTTCTTCAAGAAAGAAGACGGCTCCGTGTGGGCGGATCTTACGGCCGAAGGATTAGACCATAAGCTCCTGTTACGTGCCGACGGAACGTCCGTGTACATGACGCAGGACATTGGTACGGCGAAACTCCGCTTCGACGACTATCCCATAGACAAGATGATATATGTGGTGGGTAACGAACAGAACTATCACTTCCAGGTGCTCTCTATCCTGCTCGACAAACTCGGTTTCGAGTGGGGGAAGAGCCTTGTGCACTTCTCTTACGGCATGGTGGAACTGCCCGAGGGAAAGATGAAATCGCGCGAAGGAACGGTAGTGGATGCGGACGACCTGATGGAAGAGATGATTGCGACAGCCAGGGAAACATCGCAGGAACTTGGTAAACTCGACGGGCTCACACCGGAAGAAGCCGACGACATAGCCCGCATCGTGGGATTGGGCGCATTGAAGTATTTCATCCTGAAAGTGGATGCCCGCAAGAATATGACCTTCAATCCCAAGGAATCCATCGATTTTAACGGTAACACGGGTCCTTTCATTCAATACACCTATGCCCGCATACAGTCTGTGCTGCGCAAGGCTGCCGAGGCTGGTATCACTCTGCCCGGCACGCTGCTTGCCGACATTTCGCTGAGCGAGAAGGAGGAAGGGCTCATACAAATGCTGGCTGAGTTTGCCGCAATCGTAAAGCAGGCGGGCGATGATTACAGCCCTTCGGTAATAGCCAACTACGTTTACGATTTGGTGAAGGAGTACAACCAGTTCTATCACGATTTCAGTATCCTGCGCGAACCGGACGAGGCGTTGCGCGTGTTCCGCATCGCTCTTTCTGCGAACGTGGCGAAGATCGTGCGGCTGGGTATGGAACTTCTGGGCATCGAAGTGCCGGCAAGAATGTGATTCGGCGCGGCGTAAGACGTTGCGCCTCCTGTAACGGATGCCCGGTGTGGATGCCGACCGGGCGAGCCGGAGAGTGGTAACACAGTTCTCTCCCGGTAACAGATTACCTCTGCCGTGACGAAACGATATGCCGGAAGCCTTGTCTCCGGTTTCCGGATGTTGTCCGTCACGGCAGAGGTAATTCCATTTATTCTCTTTCTTCCTTTTATGTAGCCTTGTACTCGCCCGGCGACATGCCGGTCTGCCGTTTGAAATACTTCCCGAAAAACGAAGGATTGGGGAAGTTCAAATACAGGGAGATCTCCTGTATGGACATCTCGGAGAACTTCAGCAAAGACTTGGCCTCCAGTATCACATATCCCTCTATCCACTTGCTTGCGCTTTGTCCGCTGACTCGTTTTACCACAGACGAAAAATACTTTGGACTCAGGAACAACTCCCGGGCGTAAAATTCCACTTGCCGTTCCTTCTGATGATGCTTGCCCACCAACTCCATGAAACGGGTAAATATCTGTTCCTCCCGTTTGGGCTGTACTTTCTCTTCCGTATTGTCTTCACGCTGATAGATTTCCAGAAAAGAACCTATTTTATACAGAAAAACGGTGAGTAAATGCATGATGATTTCTTTCCGGAAAACACTCTTTTCGCTGATGTTCTTTTCGATAAGATCGTGGTAGAAAGTCAATTCTTCCGTCTGTTCGGGAGTCAGTTCGAACACCGGGTTATGCTTCAGGTGGATGACGGCGGGTATAAAGTTCTTCATGTCAATTTGCAGGTTCTGCAACAGAGACGCTGAAATAAGAAGAGCCCTCGGACTATCCACGGCGCTCGTTATATGTACGATGTCTCCCGGTTTGCAAATAAGCAACTGCTTCTCCCCTACACGATATTTCCGAAGATTTATGCCGCCTTCCGCATGCCCTTTTCTCGATACCAATATGGCCACTCCGTCGATGCGCATCGGGTATCTGAAATAAGGAATATCCTGCAAGTGATAGTTACACAGGTGATCTGTTATCAAAAGCTCGTTCTCAAAGTGTTTCAACCCGGGGACATTTTCCAGTACGCGGGCAATGGATAATTGAGCGATGGCATGTTCCATATTCCTCTTTTTTATATCAAAAGAATGGATAAAAAACATCGAAAACAAACAAAACGTATATAAAAAGGAGTTTTAGAACATTTATACACGAAAGAGGGATATTACCTTCTCCCGAATAGTCTCGAACTTTGCCGTTGAAATTAAAGAAGCAAAGCCATATGAAAACAAACGCTTTACTGACAGTATTAATATCCGGGAGCGTACTCCTGTGTGCGGGGTGCTCTTCACGCTCTCCACAGAAAGAAACGGAACGTGTGATTTCCGTCCGGACCGTCAGAATGACCCCCGAACCCGGTATCTCGAGGCTGAACTATGTGGGAATCATCGAGGAGGAAACGTCCGTTAGCCTCAGTTTTAGAGTACAGGGAACCGTGCGTCGCACGTATGTAACCGAAGGGCAACGCGTGGCTAAGGGTGCCTTACTCGCCGAACTCGATGCCGGGACTTTACAACAATCCTGCAACGCAGCCAAAGCGAGTCTCGAACAAGCGGAAGATGCCATGAAACGTATGAAACTCCTGTACGATGGAGGAAGCTTGCCCGAAATAAAGTATATAGAAACCCAAACCCGTTTGGAACAGGCGCGTTCTATGTACGAAATATCCCGGCAGAATTTGGCGGATTCCAAACTTTACGCTCCCGTGGACGGCGTGGTGGGTAGACATTTGGCGGAAGCCGGAGAAAATGTGATGGCTGGACGGGCTGTGTTCACCTTACTCGACATACGAACCGTAAGAGTCAGGATATCCGTACCCGAACGGGAGGTACGTCTTCTCTCACTGGAAGCCGAAGCTAATGTCAATGTGCCGGCATTGGGAAGAGAATACACCGGTAAGGTAAGCGAGAAGGGAGTGATGGGCAATGCCCTGACACATGCCTACGATGCCGGAATTTCCCTGTCCAATGCAGACGGGCAGTTGATGCCCGGTATGGTGTGCAACGTTTCCCTTGATACCGGAGAGGTGACGAATGTCTCTTTCATGGTTGTTCCCAATCATGCAGTACAGGTATCCGACACGGGACGCAGGTTTGTATGGTGCGTTCAACACGGAAAAGCCACGGCAGTGACCGTAGAGACAGGAGGATTCACCGAACGGGGCGTGCAGATAGTAAGCGGACTGTCCGAAGGAATGGAAGTGATTGTGGAAGGTATGCAGAAAGTGGGCGAGGGAACTAAAGTAAAAACGTTATGAGGCAGAAGACAGGATTCATAGAAGCATGTATGCGTTACAACCGCTTGATGCTTTTCTTTATAACCGTACTGGTACTTGTGGGCATGTATGCCATAGCGGTTATGCCTAAGCAGGAGTTCCCTGTCTTCACGGTGAGGCAGGGAGTTATTGTGGCTATCTATCCGGGAGCCACTTCCGTGGAGATAGAGGAACAGGTGGCTAAACCTCTCGAGGAGTTCCTATTTACCTACAAGGAAGTGCGCAAGAAGAAAACTTACAGCATGTCGCAAAACGGACGCCTCTATGTGATGGTGGAGTTAAGCGAGGATGTACACAACAAGGATGAGGTATGGTCTAAAATAAAACACGGACTCTCCGGATTTAAAGCGCAACTCCCGCCCGGAGTGCTGGCGCTGATTGCCAATGATGATTTCGGAGACACCTCGGCACTGCTCATTACTTTGGAGTCTGAAGATAAAACCTATCGTGAACTGGAAACCTATCTTACAAGGCTTGAAGGGCGGTTGCGCCGTATCGAATCGGTGTCGAATCTTCGCCGTTACGGTTTGCAGAAAGAACAGATAAGCGTATATATAGATAAGGAGAAACTCGCTACCTACGGTATCGACCGGAATGTGTTGATGATGCAACTCGCCTCGCAAGACTTCACCACGGGCGGAGCACATGCCGACAACGGAGATTCCGACCTACCCATCTACGTAAAGAGCGCCTATGGCAACGAGCGGGAAATAGCCGAGCAGATTATCTACGCCGACCTTGAGGGAAACAACATCCGCTTGCGTGATGTGGCGCGTGTGGTGCGTGAATACGATGTGCCCGACAGTTATATACGAAGCAACGGGAAGAAGACCATATTGCTCTCGATGGAAATGAGAGAGGGGAACAACATCGTTGCTTTCGGGAAGGAAGTGGATAAAGTGCTCGATGAGTTCCGCACGGAACTCCCCGAAAGTGTTTCGATGCTGCGCATTGCCGACCAGCCTAAGGTGGTAAACGAATCCGTGACCTCTTTTTTGCGCGACCTTGCGGTGTCCATTGTCGTGGTCATTGCCGTGATGATGGTGCTTTTCCCGTTCAAGTCGGCTGTGGTGGCGGCTACTTCCATTCCGGTGAGTATATTTATTTCTATCGGTATCATGTTGTTCTTTGGCATTGAGTTGAATACCGTGACGTTGGCAGCCCTTATTGTGGTGCTGGGTATGATTGTGGACAATTCCATCATCGTGATAGACGCCTATCTGGAAAAGCTGGACAAGGGCGTTTCGCGGTGGCATGCCGCCATTAGCAGCGCTAAGGATTACTTCGGCTCCATCTTTCTTGCCACGCTCTGCCTCTGCGTTATCTTCTTCCCTTTGCTCATTACCATGACCGGAGAGAAGGCGGACTTCCTGAAACACTTTCCGTGGACGTTAACTATCTCGTTGATGACTTCGTTGATTGTAGCCATGGTATTCATTCCGTTTCTGGAGTATGCGCTCATCAAGAACGGGCTCGGACTGAAGAAGGCAGACACGGAGAAGAAGGGGTTCAATATGCTCGTGTTCATGCAACGCGGATACGAAGCCGCTCTTAAGTTCACTTTCCGTCATCCGTGGATTACTATTTCTTCGGGTGTGGGCAGTGTGCTGCTGGGAGTATTCATTATGCAAAGACTGGATGTGCGCATGATGCCCAATGCCGATCGCGACCAGTTTGCCGTGGAGATATACCTTCCGCAGGGGAGCTCGATTGAGAGAACCGCCGCAGTGGCGGACAGCGTGTACGATGTGTTGAGACGGGACGAACGCATAGTGTCCGTTACGTCGTTCATAGGAACTTCCTCTCCCCGCTTTCAGACCTCCTATGCTCCAAACATGCCGGCCAAGAATTACGCACAGTTCATTGTCAATACGAAGTCGAACATGGCTACTGTCGAGTTGCTCGACCGCTACGCCAACGACCTGTCCGACCGTTGGGCGAATGCCTATGTGAAGTTGAAACAATTGGACTACAACGTGGTTGCCACTCCCATTGAAGTTCGTTTAAGAGGAGAGGACATTGCGGAGTTGAAACGCTATGCAGATTCGCTGATGAACTACATGCGCGAGCAGGAAGAGTTCGTGTGGGTACATACCAACTACGAGGAGATGTTGCCTGCGCTGCAGGTGGAACTCGATCCGGTAACCGCCTCGCAACTGGGGGTGACCCGCGGGATGGCTTCCGCCGCACTCGGAGCAAGCTACGGTCGTGTCACGGCGGGCACGCTGTGGGAGGGGAATTATCCGCTGGATGTGGTGCTCAAGACACGAGACAAATCGGTTCCAGACTCTTTCACGGAAATCGGTGATGAATATATTTCCACCATGACCGGTGGTCGGGTACCTCTCAGGCAGATAAGCGAGGTTGTGCCCCGTTGGTATCCGGGGCAGATTGTACGCCGCAACGGAGTGCGTACGCTGACAGTAATGGCCGACGTGCGCAGGGGGTATAACGAAGCCGCCGCGTTCGCCAAGCTGGCTTCGCATATGGAGAAAAACGTAGCCCCCCAACTTCCCGGGGACATAGGTTATGAATACGGCGGAACGGTGGAGGCTGATGAGGAAAGTATCATCCCCATTGTGCAGGGATTGCTCA
>JBHADT010000093.1:0-4479 GCA_041855205.1 Bacteroides sp.
AGAAAGCCTTCACAACCCATCAAGAAGAACAAGTTCACGCTTAAAAGCGTGTATAGAATCTTTTTCATAATTACACTTCTCTTTTTATTAATTGATTAAAATGTTACATTAAGCCCTACCGTCCATATTCTTGCACGCGGATAAGAGAAAAACGTCATGTTCTGCCCGAACTTATCTCCATCACCTTGAGACGTACTTTCAGGATCGTATCCTTTGAAATCGCTCGAACAGATTAAAAATGCATTATTGACACTTGCATAAGCACGTAACGCTCCGAGGCGCATAAACCGACAGCTTCGAGGCGTAAATGTATAGCCCAACTGAATAACATTGGCACGTAGATAAGAACCGTCACTAATCCACTGCGAATCAACGGTAGTATCCTGACCGGCATGACCGCTGTTCATCAGATATACGGCCTGCTGCATTGTATTGGGGTTGGTACCGTTATAGGCATCATATAAAATATTAGATAACCCGTTCGTAATTCCAAAACGATCGTAAGTAGAATGATAGAATTGCTGCATGGTTTCGACGCCCCAGACAAACTGGAAGTCAACCGTTAAATCCAGATTTTTATACGTCAGCGTATTGATCAAACTCCCCGTCCAGTCCGGCATTCCTTTGCCAATAATTTCCTTCTTCTTCGTACGCTTAGCACGGCCTATTTGTTTCTTTTCGCATGCTCCGGCCGCAAAATCTTCTTCTGTATAGACTCCCAAACGCTTGTAACCGTAGAAGCTACTCATGTTCTCGCCTACCCGAAGAATGCTTTCGTAGCCACCTACCCAACTGTGCATAAGGATATCTTCGTCATTGTCCCCCAGGCCTAAAATCTTGTTTTTATTGTAATTCAAGTTCAATGTGGTCGACCAGTTAAAATCTTTTGTCTGAACCGGTATTCCGGTAATCATGATATCAAAGCCTTGATTTTGTACCGAACCGATATTTTTGAAAACAGATCGATAGCCTGTAGCTGTAGGAAGCGGACAATCAAGTAACAAATCGGTTGTTCTCTTATTATAGTAAGAAACATCGAAATTTAACCGATTGCGGAATAGTCCGAGGTTCACTCCGAAGTCCCATTGTGCCGTTTTCTCCCACCTAAGATCAGGATTAGCCATAGAGCTGATATAAGAATATGCACCACGTTTACCGTCGAGCAAAAATGTACCAGCCGAAACAGAGGCCAAGGATTTGTAGGTCGCTATTTCGGAGTTTCCTGTCAAACCGTAGCTGGTATGCACTTTCAAATTGCTTAACAGTTCATTACCTGACAAAAAATCTTCATTCGAGACATTCCATGCTAAACCGGCGGAAGGAAAAAAAGCATACTTGTTGTTTTTACCAAATCTGGAAGATCCGTCGTAACGGGCAGTCACTGTTGCCGAATACTTATCATGATAAGTATAAGCCAGACGTAAAAAGTAAGAGTTCATCGCCCAACGGTCGTAGCTCGAAGAAGGTGGGTCAGGCGTCGTACCTACTCCCATATTGTTCCATTCGTAGAAATCATCGTCGAAGCCACGGGTAAAAGAGCGATCATAATTCTGGGTGCGCTCTTGCCATGAAAGCCCAACCATCGCATTGATTCTGTGCTTGTCAAAAACTTTACTATATGTCAAATAGGTCTCTTCCTGCCAGTAGAGTGTATTGCGATGATTGATCTCCGCCCAACCGTCAGGCATGGAAATATTATTCAATGAAACGGAAGAATAGCCTTTATACGTCCGCTGATGAGCATCGATACCGTACTGTGTCTTTAAGTCGAGACCATCGAACAAATGAAACGTAAAGGCCACGTTTCCGAATATCTGCGTATTATATCTCATACGCTTTTGCAAATCCAGAATCATCACGGGATTAGACATCCCTTCAAAACCGAAAGTTTCGCCCATCGAAGAGGTTGATGAAGTCGTATAATTACCATTGCCGTCTCGCACGGGTAGCCATGGAATCATTTCGATCATTGTACGACGTGCCTCCTGCCCGCCACCTGTTTCCGGAGTGTATCTTCCCCATGTATGATTCACCGTCAGATTTACGGCCGTAGAAAGCCAATTCACGGGATTTGCATCATACGTCAGTTTACCATTAAAGCGTTTGCTATAGGTATTGTTCACGACTCCCTGCTGATCGGTATAGTTCAGGAATGCACCCATCGAAGAGTTTTTTCCGCCTTGCTGAATATTGATTTGATGGTTGTGCGATATCGAAGTGCGCGTAGCCTCTTTCTGCCAGTTGGTATCATAAAGCGGACGACCGGCTTCATCAAAAAAATTCCGGTCTGTAAACCATTCTGCACGATTCAAAGACCAATTCTTTCCCTGCCATTTATTCTCATTAGCCAAACCTTGCATAAACGTCTCGCACCATTCTTCGGCATTCAGCACATCCATGTAGCGGGCAACAGCCGACATGCTGACGGATCCTTGATAACTGATTTTTGTTCCGTCGCCGGATTTATTTCCACGTTTGGTCGTAACCATAATCACACCGTTTGCCCCACGCGCACCATAAATTGCCGTTGCGGAAGCATCTTTCAACACCTCCATTTTCTCTATATCGTTTGGATTTAACAAATTAAAATTTTCCATAACGACACCGTCCACCACATACAGCGGGTCAGACGACGAGTTGATCGTCGACATCCCTCGAATGACGACACGACTTGCATACGCTCCCGGCTGACTGGAATTAGAGAAAATATTCACTCCGGCAGCTTTGCCTCGTAAATTTTCAAGGGCACTGAAAGATTGAGCTTTCATCATATCCTCTCCTTTAGCAATAGAAATGGAGCCAGTTACATCAGATTTACGCATCGTTCCATAACCTACTACTACCACCTCTTCAAGTGCCTGCGTATCCTCAGATAATGCAACATTCACGGTTGTTTCTCCGCTTGTGGGTACTTCACGCGTATGGTATCCAATATACGAAACGACAAGAACCGCTGCGTCTTGAACTTCCAGGATAAAGTTTCCATTTATATCTGTTACTGTTCCATTCGAAGGATTCCCTTTTTCAATCACATTGGCTCCGATTATCGGCTCACCCGCATCGTCTGTAATGAAGCCGGATATTTTTCTTTTGCTTTGCTGCATCGCAACCGTTTCTACGGACTTCGTACGTGGTGTCAAGACAATGTTTGTACCAACAATGCTGTATGATACATTCGTATCAACGAAAAGATGTTGTAGTACTTCCGATACCGGCTTATTGTGAACCTCCATGGATACGATCCGATCTACTGCTACTTCATTTCGATCGTAAACAAACAGATAGCCCGTTTGTCTTTCTATTTCACCCAGCACTTTTTTTATAGAAGACCGGCCTCCTTGTAAGGTAATTTTAGCGTTTTGTGTTTCGGATTCAACAGCAAATACCCGGGTCGTACATATAAATAAGAGAACAACTATTATGTTCATAATACGAAGCAAATGGCTTCGTTGCGATAAAAATATCTTAGTTTTTAAATGATTCATTATATTTGTGTTTAGCTTATTCGTATTTCGATTTGTTTATTTAACACACACTTGTGAGAAGATGATATTTCTTCTCCGGTAAGCTTTGAAATGTTTACCGTCCTTCTTTTATTATTCGGTCATTTAATTCATAGGCATTTTATTTTTCATGGTGAAACATTCTATTATTTGATCTCAATCGTATTCGTATCTTCATCCACCTGGTATGTAAATCGTTTTTTCATTTGTAACACCTTAAGAATATGCTCCAGTCCATCACGCATCCGGAACTTGCCCGTATAATGATAATGGTTGGCTTTGACCTGCTCATTGATGATATTCATTTTTACATCAAAATATAGCTCCAATTTTTGCATAACTGCAAGAACAGGCTCATTATCAAAGCTTATAATCCCCTCACGCCAAAGAAAATAGTCGGAATGCATAATCGGCAAAGTCTTCAACCGGCCATTCTCAAGGGAAACTTTCTGATTAGGAGACAACGCGATGCGTTGCATACGATTATTATCACAAACTTCTATTTTTCCTTCCAACAGCGACGCTTCAAACAATTCTGTATCTTCATAAGCAAACACATTAAACGATGTTCCCAACGCTTTGATTTTATATTCCGGCGTACAAACAATGAAGGGTCTCTCTTTATCGGTCTGTACCTCAAAGAAGCCTTCACCTTCAAGCTTCACCTGACGTACGTCGTCTGAAAAGCTAGTCGGGAAAAAAAATCGACTACCCGCATTTAACCATACTTTAGATCCATCTGCCAACATCAGCTCTACATGCTGTCCCATAGGAACATAAACAGACTGCATAGCCACAGACTCTTTTCCTGAAGTATCTGAAAATATACCTCCAATATAAAAAGAAAGTATAAAGACCGCCGCAATTTTCAAGATTTCAAGAGTCAACTTTCGTGAAAAAGTGGTTTCTTTTTTCTCTTCTCTCCGCCAAAGTTCAAAGTTAAATAATTTCCGCAATGCCATATAATGACGCATAT
>JBHADT010000094.1:0-7052 GCA_041855205.1 Bacteroides sp.
AAAATCAGCATAGTCTTTAATGACCGAATTGGATTTATATATTGCAAGTAAGTCTTTTCATCTCTTTTTGTTTTCTACATGTATTCCAACTCCTGGCTTCTCTGCAAGAGTAAGTTTGAGCTTTTTCCTTGCGGCAAACCTGCATTTTTGGCTATCTTCACCACCTTTTCCTGGAAAGCGCAATCTACCTTACGCTGAGGGTACTGAGAGATTAATGAAAAGTGCTGTTGTCAGCAGGATAATTGATTTTTTCTTTTTCGTGTGTTGGAAAGTAGTCCTCTCTAAACAGTGAACAAGCATCAATATATAATATTCAGTTTTGCTTTGACAAAAAGAAACTTTTTACCACAGACAATATATTCTTGTCTTTCTCCTATATTTAAAGTGTCTTTGAGGCTGCCAAAGGAGCTGTTTATATTTCTCAATATTATGTTTTTTCTTTCAAAGTCTATAGAAGCGTATTCTGGCCGACAATCTGAAAAACATGCGGGGGTGATATATGCTCGCCGTGTCAGATAGTTAAAGAAGAAGAAGTTGTTCCCGTCAGCTGCCGCATTGTAAATAGCATAAACACCAATTTTTTCTTGCTTGTTTTTCCCATTGATATTTTCCATGAAATCAATGGAACTTCCATCTTCGCAATGTATCTCGAGAAGCACTTCACTATGGTCTCCATGTAATAAGACAAGTCTATTTATGCAGCATGTATCATTCTCTACTTCTGTTACAATTAGACTATCCTGCGGGGAACTACCCTTGATGATGCTAGAATGATAGAATTGACCACAGGAAAGTAGTATATAGGATATAAAAACAAATAAAATATTCTTCATAAAATACAATCCATTTTCGTTTTTTTGTTATCTTTATCTATCCTGTACACCCCTAAAGAACTTTGCATATTACTTTTTGGATCCTGTGAACAGAACTTAGTTAATACAATATTGTTGGGGGATAGCCTCCCAGACAGGCCTTTCCCTAATTTTGCGGAGGTTCTGCACTCAAAATGTAAATGTTGGTCTAGCCCCTTAAAGGATTTAGCATTTCCAGTGATGCCTGTCTTCCCAATAGTATCACCTTTCTTTACAGTCTCCCCTTCCTTGACATCAATTTGTGATAAATGAGCATAAAATGCATAATAATCACTATTGTCTATTTTTATTACTATTTGCTTACCATAATCGCCAAAAGAAGGGTCTACAACATAAGCCACCTCACCATTAGCAACAGAAAAAACATCTGTTCCCTCTAAGGCGTAGTAATCAAAGCCTTGATGGTTTTTTGTATTGCTATTTCGGACTTTTCCAAATAAGTTACTTGCACGATTCCGCCTTATTTGCATATGCTCTAAAGGGTCTGTAAATTCTACTTTTTGCGGAGTAACAGTAATTTGGGGTGAACCGACATACCCCTCCGACGATATAATGATATTGCCAATTATAGATTGCCTTTTCATTTTAGAATAAATTCGTCTATTGTAATAATATTATTTTTTCCAACTATTCCAGAATATGTAAACGAGATACTATTATCACTAATACTTACAAAATTGAGTGTTACACTTTCTCCAAGTTTTGCATTTTTCACTTGAATATATAGTGTAACGGGGAAGTTAAAGGGTAAATCCCTGCGCTCGGTTTCACCATCCATCCAATAAGCATCCAGCAGTATTTTCCTCCTGTCTAAAGGATTTACAGTCTCCAATGTTGCTGTCTGGCCACTATGTAAAATCTTTAAATCTTCGCTACTGACCATGCATGGAATAGTGGATTTTGCCAAAAGCGCATGATGATTGCCTATTACCGTTTCGGAATAGTCCTTCCATTGCCCAAGGCTAATGACTGACTTGCAGGATGGTTTGTGACTGCCCCATTTGGGATGAGTACAAAATCCGGTAAAATTAAAATTCTTTTGGCCATTATTATCGCCGACTGTCGCCCAAGGCTTGTCTTGCAGCATGACGCTCTCTGCCGTAACCGAAAGTACAGTGACAGGAGAACTACAATACTTGCATTGCACTTTGCCCCCTTCACAGACATATTTCGCACCCTCATTTGGGTCGCGCCATTTGCGTTCTTTTTCCTCCTGGCGCTGTACATCGTTTTCGGCAATGTTCTCCGGTGTAGTTGATTGGTTCACTTTGAAGTCCATAGGTTTCCTACTGTTGTAATAGTTCGTATTTCCAATATACATTGAGATCTCCCTTTGTGTAGTCCACCTCTAATTGCGTCCTAACAGGGAAGAAACTTCCTGTGGGAATCTGGGTGCGACCATAGAACTTATTTACCTGGCAACTATCCGGCTTGCCGGAAGCTTTCCCTGTAATAGAAAAACACCGCTTATCATCTACATCCATTTCATGCTTCAGATTTTCTTCGAATATGACATCATCAAAGTCAGACGGTATTACCTTCCGCTCTCTACTCCATCCGACAGGTGTTTCATGAGGGATGCCGAAAAAAATCAAGCCGTAATAGAAATAATTATTCATCGGCATATTATATACTTCGGAGGCTCCCATGATATTGTTTATTTTCATTATATAATCGTCTACAAAGAATCCTTTATAATCAGACTGTAGTAAGGAACATATAGTTGCCCATTGCTTGGTTAAAGTCTCTCTGTTCAGAATCTCAATAGTACCCAAATCTCCAACACCGATCTGTACCCCATCATACCGACAGGAACATCTTCGGAGAAAATCAGCGGATTTTACTAAAGATTTGTCCAAACTCATGAAGAGATCTACCATATTTATTTCCAATGTTTTTTGACGTTTTAGAATTCCATCAGAGTAAGATGTATCCTTTTGTACTCCAATTGAATATACCATAGAGAAAGAAGATCCTTGTTCTAATCCTTCCCCTGCAGATACCTTCAAAAGAATTTCGCCATAATATTGTATATTGTTATTCATATACTTCATTCTATTTTCTGCGACATCACAGGAATTTAAAAAGATGACATGATAGGATTTATTCAGACCTTACCTGAGTTATAGTGAAACATACGTTTTATTTCTTCCCATACGAAATATCATCTTTGATGATATGCCCATTACGTGCGTCAATAGTGACATCATGAAAGAAAACGTCTGTCTTATCTTTCCAACTTATATACCAATAGGGAGTTGATTCTTCTATGTAACGTTCTACGAATGTATAGTCGTCATGAAGGTCTATGTTACGATTTTTTGCAAAGTGCATGATGCTTTGCCAAGAATATTTCTTGTAAGGTTCATCTGTATCTGTCTCTTTGAGTAGATTGCCTTTCGCATCATATTCTCTCCATATTCCACAGTGAAAATCGTTATAATAATACTCACCGGATTCTTTAAGATTGCCATTGGGAAAATAATATCGATACTCTCCAAATAGGCTCTCTCTTCTCCGTCTCATTTTAAGATATCCGTCATCATTTTTTGTCAGATATACTACATATCCCATTGAATCAGTATATTCACAGTAACTAGCTGGACTCAAAAAATGCTCATCAGGAAATTCTTGTTCTTCCTTTTTCCTATATTCAAGAATCCTTTCGTTGGCATCAGCCGTATCAAGTTTTTCTAAATAAACCATGTGATAACTTTTTTTAGATATGTTCCTTTTAGGCGTATGTGCAACACACGCAATCAAGAACATTGATATTACAAATAAAAATAACTTTACCATTTTCCTGCATGTAAATTAGATATACTCTTTTGAATAGCCTTCCACTGGTATTCCCATGTTGCGATAGTGGGTATACCTTTCATATCTGAATAATCCATTATATTGTCCGTATAGCATTCCTTAAAAGCTACGTGGAAAAACTGTACATTAATTTTGCTGAAACTATGCGGTAGCCCAACACAGTGGAGTAATTCATGGGCTGCAGTATTGTCCTTTAACCCTCTTGGGAGAATAATTGCCTCATGAGAAAAGAAATCTCGAGCCTGTCCATATAACTTGGACTCTACTTTAAGATTATCATCAAAACATTTGCGATTTATATAATATAACTTGAAAAAGTTATCCAAGTTGGGAACTCTTTTGGCAAGTTCCGTATTGAGAAATGAATAAAGATCACCATTATCTATATGTCTATTATGAATCCATCCTCTGGGGGTAAAATACTTGTTTGCAGATTTATTTTTTAGTGTTTGTTCAATATTTAGATGAAATGTGTGCACATTTAAATTGACATAAGCTTGTCCAAAAATTTTTCTCAATTTCGCTTTACTGCTTGATATATTGAATAGCATTTCATTTTTCTTGAGTGTGACAAGCACAAGAGCCACATTGATCGTTGCCTGATGCTTCTTGTCATTAGCTTTTATTATGAGTTTACCTGCAAGGTGTTTCACGTTGTCTGCATCATAGGCGTATACTTCTATTTCCTGATCGGTCGGAAATTCCTTTAGACAAGTTATAACAAGCTCATCAGGTAGGGTGTGCCTTCCTTTGCTCAGTGTAGGAACGGAATTTTTACTTAGCTTAAAAATTCCTGGGGTCTGACATCTATACACAATCTTCACCGCAGGTTCTTTCACCTCAATTTTTAAGGAAAGCTTTGCACTCGCACCCTTCCGTAATGTCATAACAGGAACTATATATGTAAAAGGATGTTTCCCTTGTTTTTTCCATGGGATTAAGAACCGCTTTGTTTTGAACAAACGAGAGGTATAGTTGTCATACACCCTTTTAGTTTTGTCAACTATCAATTCATTGTTAGAAGTAAATTGATTTCCCATGATATTGGCATACCAAGTGTCTCCCAAACGTCCTGAGTCACCCATGCGAATCCAATCAAAGCCATATTCACCATGATAACTGCCAGAGGTGCGGAATTCAACTATGACTTTAGTTCCGGTTTTCCTCAATGGAACTTTTGCTGAAAGGTCATACACAAAACTATTAAAAGCTTTTTTACTCATAATTGTCTTTTATTTTACCCCCTGCAGATACGAGCATCATCTTTACCTTGAATTAAAGCCTTACTCTCAGCTGTAATCACCGCATCACCAGAAGTAGCTGATTGTACAATTTCTCCTGCCGTCTGAGATAAAATCCCTCCGATGTTAATATTAGAGTCTTCACTGATTTCCTCTATTTTTTCCATCGCCTCTAAAGAGCTCCTATTTCCTATAGTTGAAATTTTATCCTTTCCTATTTCTTCAAGTATATTCTCTTCTATAGTGACCTTCATGTTCTTGGCATTCACTGTAAAGGTTTCGCCTGCATTGATAGTCACGTCTCTCTTCGCATTGATCACAATATCGTCTCCATTTGAGTCTATGTGAAGGTAGTTGCCTTTCCGGTCCTTGATGGTGATGCCGAGAAAGGATGAGTCATCGTTGAACTCTATGGCATGCCCACTTCTTGTCCTAATACTTTTTAGATGGTTCTCCTTCAATCCTCCCCGTCCCGTCTTCCCGTTGAACAGGCTACCCATGACATAAGGCCTGTTCGGGTCACCGTGCCGGAAACCCACCAGCACATGGTCGCCCACCTCGGGGATGAACACGAAGCCGCGGTTCGTACGGACGTCGTCGCTGCCGCCGCCGTCGGGAGTCATCACGCGAAGCCAGTCCGTGCGCATGCCGTCCGTCTGCCAAACCATCCGAACCTGAACGCGGCCCTTGCCGTCGGGGTCGGCGTTGTCCACCACGACACCCGTCTGAGAATCAGCCACGGGCATCGGAACATCGGGAAGGGGAAGGGTCTGCACTGTAGAGGGAATGCCACGGAAGCGGTTGCTGTAATACCGGTCCTCGCTCACCGTATGCTCGATCTCCGTGATGATCACCTCACCAATGCTGTCAGTCGAGAGGCTGCCAGCACGCTCCAGGAAGGAACTCCTCACGTCCACGACGCTGCCCACCGTCAGGAACGCGTTACCGCTCGTGCACTCCACGTAATGGGACGAGGCTGACTGGCCCTGCTGCTGCCTGCGGACATAGTCCGTCAGCTCCTGAGGATAAAGGACGCGGGACAAGGCATACTGGCGGGACGGCTTCCGGAACATCCCCATGGAGGCGTCGAACGCCTTGTGACCCAGCAGGTCCTGACCCGTAGAGACGTCAGGGGTCGACTCGCTGAACTCGTGGTCGGTGCTCGACTTGTAGGAGAACACCCGAGAGGGGCGGGCAAGGGTCTGCACGCCGATGTCGAGCGAGGAAAGATCCGTGCCGAACTCCAGACGGACGGGAAGGGGGAGGCTCGGTTTGCCGAAGACCAGGCGCAGGCCGTCATAGTACAACCACTCGCCGTACTGGCGCGCCAGGCGGCGCATGAAAGTGAAGTCGGACTCCAGGTACTGGCACATGTAACCGAGCCGCCTTTGGTACTCAGGCGATACCAATGAGGGCACGCCCGCATCCGAGGACAGCTCCGTGATGACCTCGCCTATCGTGCGCCCGTTCCAGGAGTGGCAGCCCGCGTCGTTCTCCAGCAGGTAGGTCATCGAGCTGCCCCGGACCGTGATGCAGCCGAAGTCGCTGTTGCGGCGCTGGAGGCTCACGTTAGTGACCACACCCAGGAAAGTGGTCTTCCCGGGAGTGCCGGCCATGACGGCCAGGGGCTTGCCCAGCCACCCGGCACCGTCCTTGAGGTTGTGCACGTAGCGGTTGCCGCCGGATTCGAGGTCGACGACAAGTTCGAAGCGGTGGTGCTCGCCGATGCGCTGGACAAGCCGGAAGGACTTGAAGTGCGCAAGACGCTGACCGTCTATGCTCACGGATATCATGTTGTTGGGAATTGACATATTTAATAAGGCATGTGAATGAATACGAAAAAACGCCCGCAAGGCGGCATCCGCCCCGCGGGAAAGGCTGGCCTACACCTTCGGCCAGCGGTTGTCAAGCTCCGCGTTGCCCACGGTGATGGTCTCCGCGGAGAAGGTCATGGAGATGGTCATCGGAACCTCGTTGTTCACGTCAAGCGTCTCCTTGTAGTGGACGATGTAGGCGTTCCTGAAGTCGATCTCCTTCATCTTCGAGTCCTCCTCGGTCTTCTTGTAGACGATCTTGCCCTCGACGGCCTTGAACTGGCTGTTGAGCATCGCCTCGATGG
>JBHADT010000095.1:0-4619 GCA_041855205.1 Bacteroides sp.
ATAAGGTATACGGCCCCACCGGGGTAGGTGTGCTTTACGGGAAGGAAGATTGGCTCGACAAGCTGCCGCCCTATCAGGGAGGAGGAGAGATGATACAACACGTTTCGTTCGAACGCACCACCTTTAACGAACTCCCTTTCAAATTCGAGGCGGGCACTCCCGACTATGTGGGAACCACGGGGCTTGCAAAAGCGTTGGATTATGTGTCTTCCATCGGAATAGATGAAATAGCCGCTCATGAGCATGCGCTCACGGACTATGCCATAACACAACTGAAAGAGATTCCCGGCATGCGCATATTCGGCGAGGCGGAGGGGCGGAGCAGTGTTGTCTCCTTTCTGGTTGGCGACATCCATCACTTCGATATGGGTACGCTGCTCGATCGTCTCGGTATTGCCGTACGTACCGGGCACCACTGTGTCCAACCGTTGATGCAGCGTCTGGGTATCGAGGGTACGGTGCGCGCGTCTTTTGCGCTGTACAACACACGGGAAGAAGTGGATGCCCTCGTGGCGGGCGTGCAAAGAGTGAGCCGGATGTTCTGAAACGAAAGCAAGTAAGGAGCGAAGGAAGCGGAACCGCGTTCCATACATAAACATATGAAAGAGGTTGTCTCAGCATGAAAATGAGACAACCTCTTTTGCTTTCTCATGCAGTGTTCTTATCTTTCATGTATTGATACGTGTATCCGTAAAAACGGTGTAACATATTTGAAACACTGTGTAACATGATGAAAAACAGGTAACACGGTGCATGAAAACGGGAACATGGAGATAAAACTTTAATCTGCGGAAAGCTTATCTTTGCCTTTGTGACATCTGCTCCGGAAACATCATGCGAATTCGACGAATCGCCCTCCCTTGCATGCTCTCTGAACCGTACGGGTATGCTACCCGGACCACACGGGTACGGTACTCGAACCGCACGGGTACGGTTCGGCTGAAATAGTAATCTCCTAAAAGTTATCGAATAAATCTATATTGAATCCATCTGCCTATGAAAACAAGAATCTTTTCTCTGTTGATTGCTTTTGCGGCTTTCTTTCCGGTTTTACCGGCGGTATCGGCAGCCGATACGTTCGTACAACACGATGCGAGTCATTTCGTGTGGATTGCCGATGGGGTTTCCTGCCCCATACTCGTAGACGATGCCGAGGACAAAGGGGTGCTTCGCGCCGTGCGTACGTTGCTTTCGGATGCGGAACGCGTCACGGGAGTCCTTCCTGCTCTTTTACATGAGCCGGCGGTCAGGCGTATGCTCATTGTCGGCTCGGTGGAGCACAGCCGTTGGATAAAGCAATTGTTGCAGACGGGTAAACTCCCTGCGGAGGAGTTGCGGGGTAAACGCGAGAAATACCTGCTGCTCACCGTTCGCAATCCGTTGGAAGGGGTAGACGAGGCAGTGGTGATTGCCGGAAGCGACAAACGGGGAACGATTTACGGCATATACGAACTCTCCGCCCAGATGGGCGTTTCTCCCTGGCACTATTGGGCGGATGTGCCTGTCGGTCGGCACGAGGCGGTGAGCATCCGTCCCGGCGTGTACACCGACGGAGAGCCTGCGGTGAAGTACAGGGGCATCTTCCTGAACGACGAATGGCCCTCGCTGGGTGGCTGGGCACGTGCCACATGGGGCGGTTTCAACAGCCGTTTCTATGAAAAAGTGTTCGAACTCCTGCTTCGGTTGAAAGGGAATTTCATGTGGCCCGCGATGTGGAACAGCGCTTTCTATGACGACGACCCGTTGAACGGTCCGCTTGCGGACGAAATGGGTATTGTGATGGGTACCTCGCATCACGAACCGATGGGACTGGCACAGCAAGACTGGAAGCGCAGGGGCACGGGCGAGTGGAATTACGTATCGAACAGCAGAGTGCTGCAAGAGTTCTGGCGTAAGGGCATGGAACGCTGCAAGGACTGGGAGTCGGTAATCACCGTGGGGATGCGGGGAGATGGCGACGAGGCTATGGGCGAGGACACCAACATAGCCCTGTTGCAAACCATCGTCAGAGACCAGCGCAGACTCATAGAGCAGGCCACCGGCAAGAAAGCCAAAGAAACCCCGCAGGTGTGGGCGCTCTACAAAGAGGTGCAGGACTACTACGACAAGGGGATGCGCGTGCCCGACGATGTCACCCTGCTGCTGTGCGACGACAATTGGGGCAACGTGCGCAAACTTCCCGCGCTTGACGCCAAACCCCGCAAGGGTGGATACGGCATGTACTATCACTTCGATTACGTAGGCGCTCCGCGCAATTCGAAATGGATAAACATCACACAGATACAGCGCACATGGGAACAGATGAATCTGACCTATGCACATGGCGTCCGCGAACTCTGGGTGGTGAACGTGGGAGACCTCAAGCCGATGGAATATCCCATTACATTCTTTCTGGATATGGCATGGAATCCCGAACGCTTCCGCCCCGACAATCTGCTATCGCACACCGAACGTTTCTGCGAACAACAATTCGGCAAACCCTACGCACGCGAAGCGGCCCGCCTCATAGATACATACACCAAGTACAATCGTCGGATGACACCGGAGTTGCTCAATGAGCGCACTTACAGCCTGGACAACTACAACGAGTGGCAACGGGTCAAAGAAGAGTACGTTTCCCTCTGCATGGATGCCTTGAAACTCTACTACCTCATGCCCGCCACGCACCGCGACGCTTTCGACCAACTAGTGCTTTATCCCGTTCAGGCGTGTGCCAACCTGTACGAGATGTACTATGCGGTGGCTATGAACCGGACTCTTGCCACCCGCAGAGACGTGCGGGCAAACTACTGGGCACGGCAGGCGAGCGACTGCTTTAGGCGCGACTCGCTGCTTACCCATCACTACAATAAGGTGATGAGCGGTGGTAAATGGAATCACATGATGGACCAGACACACATCGGTTACACCTCGTGGAACGAGCCGAAGCGAAACATCATGCCCGCAGTAACCCTTCTGTCCGACTCCGGTGCCTCCGCAACGGAACGTCTGTTCATGGATTCCGGCGGTTATCTGTCTGTGGAAGCAGAGCACTACACCCGTGCGGTCGACGGGCAGGCAGCGCATTGGGCGGTGATTCCCTCTTTGGGGCGCACACTCTCGGCGATGACCACTCTTCCCGCCGCGGCAACTCCCGATGAAGCTACTGTTTTGGAATACGACTTCGAGACACCCCACACGGGTAAGTCCACACTCATCCTCCGTTTCTCGTCTACGCTCAACTTCAATGAAAACAAAGGGTTGCGCTATGCTGTAAGCATAGACGGCGAACCGGAGCAAGTGGTCAACATCAACGGGCACTACACCGGCGAATTGGGGAAATGGCAGGCGGAACACATCATCGATATGCAGACCACTCATCACCTCGATACCCGTGCGAAACACACCTTACGTATTCGCCCGCTGGACGCCGGATTGGTGCTCCAAAAAATAATGATTGACTTCGGCGGGCTGAAGCCATCATTCCTGGGTGCGCCGGAAAGTATGATGAAGTGATGTCACCATTCGGGCTTGATGTTTCTTTGCACCGGAATAAGCAGCGGTCCCATAGTAAAAAAGAATGAATTTGTTTGCTTATTCAAAATAAAGGAGTAATTTTGCATCCGCAATTCGGGGTGTAGCTCAGCCCGGTTAGAGTACGCGTCTGGGGGGCGTGTGGTCGCTGGTTCGAATCCAGTCACCCCGACTAACCATAAACCGCTATTAATCAGATTATTATCTGCTTAGTGGCGGTTCTTTATTTATATGTATTTGTGTATAAAGCCTCTCTAAATATGATATATTTGGGTATATTTGGGTATATTATGGCATAAAATGGAGTAATAATCAGCAAATAATCAGCAAATATGGCAAAATCATTTCTACGGTTAGATACTCGCCGTGCATTGGCGGATGGAAGCTATCCCATACAAATCGCGGTGGGCTATGGCTCTAATTTGTATTTAAGTACAGGAATCTCGGCAAAGATAGAAGACTGGGATACCGATACTCGTTTATATGTTGGTGCAGGAGCTAAAAGAATAAATAATACATTATCTACTTTGTTAGTACAAGTTAGTAACCGTATTTTGGATTTGCGCGAAAAAGGTCTTTTAGATAAACTGACTAGAACGCAGCTTAAGACCATGTTAGCGGATATGGACATGGAGAAACCGCCGGCAATCAGTCAAAATACGGTTGGTGAAGTCTTTGTTCAAGTCATTGGGACAAAGAATAAAAGGAACGCCGAAATATACGCATCTACGCTCCAGAAGCTACGCAGCTATTGCGACATTGATAATTTGCCATTCGAGAGCATAAACAAATTTTGGCTGGAAAAATTCAAAGCCTTTATGATGGGTCTGTCTGTTAATACCAGAGCCATACATCTGCGAAATTTGCGCAACGTGTTTAATTGCGCTATAGATGCCGAGATAACAACCAACTACCCTTTTAGACGCTTCCGAATAGAGACAGAGGAAACTCGCAAGCGGTCTTTGACCGTAGAGCAATTAAGGCAGCTTAGGGATTATCCGTGCGAGTCGTATCAGGAGAGATACAGAGATATATTCATGCTGATGTTTTACCTTATAGGGATTAATGCCGTGGACTTGTTTAATGCGAAAGAATTGGTAAACGGG
>JBHADT010000096.1:0-8660 GCA_041855205.1 Bacteroides sp.
AACAGGGCCGTTGGCATACGGCAGAGCCGACGTCACGGTGGTACGTTTGAATTTCTTTTCCATATAATAGTGTATCTCTTTTGTTATGAACGCTTTTAGTGGTGCAAAGATAATCGTTTTCTGATAAAGAATGAATATTTATATGCGAAACAGTTAGATTTGTTTACATAAAACAGACGTCTCTATGCGTTTTTTGTACCACACGGCAAGGGTGTCGCTTCTTCCTCACCGAGCAAGACCTCGTTCCTCGGTGAGGAACACCTTCTTCCTCACCGAGGAACGAGGTCTTGCTCGGTGAGGAAGAAGAGGATGGTCGGTAGTTTTTAACTATTGTGTTGAAAAATAGTGATTTGCAAGTTTGTAGGGGAAGCCGGCCAAGCCTATAAGGATGCGTTAGGAAAAATTACTTGGAGAATGTGGTGTTTTTTTCTTCTATTTTAACATATTCCTATTCTTTAATTTCGTATATCGCCCGAGTGCAATAAATTTTTCCGAAAGGAAGCGGGTGCGGCGGAATGCGCAAAGTTTTTATTTGTTATAAAAGCATTTATCTGCCCTCGTAGGAATGTGAAAAAACTATAATGTAATAGCATGAAAAAAACTTCTAAAATCCCCTATTTATGCAGGTTTTATGCATTTTTTCAAGGGGGGGGGTAAAATATAATTTCTCATAAATAAAACGTTAAAACTCTAAACAGCAGAGGTTTGTGTTGAAAAAAGTCTTTACCTTTGCCGATGAAAACATTTTTTATGGGATTAAAACGTTTGTGTTTTGTTTGATAATTGATAAAAACTAATTGACTTAATTACCGCATTGTGATGGCGAGGTGTGGAAAATTCTAATTGTTTTAATATAATATATGAGAAAGAACGTCTTCTTTGCCTTGTTTGTATTCTCTCTATTTTTGAGCACAGCAACCAAGGGACAAAATGTTGCGCTAAAAACAAATTTATTGTACGATGCAACGGCCACTCTGAATCTCGGCGTAGAATTCGGAGTTTCACCAAAATGGACCATTGACCTATCCGGTAACTACAATCCTTTTACATTTTCTCATGAGCGTAAGTGGAAGCACTGGCTTGTTCAGCCGGAGGCTCGCTATTGGTTCTGCGACCGATTTGCCGGTCATTTCGTTGGTTTCCATGCACTGGGTGGATATTATAATTTGGCCAATCTGAAAAACGACATCCGCTTCTTGGGAACGGATTTCTCCCTGCTGACCGACTACAGGCTGCAAGGCTGGTTTGCCGGTGCAGGTGTGGCCTATGGCTACTCGTGGATACTGGGGCGCCGTTGGAACCTCGAAATGGAGATTGGGTTGGGGTATGTGTATACAAAGTATGACAAGTACAATTGTCAGGGATGCGGAAAACGCATTGAAACGGACAAGAAACACAATTACTTTGGCCCCACCAAGGCTGCGATCAACATGGTCTACAACTTCTAACTAAAACTCTTATCATCACAATGAAGAAACGATATATACTTCTTTTGGCCATCGTGGGAGGATTGTTTGGATTTTCCTCGGACTTAAAAAGCCAGACTGATGTCAGTGTCAGCAATTTCAAGCTTGTGCGCAATGGCGAACACATCACCCTGAACATGGACCTTGACTTGTCGCGGCTCGATGTCGGTAGCAACCGCGCCGTCATCCTGACACCCCGCATCGTGAAAGGGAACGACTCTCTTTCTCTGCCTTCCATCGGTATTTATGGCCGTCGACGCTACTACTACTATCTGCGCAACAACGGTGCTTCTATGATCACCGGTCCCAATGAAACGGTGCTGAGAGCCGAACGGCGTCCGGAAGTGCTGAACTATAAGAACAACTGCGATTACAGTGCCTGGATGGACAATTCCCAATTGCTCATCGAACGTCAGGACTACGGTTGCTGCGGCGACATATACGCTGAGTCCATCGGTAAAGCCGGCGGTTACTTCGTGTACGTCCCCAAGTTCGTCTTTGTGCGCCCCGAAGTGGAAGTGATGAAAAGCCGCGCTTTGTCCGGCACGGCATACATCAACTTCCCCGTATCAAAAACCGAGATCTTTCCTGATTATCTCAGCAACGCTACCGAACTCAATAAGATCAATGCTACCATCGACTCTGTGAAGTTCGATAAAGACATCGAAGTGACGGCCGTTTCCGTCAAGGGATTCGCTTCGCCCGAAGGTTCGTACGTGCAGAACGACCGCTTGGCCCGTCTGCGTACCGACGCCTTGAAGGCCTATATCAATGCGCGCTACCAACTTCCGCTCTCGCAGATCGCGACATCGTACGAAGCCGAAGACTGGAGCGGTCTGCGTGCCTACGTCGAGGCCTCTGCATTGGCAGGCAAGAGCGGCATCCTGGCCATCATCGACGATACGAGCCTGAGGGCCGACGAAAAAGAAAATAAGATAAAGAAGAACTACCCCGAGGATTACGCTTCCTTGCTGAAGGAATGTTATCCGCTCTTGCGTCACACGGACTATCGCATCGAATACGTGATACGCAGTTTCGACCGGCCGGAAGAGGTGAAGCGTTTGGTGAAGACGCAACCCCAGAAGCTCAGCATGGACGAGTTCTACTTGGCTTCGCAAGATTACGAGCCGGGCAGCGATGACTTCAACGATATATTCGAATTGGCCGTACGGATGTATCCGTCGGATGAGATAGCCAACCTCAATGCGGCTAATGTGGCCATGGCACGTGGCGACCTGAAGCGGGCGGCAGGCTATATCGCCAAAGCGGGCAACAGTGCGCAGGCTGTCTACGCCAGAGGGGTATATGCGGCGCTCAGCAACAACTTCGACGAAGCTACCCGCTTCTTTGAGCAAGCGGCAAAAGAGAATATGCCGGAAGCTGAGGGCGCATTGCGACAAATGGAATTTTTAAAATGAAATAGAATGAATCTTTAACAATTAAAATTAAATTACGTATGAAAATGAAACAGTTCTTTTTTGCAAGCTTGATAGGTGTTGCTTTTGCCGCTTGTTCCGGTGACAACACCTATGATAACGGCAACTCCATTGAAGGAAATCAATTCATGGCCGTTAGATTAGTGATGTCGGGCGATGCTGCTTCGACCAGAGCTTTCGGCGATGCCGGTTTTGAAGCCGGTACGGCAGATGAAGTAGGTGTTACGAACGCTACGTTCTTATTCTTCGACGGAGAAACCCAGGTGGCAGATCCGTTTACTACGAGTGATTTAAACCCTTGGACAGCCGGAACAACCGACAATGTGGATAAGGTATCTAAATCTATAATCGTACTTTCCAATGCGATTAAGAATCCGACTTCTATTGTGGCTATTCTCAATCCCACTTCGGAGATTACAAGTGCTATTACAAGAAGTACGACCCTTACGCAGTTGCAGGCCATAAAAGCTGATTATAGCGCAAGTGCTACTATTGCCACAAACAAATTTGTGATGTCGAATTCGGTATACAAGAATGGTGGAAAGATTGTTATCGGTGCTCCTTGTACGGATGCTAATATTAAGAAAACGCCTACTGAGGCTCAAGCGGCTCCCGTAAAGATTGCCGTAGAGAAGGTTGTGGCAAAAGTACACGTAGCAGAAGCTTCTGGGATGACTGTAGAGACAAATCCTGATACTAATCCTAATACAAATAATACCAATGTATCAGTGGATGGCACTACTAAGGTAATTACGGCTAGCATTGATGGGTGGTGGTTGGATAATACGAATTCTACTTCGTATTTAGTGAAAAAGCTGGAAACAAGCTATCCGGCATCGATTGGCGCTACTGAATGGTGGAATGATATTCCCAATTACCGTTCATATTGGGCAACTCCTGCTGATGGTACACTTACTCACTACACTTACAGCAGTGCTAAACCATTGAATAATGATAGATATTGCTTGGAGAATACCAAGGAGGAGAATCCCACTCAAATAGTCGTTGCCGCTACTTTGAAAACTGGTGGTACAGCAGTGAGTCTCGTGAAATATCTTGGTACGATGTATACAGAAGATGGTTTTAATGATGAATTGACCAAACAGTTGAGTAATAAGTACTATACGGAGTCAGGTGGTACTTACACTAAGCTGACTAAAGATAAATTGACTTTCACCTATAATGCTGCTGCATCAGGAACAAAACCTTATGAAGCAGAGGTTACAGTTGCTCTTAAGGGTGGGGTATCTGTATTTACTACTACTGACGGAACTTCATATACACCGGCAGACGCTACTACAGATCTTGCTAATCTGAAGCGTACAGTACAGTATTGGAAAGATGGAAAGACTTATTATTATCTTCCTATTGTTCATAACGCAGATATTACCATTACTGCTGCTACTGGTGATCACAAATTGTATGGCGTTATTCGTAACCATTTGTATAAACTATCCATCAAGTCTATCAATGGCTTGGGTACACCGGTTCCAAATCCTGATGATCCTACTCCTATCACTCCGGAAAAACCGACAGATGACAATTCATACATTGCCGCTCAAATTGAGATTTTGAAATATAAGGTGGTGACTCAGGATGTAGACTTGGGTCTCTGATAAGCTGTGAAAATTAGAATGTTTCTATAATTAAAGATAAAGCTGAGGTGATGGAAAGCCTGCAAGGTAAGGCTATCGGGCAGGCTTTCATTACCCTATTTAAAACAAAAAGCACTTTCGCTCCGGTGCAAAGAGATAAGCGGACTTCGGAAACCGTCGTTGTTTCCCACTTGACTTGAAAATCCTTTCCCCACATTTCAGGGGACCAATATATACTGAAGATTAAGAATAGATTATTAATACTAAAATTAATACTAGACAATGAAAATACCATCTTGTATCAATAGATTAGGAATATATGTCGTAAGTTTGTTTGCGGTGATGGCATTGGTTTCCTGCGGAACTATCTATGATGAAGAGGGTGACTGTACCCCCGAGTACCGATTGGTTTTTCGGTATGATATGAATATGAAATATGCCGATGCCTTTGAGCATGAGGTGAAATCGCTGACCTTCTATGTTTTCAATGAAGACGGGATATTTGTGAAAAGCTATACCGAAAACAACGAAAAGCTTCTCAAAGAGAATTATCACATGCCGGTCGATTTGCCAGCCGGTTCCTACCGCTATGTGGTCTGGGGAGGATTGAACGGAAAAAACAAATCGTATAAAGTGCCCGAGATGAAACCCGGCATAACAAAAATCGAAGAGCTGACTTGCTCCATGAATCTTCAGAAAGATAGAGACGTGAAGTTGCCTTACGTTGCCGAAATCGATCCGCTTTATCATGGCATGGGAAGTTTTGTTCTCCCCGAAAAGGAGGGGCTGCACACTGTGAGAGTGCCGTTGATGAAAGACACGAATGTTATCCGGGTGGTATTACAGAATCTGTCGGGTGAAAATCTGGATGCGCAGAAATTCCGCTTCACTATTACCGATGACAACAGCGTGTTAAGACATGACAATAGCCTATTGCCGTCAGGAAATATCATCTATCGTCCTTTCTCTGTCAGTGGAGGTAAGGCCGCCATTGAGGGAAGGGCGGTAGGCTCTGCCATTACAACGGTGCTGGCCGAATTTACCGTTGGGCGGCTGCTGAAGGAGCACAGCGAAGGCACCGTGCTCACCGTTACCAACGAGAAAGGAGAGAAAATCCTCTCCATTCCTCTGATAGACTATGTCCTGTTGGTAAAAGGGAAATACAATGAGAAGTTGAGCGAACAAGAGTATCTGGATCGTCAGGATGAATACAATCTGGTGTTTTTCTTGGACGACAGAGGTAGTTGGATAAGTTCGCAGATTATTATCAATGGTTGGAAAGTTGTATTGAATGATGTGGAATTTTAAAAATATAAACATAAAAGAAGCGTTTGCGATGCTATGGGCAAAGAATGGTTCATGGTCGTTGCTGTTGGTTCTACTTCTGTCGTTTGCTGCATGTCATGTTTACGAAGAAGAAACCACAGGCACGGACGACGGCTTGGCTCATGTGTCGTTTACACTGGCTATACGGCCTCGTGATGTAGCCACCAGGGCGGGCAGTGAAACGTGGGATCCGAACAATTACAATCCGCAATCGGCCGAAGGCGATTATGACAATTTTGTAGATTTGGCAACGGTTCAGGTGGTGTTGCTTGATGCGGCTACCAATGCCTATTTGGGAAAAGTGGGAGATTTGCTGTGGACGCGCAGCGCGGAGAACCTCTATGTGTTCAAGGGAAGTATCGACAAGACGGCAAACAACTTGACGGCAGGCACTCTTTATAAAGTAATGGTTCTTGCCAATGCTCCGGCTGTCAATTCCGGCACGTCTTTAGCTGACCTGCAGTTTCTGCTTTACTCTGCCAATGCCTCCGATAATACTCGATACATACCCTTGTGGGGTGTTAAAGGAAATGTAACTCTGACGCTTGATGCCGGGAAAGGGCAAGACTTGGGTACTATTCATATGCTTCGATCCATGGCTAAGGTGAATGTCAGCCTCACGGATGAGGTGGTGGCAAATGGTTATACTCTTAAGAGTGTCTCCATCAACCGGTATAATAAAGGTGGGCATTGCCTGCCCACCGGTTGGGGTAATGTAGAAAAAACTACCGACCTGAATTTGGATGCTTGTTTGAACCCGCTGGCCACTTCCTTGCAGACCACGGCGAAAACGTTTGAAGTGAAAAACAATTCATCCGTGTTTTATTTGGCAGAATATCAAAATAAAGGGAACGGTGCTATCCCTGCCTCTCTGTCGGTGACAATAGAGAAAGACGGTAAGGAATATGTTTTTAGTAATGCTTTGGAGTTTAAAAAATATGAGGACGGCATAGCAAAGGCTGAAAACTATGATGTGTTGCGCAACCATCTTTATAATTTTAAGATTCAAGGAGTTTATGGCGCTTCGTTGAAATTGACTTGCACCGTGAAAGAGTGGAATCTTTTGGAAACAGTGGTTGATTTTACAGACATCCTAACAGTGAATAATTATATAGAATGGGCTTCCGGAACATATGACTCTTTAAATACAAATTCGGCCGAGGTAACTTTGACCAAGGAAAATACTCCTTTGACATGTACATTCTCATTGGCTACTCCGAAGGGAGCGGTGTGGTATGCCGAGCTGATAACCGTGGAGAGTGCTCCGGACAATTCATTTCCTTTTGGTTTTGTGGGTGAAGACGGAAACTTTCTCACTGATTCAAACGGCTACCCTCGGACTACGGTGCACGGAAATTTCGGTGAGACGGTCACATTGCGCATCAAGGCTACTCATTCCAGCACAAGTGTTACGAATAAGGCGAAGCTGCATTTTGTGCTGAAAATCGGAACCCGCACCATTGCCATTTCAAACCTTGTGGATACAAGTGCGGGTAGCAAAGAGTATGTGCTGATACAGGAAATAAACTAATAAACGAAGAATATAATGAGAGCGATATACTATACAGTCTTTTTTATACTCGTCATCCTGTTTGCGGGTTCGTGCATCACCGAGTCCTACGATGATTCCCTCGACGAGAGCGAGGGCTATCTGACCTTGCGGCTTAGCAACATGGGCTTGGTGACGCGTGCTGTGGAGGCCGGAGAAGACAATCTCAATGAAAACAAGATTCAAACGGTAGATTGTTTCTTCTATCCCGAAGGAAAAACCGATGAGGCGGCGGTGTTTTCGGCCATCAAGCTGGATGTAAATAAGAACGGGACGGCCGAAATCCGCCTGAAGTTGCCCGTAGAGAAGAAAAATGTGCTCTTCGGCAGCGGTTCTACTTGCCGGGCTTATGTTATCGCAAACCGCCCCGAAGCCACGGCCATCGGCGCTCAAACCGATGTAAACAGCCTGAAGGGTCTGAGCATTGTGGCTGACGATTTTGCCACGAACACCGACGGAGGTGTGCAGAAGTCGTTCGTGATGGATGGAAGTGCGGTTGTCACTTTGGCTGCAAATGGTAAGTCGGCCACGGGCGACGTGCCGCTCTATCGTGCCGCTTCAAAAATCAGGTTGAACGTGTCTGTCAAGGATAAGGTTGTAGATGATAGCGGTGCCGAATGGACTTCGCACCCGGAGCAGATGTTTATTCTGATACAGAACGGGGTGAAGAAAGCCAATATAGACGTTGCAACCGTGCCTTATGCCGTGACCGAAGCCGATTACTTTTCTTTTGATGACGAAGATAATCCGCGCCTGCTTGCTCCTGTTTCGGGAGGTGTCTCGGGTCTTTACAGTCACGTTCCTTTTTATTCATACACTTCTACTTGGGCGAGCAGCTTTGATAATCACAGCCCCATGATTAAGGTCGTGATTCCTTGGCAGAAACAGGGTGAAACCTCGTTTCAAAGATGTTATTATAAGCTTCCTGTCAATGAAACCGGCATGAAATTAGACAGGAATACATACTATAAGATAAATCTCTCGGTGGGTATGCTGGGAAGTTTCGTGCCCGAAACAGCCATAGAACTAAATCCCAGCTATATTATCTTGGATTGGGGAACAGGTGAGGTAAAAGCGGAGATGCAAGATTTGCGTTACTTGACGGTAGGCTATTCGAAGTTGGTGATGGATAACCAGAATACCGTGAGCATTCCATACGCTTCGAGCCACGACTGCGAGATTGTGAATGTAACCGTAACCCACCCGAACCTGAAGACGGAAATATCGACAACGGAAACCTTGATAAACAATCAGACGAATGCTGGTGGCGTTTATTACGACAACAGTT
>JBHADT010000097.1:0-3928 GCA_041855205.1 Bacteroides sp.
AGAGAAAAACAGCCACCGCCAAATAGTGATGCTCCCCACCCTGCACCTGACATTGTCATAAAACCGCCAACAAAGAAAATACCAATGCCAAGAAATATACCAACACCATAAAAAAGTCCAATTGCCATATCGTACTTATTAAATTGTCGTTTCTCCTTTTTTTCATATGTTTCCATCTTTGTTATTACCTCCTTCGCAAAATCGTCCATGTTGACTCCAAAAAGAAAGCAAATTTTTTTCAACATATTTAAATCGGGTTCATTAACATGGAAATCACAACAGACGATGGAATTGCAGTTGTGCCGATAGAGGACTTGAATCAGATTATGGTACATGGTGCTAATATACGACTTTCTACAATGGATTTATCTATCTTAAGTCAAAATAAAGTGGCACTGATGACGCTGGATGACAGATATTTACCGACAGCCATTGTGTTGCCATTTGAAGGTCATGCAAGGCAGTCTAAATTAATGCATGCACAAATAAATACTACACATGAAAAATATATGGAATTATGGATTGATATTATAAAACAAAAGATAAGTAATCAATCCAGAGCTTTGTCTATTATGGGTTTGGATGGTCCGGAAAGAATTGCAGAGCATGTGGCAACTGTAGATGAGGAAAATGTGGATTACTGTGAATCATTAGCTGCTAAAGAATATTTTGCATATTATCATGAGGGATTTAACAGAAGAAGTGAGAACCCTATCAATAGCAGACTGAATTATGGCTATGCTGTTGTAAGAAGTGCAATTGCAAGAAAACTGGTGGCAACGGGTTTTCATCCAACTTTTGGAATACATCATGACAATCAATTGAATGCATTTAATCTGGCTGATGATTTGATAGAACCGTATCGTGCAATAGTTGATTTAGTAGCACACAACAATATAGCGTCAAACATTCAGTTGACAAAATCAGAAAGAAGAGAATTGGCGCATGTATTACATAATGCCTGTATTGTCGATGGAGTCAAGGTTAATGTAATGTCGGCGATTGATATTATGGTGGAAAGTTTGAAGAGGATTATTTTAGATGCTTCGACGGAAAAATTAAAGGTACCAATGATTCTGCCGATTGAAAGTATGGAGGGAATTACGGAATGAGATTACTTGTTATTCTTAGTCCAACAGATAGATGGGGAACTAAAACAGAGTATACGAGGCTTCGAAAGTTTTTACATAAAGATGGCTATTTGCGAATAGCACCGGAAGCGTATATGCGGATAGTGCAAAATAGGAAAGCATCCGAAAAACATTACAGACGAATTGAAGAGTACGCACCTAAAACCGGAACAGTAAGACTTTTACGTTTGACAGAGAAGCAATATAATAACATATATTTGGTGACAGGAGAAGCAGATTATCAGGAAAAAGTAGTTGGCATAAACAGTCATATTATGTTATAATGAGACTTGTAACAGACTAATTATCTATATTTGGGAAGTTAATAAAACTTTGTACTAAATATAGTGGTTGAATGACCCGCCAAAAATGGTGCATCGTTCAACAAAACAAGGAGGAGAACCGCATATGTTTCGTGGACCCTGTCATAAAAACTGTGTAAATGGCAGAGGTTAATTAAAACCGGGAACACGCCCGTCAAATAATATTGCAAACTGATTAACTGCCAGTCCCCAGTCTTTAATGGACATAGTCCAGCGGGTACTGGCATTTTTAATAGCCAGATACATTACCTTGTATATCGAATCATCGTCAGGGAAACTTGATTTGTTTCTGGTAACTTTTCGCAGGGAAAAGTTCAGGGATTCGATTGCGTTGGTTGTGTAAATGGCTCGTCTTATATCCTTAGGGTAATTGAAGAACTCAGTCAAGTCATTCCAATTTCGTTCCCAGGAAGCCTGAATCATCGGATATTTGTCATTCCATTTTTTGCCGAATTCTTCCAGAGCTTCATGACCGCTTTCAGCATTGATTGCAGAATAGACTTCTTTCAAGTCACGGCAGACAGCCTTAAGGTCTTTGTAGGAAACAAACTTCGTAGAATTGCGAATCATGTGGACAATACAGTGCTGGATATGAGTGTCAGGAAAAACAGCTTTTACCGCATCGGGAAATCCTGTAAGCCCATCCATGCAGGCAATGAGGATGTCCTCAACACCACGGTTCTTGATGTCTGTAAGTACACTCATCCAGAATTTTGCACCTTCCGTGTCTGCAAGCCAAAGACCCAAAACCTCTTTTCTGCCTTCCCAGTTGATTGCCAGGGCTACATAAAGTGCTTTGTTGACGTTCTTTCCATCCTGACGAGAATTAACACGCAAGGCATCAAGAAAGAGAATCGGATATGATTTTTCAAGCGGCCTGTTCTGCCATTCACGTACATCAGCCATGATAGATTCTGTTATGTTTGAAATCGTTTCAGGAGAAACTTCAACACCGTAGACCTGCTGCAGATGTCTCTGAATATCACGGGTACTCATTCCAAAAGAATACATCGAAATAATCTGGTCATTGAAAAGCGGCGTGCGTTTTTCATGTTTTGGAATTATTACAGGTTCAAAGGTACTGTTTCTGTCACGGGGAACCTGTACTTCAATTGTGTCATTATCATCGGTTATGACGGTTTTTGTTGTGTAACCGTTTCGGCTGTTGCCGGAATTATCACCGGCATTGTCATTTTTCTTGTAGCCCAAATGTTCGTCCATTTCGGCATCAAGAGCCTTTGAATAAAAACGGCTTGTCAGTTTCTTGAGCAAACCGTTTTCTCCTGCTAATTCTTCTGCTGTCATCCCATGGAAGTCAATCTGATCCAGCAACTGGTCGATGACATCTTTTTCTTTTGTTTTGGCCAACATTGTACTCCTCCTTAAGAGTATCATATTTGTCAGCCATTTACACAGAAAATTTTACAAGGTCGTTTCGTGAAATGAGAAGAAACCGGCAGGCATTGTCTCCGGAAGAATGCACAGCCATATTGGAGAAAGGGACTTCCGGCGTACTGGCGCTGGCAGGGGATGACGGCTATCCCTACGCGGTCCCCATGAGCTATGTATTCCACAAGGGAGCCATCTATATGCACAGCGCCGGAGAAGGTCATAAAATCGACGCCATCCGCCGGGAGAAAAAAGCCTCTTTCTGCGTGATCGGCCAGGACCAGGTGGTCCCGGAACAATACACCAGCTATTTCCGCAGCGTAATCGCCTTCGGCACGGTCCGGATCCTGGAGGATCCCCGGGAAAAGAAGGAGGCCCTGGAAGCGCTGGCCTTGAAATACGCCCCCATGGACAGCCCCGAAAACCGCCGCAGAGCCATGGAGGGAAGCGGAGCCTCCCTCTGCATGCTGGAGCTTTCCGTTGCACACATGACGGGAAAAGAAGCCATTGAGCTGGCGCGAAACAAGAAATCGGAATGAGATCCGGGGCGGCTACGGAAGTGCGTCCAGCTTGGCCTGCAGATCATTGATAAACCGGCACACATGGAATCCGTCGCAGACAGCGTGATGCACCTGCACCGCAAGGGGCAGCCAGATTCCGCCTCCTTCTTCGTAATATTTTCCCATGGTGAAAATCGGAAGCAGATATGTGAATCCATTTATATGCAGATTGAACCCGTCAAACGAGGTCCAGGGCAGCATGGAAACCGTAAAGCTGTTTTCCGGCACATTGGGTTTTCCCAGAAATCCCTCCGTATTTCCAAATTTCCGGAGATCTTCTTCATAGCGGGAGCAGAAGGTCTCGTAATCTTCGGAATATTCGGTCCAAAGATTGGAAAAGGTCTCCGTGTCCTTATGAAACACCGTATAGCTGGGGACCATATCTGCAAACAGGGCAATCTTCCCATCGTCCCGGAGAGCCATTCGGAATTCTTCATACCGGTTGACGGTTTTTGTCAGCAGATACAGCATGGTGGGGTAGAGCTTCCGCCCCTTTTCGTTGAATGACCCGCCAAAAATGGTGCAT
>JBHADT010000098.1:0-4832 GCA_041855205.1 Bacteroides sp.
ACCTTACTTGGTAGACGCGCTCAGTTTTACCGAAGCGGAAGCGCGCATCATCGAAGAGATAACACCTTTCATTTCGGGAGAATTTACCGTATCGGACATCAAACGGGCTAACTACAGCGAGTTGTTCAACAGCGATGAAGAATCAGCCGATAAATGGTATGCCGGTCGCTTGGCGTTCATCACGCTTGACGAGAAGAGCGGAGCGGAAAAGAAAACCTATACCAACGTTCTCATTCAAGCGTCCGACATCCGGGATGCAATGAAGAAGCTGGACGAGGGAATGAAAGGGACGATGGCGGATTATCGGTCTATTTCGCTGAAAGAAACGGCGATTATGGATGTATATCCATATAAATCATCTATTACGCTCGATGAAGCGAGATAATAGCGATGTTCGACAAGATAATCATCAAGGCAGTTGTCAACCCGGAAGATGTCGGAACGATTGTTCTGCGAAATTATCTGGAAGAATGTTCAGAGGGAGATGAGGTGTACTATAAATCAACCACCTACGCCAACTTTGACGGGTGCTTTATTGAATTACGGGGAAATAAGTTGCGTTGTAAATGCTCTATATGCAAGTTATGGAGTAAAGGCAAGACCGGGAAATTAGATAACAGCCGACCTATGACATTTGCTATGGCCGTGCGAACTATAAAGGAGCTCTTGCTTAGGCTTTCCGTAAAAATGGAAAACGCGGTAGTGACTTATTACGAAATAGGCATTACAATGAAGATGAGGCTTCCTCCGGATAGTTACATAAGACATGTGCAAGAAGCATCCGGGCGTATTCTTTGGAATGACGCTAACTATCCCGAAGCGAAACAGAAGACTACCGAGAAGAGCAAGTATTTCCGCAAAGTGCTGAAAATTTACGATAAAACATTTGAGGCAGGCGAGAAAGGTCGTAATGTCGGGGGTAACGTATTGCGGGTTGAAACGGTGTATAAGCACCAGTCCATCCCACTTTCAGAACTGACAGATAATTTGTTCATGTCGAAAGTTGGCCGCATCTTTTATAAAGATTGGTCGGAGATGGCTTTCGTCAGGGAACTGTCAGCCACTAAGGGAGTAAAGATGTCCCAGCTTGATAAGGCAAGGGAAATCCAGCGCATAGGCGTCACTCGCTACAAAGAGCGGTACAAGAAGATGTATAAAGATGGAGTTATCACTAAAAAACAGTGGGAAACCATCCGGAACTTTGCCCGGAGCTGGCCGAAAGAGCGTGTCAAATATGTAGAGGAAGTTTCAGACATTGAAAGGGAATTTAAAAACAAGCTTCTTTCCGGATATCAAAAAGGGATATTTACGCCTATTCGCAAGAATACATAATGTCCTGTAAATCAATAATTTATACACAAATTAAAAACGCACCATATGGTGCGCAATTAACAATCTGATAATTAAGTACTTACGGAAAAATAATTAAGTTTTTAACCATTTTCGGCAACTTGTCCTATACAGCCCGGAGGGTTGCCGGTACGGCATTAAGAGGCTGAAAAAAAAGAATGTATAACGAAAAAAGATAGATAAGATGCACTTTGAAGTAAAAGGTAAGATAATTGCGGTGCTACCGTCTATAACGGGAGTTACCAAGTCTGGAAAAGATTGGGAGAGACTTGATTTTGTTCTTGAAACATCGGAGAAATATCCCAAAAACATACGTTTCTCTATGTTTAGCTTTGATGGTCCGGTTGAAGATGCTCCATGTATAGGAGATGATGTTCAGGTCCGTTTTGTCATTGAAGCACGGAAGAGCAATGATAATTGGTACAACGATATTAAGGCGTACCAAGTTATAAAAGGATAGTTATGGAACGTCTTCCTCTAAACTACATAGTCCAAATTGACAATTTCCGTATGGCGGAATTCTTGTTCTATTGGATATACTATGAACAACCATGCTCCTTACTCTTTCAAAAGCCAACGACGGAAGGATTGACAGCTATAAAATTGACAGTAAATAATGATGAGGCTGCAACATTTCTTCTTCGCGCAAAAGAGAAAACTGGATGTAGGGTGTATCAAATGCCATGATGCTCGATGTAGGAGTTTAAGGAAGAGAGATTCAAAATGTACGAAATCCCATTCTGATTATGGCAAAGAATGTTACCCCCAAACCCAGACCCCTAACCCCCGTACACTGTAAGAAATGCAGGCACTCATCCGATTTCATCGAGAACTCCGTATTCTGCAAAGTAAAAGGACACCGTGTATGTGCTTGCGACAGGTACGGGAGATTGTGTAACAACTATTTAAAACGATTATGAGACCAAAGAAACATTTGATAGAGCAAGCCCAAGCCAACGGAAGTATAGATAGGCTCAACCAACTTTTATCCGCTTCCCATATCCTTTTGTGCGAAGCAAACAACTTGATAGAAGAGGCATCCGACCTTATGCTATCGCAAGGATTGATGCTGGGAATGCTAAAGAAGCTACATAATGACTTTGTCAAATCAGCAGATGCTTACTTCAAAGAGTTTGCGATTATGATAACCACCGATACATCCAAGATGGACATGTTTAGAGATATGGACGATTTCGACAACAAGTTCCGAGAGTGGGCGAAAGTGCCTGCGGGATGGAAACCTAAAGAGACAGAAAGATGAAAACATACGAAGAATTTCTAAAGGCCAAGATGGCCATCAGCAGTCAAACCGGCTTTGAAGTTAAACCGGAAGAACTTACCCCCTCTTTATATCCTCACGTGAAAGATACCGTCCGTTGGGCGGTAGCCGGGGGATGCCGTGCGATATTCAGCAGCTTCGGCATGCAGAAAACCGCTACCCAGCTGGAGATATTGCGTGTGATACTAAGCCATGAGGGCGGCAAAGGTTTGATTGTCTGCCCCAAGCGCGTGGTAGTCGAATTCCTGACGCAGGCAAAACAACACTTGAACATGGATGTGACCTATGTCAGGAACATGCAGGAGGTGAAAGACTGCCCCACCGACATCATGATAACCAATTACGAGCGTGTCAGGGATGGAGAGGATGGAGTAAGAATAGACCCCTCATATTTCACTGCCACCTCTTTGGATGAAGCGAGCGTATTGCGCGGCTTCGGCACCAAGACTTATCAGGAGTTCCTGCCTTTGTTTTCCGGCGTACCTTACCGCTTTGTCGCAACGGCAACCCCTTCTCCCAATAGATACAAGGAACTGATACATTATGCCGGCTATCTTGGTGTAATGGATACCGGGCAAGCGTTGACAAGATTCTTTCAGAGGGATAGCACAAAGGCTAACAACCTGACCCTGTACCCGCACAAGGAAAATGAGTTCTGGTTGTGGGTCTCCACATGGGGATTGTTTCTTACCAAGCCATCGGATTTGGGCTATCCTGATACAGGATATGAATTGCCCGAACTGCGGGTGCACGAAGAAGTGGTAAACGTTGACAACTCCACGGCGGGGGCTGAACGAGACGGGCAGGTGAAAATGTTCCGTGAAGCGGCTCTCGGTCTGGCTGACGCCGCAAAAGAACGCCGGGACAATATGGAAGAAAAGATTGCCCGTGTGGTAGAAATCATCAACCGCCCGGAAAACAAGGACGACCATTTCCTTTTGTGGCACGATTTAGAGAACGAGCGTGAAGCGCTATGTAATGCAATACCCGGTTGTAAGGCAGTGTATGGGTCGCAAGATGACGAAGAGGCGGACAAGGTGATATCCGATTTCAAGGAAGGCCGGTTGAAATACCTTGCCGCCAAGCCCGAAATGCTGGGCGAAGGTCTCAATTTTCAATACCATTGTCACAAAGCGATTATGTTCGTTGATTATCGTTTCAACGATAAGTTTCAGGCGATAGCCCGCATCCACCGCTTCATGCAGCAATATCCGGTTGACCTCTATCTGGTGTACGCCGAAAGCGAGGGCGAGATATTCAAGAGCTTTATGCAAAAATGGGCGCAACACCGGGAGATGGTTGCTAAGATGGTGAATATAGTCCGCGAAAACGGTCTTTTCTGCTTGCAGGCAGAAGAAAAGTTGATGCGCTGGATGTTCGCCAGCCGTGAAGAGGAATCAGGCAAGCTGTGGAGAGCAATCAATAACGACAATGTCATTGAGTGTCAGAAGCTGGAGGATAATTCAGTGGATTTAGTAGTAACGTCTATTCCATTTAGCAACCACTACGAATATACGCCTACCTATAATGATTTCGGGCACAACGAAAGCAACGACAGGTTCTTTGAGCAGATGGATTATCTGACACCCGAACTCATGCGGATATTGAAGCCGGGACGTCTGGCATGTATTCACGTAAAAGACCGCGTCCTGTTCGGAAATGCCACGGGGGACGGTATGCCGACTATTGACCCGTTCAGCGAGATGACCGTCTTTCATTACATGAAACATGGATTCCGCTACATGGGGCGTATAACGGTAGACACCGACGTGGTGAGAGAGAACAATCAGACATATAGGCTTGGTTATACCGAGATGTGCAAAGACGGCTCTAAGATGGGGGTCGGATGCCCGGAATACATCCTCCTTTTCCGGAAGCTTCCCTCTGACACTTCCCGTGCTTACGCCGATACTCCCGTTGTTAAGAACAAGGGCGAATATTCACTTGCCAGATGGCAGATAGATGCACATGCGAGTTGGAAATCATCAGGAAACGCTTTATTGAGTTACGAGAATATGAAAGGTCTTGGCATAGATAAGATACGTCACCTGTTCAGGAACTACCAACGGGAGAACATCTACAACTACGAAGAGCATGTCTCGTTTGCTGAAGAGTTGGACGCCTATGGGAAGCTGCCTAAAACATTCATGGCCGTTGACCCTATAAGCAAAAAAGATTGGATATGGGACGATGTTGTCCGCAT
>JBHADT010000099.1:0-3458 GCA_041855205.1 Bacteroides sp.
GGTGATTGTTCCTACTGTTTGCTTTTCTTTCACCACGATGCTCGCGCCGATAATGGGTTCTCCTGAAGAGTCTTTTACTTGACCTGTTACCCGTTGTTGGGCGAAAATTGTTAATGGAAAGCTTACTAACATAAGCCATAAAAACAAATGTTTCATCTTACTGATTAAATTTAAAGTTGTACAAAAACGAACCAGCAAACACTCCTGACTGTGGCTGTCCTTTATAAACAAATTTATTGAATGAAGTTGAGGCAGTAAGGTGAATATCATTCCACATATAGGCTACAAATTGATTTCGCCGTGGATTGACGCATTTGTATCTCTTCGATGAATCGTTTGTGGGAGGTGGCTATGCTTCAGAATTCTTTTGAAACTCACTGGGAGTGATTCCGAACTCTTCCTTGAAACAAATGGTGAAATATTTACGATTGAAATATCCTAATGTTGCGGCAACCTCGCTTATGCTGCGATCCTTATCTTCTAGTAGACGACGGGCATGCTGCATCTTGATGTGACGGATAAACTCCAATGGAGTATATCCGGTGATGGCTTTCAGCTTACGGGTCAGGGTAGAACGTGACATATATACGGCAGCAGCCAAAGCATTGACATTGAATTCCGGTTCCATGAGGTTAGCCTCTACAGCTTTGGTGATTTTCTCCAATAGTAGTTTGTCGAGTTGTATATATTCGGGTTCAGGCAGATTGACCGGGCTGTCTAAATAGGTGCGCATGCGCATCAACTCTTTGCTGTCGACCCACATTTCATTATTCTTTTTTTCTACGCGGCGCAGATAGAGAAAAAGTAAATAACCTATCAGTGACAATACAGATAACAGATAGAGTAGATAGGCCCGCCATGTTTCATAGAAAGCGGGAAGGCGATGTATGGTAAAGTTTGTCACATTCCTGCTCCAAAGTCCGTTTTCATCGGTAGCACGTACCTGAAAGGTATAAGTACCTTTGGGTAGGTAGTTGTAAAAAGCTGTGTTTTCTCCACTTGCCATATAGTTCCAGTCGGAATCAATGTTTAAGAGTCGGTAGGCATAGCGTACTTTTGAGGCATAACGATGATTGAGTGATGAGAATGAAATTTTTATATTGCGATCGTTTGGATATAGAGTGATGGAACGATCGGAATCTCGGGTATCGCGACGGTTGAACAACAAGGAACGATCCTGCAGGCGGATGTCGGTAATATAAGTTTTTACATTATTCATAGGGAGGTCGAGACTGTTAGAAGGAGTCACTATGCAGAGCCCTGGTATCCCGCCGAAGCAGATACGACCGTCGGCCATGCGGCACATGGCAGTGGGAAGAAAGCGATTCAGCAATAAGGAGCCGTCGGTCGTTTGGAAAGTTCGGAAGGAATTATTACGTGGATTGAACTCTGTCAACTTCCGATTCGTATCTATCCAGATATGGTTATAATCATCGGCAACAATCTGATTCACTTGGTCTCCGTTCATTCCGCAGATTCCGCTGTAGTTGGTTAGATGCTCTGCTATTGGGTCATAGGCATAAATGCCTCCTTCATCGCTACCCAGCCATATCAGACCGTTGGGTGCAAGAGTGAGGCAGGTATAAGGAACACCATCAGTGATGAGGCTATACAAGCTGCCGTCTGCGTTGTAGTGATAGAGTATGCCGTTCTTAGTGCAAATCAATATACCTTCTTCGCGATTTTCTACTATGCCTGTAACATGTCCTGCTTCGGAGTAGACGTGGATCACTTTGTGGGTTTTCACATCATAACGACAAAGTCCCTCACTCAGCCCTATCCACAAACAACCATAATTGTCCTCATACAACTTGGTAATGAAAGTTGTAGGTGGTACTAGGCCGTTAAGGTCGATTGTCTCCCCTAGTCTCATTGTCATATTGTTTCTGTAGACTCTATAAACGATGCGGCTTTTGTCCCGTACTGCCCAAACTCCGCCGGCATGATGTGCTACAGTCAATTCGCGCCCTGTAGTAAGATGGGCAGATGCCATCTCGGCAAAATCTGTATGAGTGCTAATCCGGTCCTTCCTTAAATCATAGAGTACAAGCCCATAGCGCTCCTGCATCATCCACATTATATCATCCCCGGCTTCACATATCGCCATTACTGCAGGGGCCCATCGGCAGCGTTTGTGTAGAGCTGGTAATTTGTGGCTCTGGATGGAGTTCCCGGTAAGATGTATTAAGAAGCTGTTACGGTCGAATGCTGCTATCCAAAGGCATCCGTTTCCGGAGAATATTTCAGACAACATACTATTGCCCGGCAATAATCCCTTGTAATCGAATATCTGTCTTAGAGTCCCATCTGGTTGAGGAGCGAATACCACTATCTCACTATCTGTTACTCCCCAAAGATAGCCATAGACATTATCCTGGATGTGATTGTACACAATCCCATTGGGTTTTCCTTCTGTGTTTCTGGGCAAAGGAAAATATGTATAGACAGAGTCGACCTGTGCGGCAGGAGAGAAACGCACCAGTCCATGGTTCCATGTTCCCACCCAGAAATAATCGTGCTCTTTATCCTGAGAGATTTGGCAGAAGTTTGTATGTTTTCTTAGAATACCTTTACAAGGTGAGAACTTGTCATGAATGGAGTCATACCGGAAGATAGCCTCATGTTCTATTGTAATAAAGATTTCTCTATTTCTACTCTCGCAAAAACCACTCACATGCGAGTCCCCTTGTGCATTACGTATGGGATACTCTTTCAAACATTCACCATGTATGTTATACTTAGCTAATATACCTTGATACGAAATCCACAAACAGCTATCGGAAGTAGCATATATTTTTTCTATCAGCTTATTCTTCAGCCGTGCTTCATCTAAAGGAGTAATACGGTAATCTGTTTTGTCAAGAATATAAGCTCCTCGATCTGCTCCGAACCATATTCTGCCTCGTGAATCTTCTGTTATGCAAGTCACAGAATTGTCAGCCAATAGTTTGGGAGTATTAATATCGGCACGGAAGACTTGTACTCGATAACCATCATCGCGGCATAAACCATCTACTGTGCCATACCACATATATCCCTCACTGTCTTGAAATACTCGATGAATAGCGTTTACAGGCAGTTGCCCCAGCGTGGAAATATCACTTACGGCAATGGCTTGAGCAAAAAGTTCGCATAAAAAGAACCATAACAGCAGGAATATAAACAAGCGTTTCATCGACAAAGGGTTCATAATTGACAACAACAAAAATAGAAAAAACATCCAATTATTTACTATTTGCTTTATAAAAACTATAAGAGGTTATAGTGGCTCAGTAGAAAAATCGTGGGGATAATATCTTTGCATAAAATTAAATACTTTACTTTGTGCTATGGAAAATGAATATCTCAAAGCCATCGCAAGCTTGGTATTACCTTCGCAGATCCTTGATTACTTTACAGTGGTTGGTTTGGTACAAACGGATACAGAGATACATATCCATTTGGATGAACTGATGGAC
>JBHADT010000100.1:0-7798 GCA_041855205.1 Bacteroides sp.
TGCTTGCCGCTTTCCTCATCGGTCTGGGTATTCCTGTCGGTATCATTTATCTGCAAGACTTGTTGAAGTATAAGATAGAGAATAGGGAAGACGTTGAGAAACTCACCGACGTACCTGTGTTGGGAGAGATTCCGCTTGGCGAAACGCCCGATATGGGTGCCATTGTGATTAAGGAAAATAAGAACAATGTGATGGAAGAGACTTTCCGCGCATTGCGTACAAACATGCTGTTCATGCTGGGTAGCGATGAGAAAGTGGTGCTCTTTACATCGAGCCAACCGGGAGAAGGAAAATCCTTTATAGCCGGTAACATGGCGGTGAGTCTTGCCTATATGGGTAGGAAAGTGCTTATTGTGGGTATGGATATCCGCAAACCCGGATTGAACAAGGTACTTAGTCTGAGCCGTCGTGTGGAAGGGCTTACAAACTATCTGAGGGACCCCGAACATGTGAATCTGCTCGACCTGATTCAGCATAGCGACATCTCCAAGAATCTAGATATCCTGCCGGGCGGACCCATCCCGCCGAACCCGACGGAGCTGGTGGCGAGAGATGTGTTGGACAAAGCCATCGAGGAAATGAAGAAGCATTACGACTATATCATCCTTGATACGGCTCCCATCGGTATGGTAACGGATACGGCAATCATAGCCCGGGTTGCCGACTTGGGCGTTTATGTTTGTCGGGCCGATGTCACTCCCAAGGCCGCTTATAGTTACATCAATGTGCTGAAGTCGGAGAAGATATTCCCCAAATTAGCCACGGTTATCAACTCTATCGATATGAGCAAGCGTAAGAATACCTACGGTTACGGTTATGGCAAGAAATACGGCTATGGCTACGGTAAGCACTATGGCTATGGGTATGGATATGAGAATGAGCAGAATCCTTCTAAATGATGTTGTGATTGAGGGGGGAAGTAAACTAATTTAATCTAATCGGGTTGTAATCGGAGTGGAATAATGAAAACAGTTAGGAGTAGGGCGGTTAGAGTAATGGGTATTGCGGCACTCGTGTTGATGATGACCCATCTTGACGGTAGGGCGCAGTTTATGTATGGCACGACCGGTTTATTGAATATGCCCACGGCCGATATGCAGAAAGATAAGACCGTGATGCTGGGTGGCGCTTTCCTTAATAAGCACGCTTCGGCTTCACGGTGGTTCTACAATACGTATAATTACTATGCGAACGTCACGATTCTTCCTTTCTTGGAAATCAGTTACAATTTAGTGTTGCATAAGGCGGTGAAGGATGACTATGGTACCGGGAAGACCGGTTACTGGGTGCCCTATACGTATGGTAAGTTTATTAATCAGGACAGACAGTTTATGGTTCGCCTGAGGCTTTGGAAAGAAGGGTGGTGGCGTTCATGGACACCGCAGATTGTGTTAGGTTCCGATGACATCAGTTCGCATTCATGGGGGAACACCAAAAGACGTTTCTCTGTGGAGGATAATGCTGGAAACGGCTTCTTCAACCGGTATTATCTGGCGGTAACCAAGCATTTCGATGTGAAGAATATCGGGCAATTGGGCGCGCATGTTTCTTATCTTTATAATGTACGTTCCGATTATTCGTTGAACGGGCTTTCTCTGGGTGCGAACTTCAGATTCAGACCGGTGAATGACGATACGATGGGAGAACGACTGTTAAGCGGACTTAACCTGATGGTCGAGGCATATCCGGCTGATGGTCGAGGCTATTTGTATAAGGACGGGTTTGAACCTCAAAAGAACCTTGACCGTGGATTGTCCATCGGAAAATATGATATAAATGTCGGCGCGATGTATTCTGTTTGGAAGGAGTACGTCAATCTGGTGTTTGAACTCTATGGGTGCAAACACTTCTCCGGAGGTGTGCAGTTTAAGCTGCATCTGAAATAAACGGAGTTGCCATAGGGAGCTTCGCGATGGGGTTCCTCTCCTTAAAAAGAAAGAACGATATACGATATGCATTTGCGATTAATATTTCATGAAACTGATATTCTGACTTAACTAACCTTTTTTTATGAAGCAAACACTTCCAGACCGTTCTGACTTTATCCGCAACTTTGTCGTTGTGGGTGATTTCGTGTTGTTGATCCTCACCATGATCTTGACGTGGTGTCTGGAGAAGGATTATATCGCATCGGCAGAAGAAATTCCACTCAAAACCTATCTGGTGATTTCCTGCTTATGCTACGTACCGTGTATTTACACATTCAGGGTAACGCTGCATCAGCGTATCGTACGTCCCGAGCAGATTGTAGGACGGATATTTAGCGTGGTGGGAATGCACATCATACTGTTTTCGGCAGCTTTGAGCGCCACGGAGCTGATGGATAACCTGCCGGCCGGTTACTTTGTGTCTTTTTACTTGTTTTTCCTGTTTTCTCTGATTGTTTGGCGGTTAGGGTTACGTGTTTTTGTGAAAAGGATACGAAAACGGGGTATGAATGCCCGGACGGTTGTGCTGGTAGGAGGCGGAGAGAATATAGCGGAACTTCACCATGTGATGAATGATCTGACTTACGGTTACCGGGTAAAGGAAAGATTCTGCCGGGGGGACGCTGATACGGGATATTTTTCGAGTGAGGAATACAGAAGCGAATTGAGGCGTCTGTACGAATGGCTTGCGGAGCATCCGGTGCAGGAGCTGTATTGCAGTCTGCCGTCCGTTTGCAGGAAAGATGTGCTGGAGGTAATACATTATTGCGAGAACAACATGATTCGTTTCTACAGTGTGCCCAACATCAGAAATTATGTCAAACGCCAGTTGTTGCTGACCTCTTTCGGTGGCGTGCCTGTGCTTTCCATCAATCAGGAACCTTTGAGAATACCGATGAACCGTTTCATTAAACGTAGCTTCGACCTGTGTTGTTCCTCGTTGTTCCTGCTGACTGTCTTTCCTGTCATATATATAGTGGTGGGAATCATCATCAAACTGACCTCACCGGGGCCTGTATTCTTTAAGCAATTGCGTACGGGAGAAGATGGCAGGGATTTTACCTGCTACAAATTCCGTTCGATGAGGGTGAACAAAGACTCGGATAAAATTCAGGCTACGAAGAATGACGCCCGGAAGACGAAGTTCGGAGACTTCCTCCGGAAGAGCAATCTGGACGAGGTGCCGCAGTTCATCAATGTGTTTTTAGGAGATATGTCGCTTGTGGGACCTCGTCCTCACATGCTGAAACATACGGAAGAGTATTCGCAACTGGTAGACAAATATATGATGAGGCATTGGGTTAAACCCGGCATCACGGGATGGGCGCAAGTGACGGGATACAGGGGCGAGACGAAAGAGGTAGAACAGATGGAAGGACGGGTCAAGCGAGACCTCTGGTACATAGAGAACTGGACTTTCCTGCTCGATTTGCGTATCTTGGTAAAGACGGTATCGAACATGTTTCATGGCGAGAAGAACGCTTATTGAATCTGCCTGCAAACAGAGCCTTCTCATCCTTTCGAGCCGGTTACCAGTATCTTCCGGGTGCATATCTTTTTCCCCGCTCTTTCTATGTGAACGATGTAAATCCCGTTGTGCAACGGAACGCTTTCAGCCTGACCTCCGGAAGCGTTGAACTTTTGCAGCATATTGCCGTCGGTCGTATAAATGGAGATTGAAGCATTGTCGTTTATCCATACCCTTATTCGGTTCTTTTCTACCGTGATGCAAGGGAGTCCGCTGTTGCTTGCTTCGCTCATTATGGCGGTGGATATGCTTTGAGCTTTCTTTTGAGCCTCGTAAAGGGATGCCGGTTGCAGCCCTTTTCTGTTTTGCCCTTCGATGTATCCGTTGCTATACTCATTCATCTTATCGCGATACCGGCGTATGGATTTTGCCGTACATCCGATGGCATAGTTCTGTCCCGTAGGCACTTTGTCTAAATAAATCGCCCCTTCTTGTACATCGCAATTCCAGAAAACGCTCTGAGTACCTCCCCATCCGTGTCCGCTGCCCATGTTGTCGCGCAGATACATCCCTATTTTGCCTGCATTCGGCTTTACGCTTCCCGTTTCTTTCCAGTTGTCAAACAAGATACCTTGCGACCACAGCCGGTGCCCTTCTGCTTGCGCAAGCGAAAGTTCCGAGCGAAAATTCTGTACTACTATGCCGCTGGTACTGGCGCAACCGTTGGAGATATAATGATGCCGTCCGTTGCGCGCATAGCAGTTTTTAAGTAAAATAAGTTGCGAACGATGGTAGTTCTCGAAGTTGTAATATGTGCCTCCCGTACAAAGCCCGGAGGGGTCGATGGCATAGCAACCCTCGATTGTGCTTCGTGTGGTGGAGGTTGTCTTGATGCCTGCATGGATGAAACCTGACATTGAAACGTCTTTTACCCATGAGTTCTCCAGCGAGCTCATATAAATGCAATTCTGATCGACATTCGCGGTCGAGTTGTCAGGACTTCTTTCGAAAGCTATATGTATATTTTCAACTCCTATGTTGTGGCGAATGCTTTCGGTATCGGGAATCTTATAAACATAAGCTTGGGCATACTGTTTGTCGAGTGTATAAAATACAGGGGCATCTACTTCGATTGTGTTATTGTCTACCTTACGGACATAACGGTGGTAAGAAATGTCGATGTCTTTTGATTTCCATTTCATGGCTTCGTCGGTATTCCTTTTTGTGTTCCCGCCATACCAGACAGCTTCCAGCCAGGCTGTGGTGGTAGGATACTTTATGCAAATCAAATCTCCGCTTTGGTAGGCGCTGGCATCTTCCACCTGAAAAGAACAGTCTCCGGGAAGCACTTTTTGCGTCACGATATTTACCTGGTCGTTTCCTTTACCGCCACCCCAGTTATGTGCGGAAGAATTGCCCATCAAAATAAGTCGCTTTGCCTTTTCCGCCGCGTTTCTCCCGTAGAGCACCGTTGAATCACTACCTGAGAAGCAATTCCCTTCTCCGCGAAGAATCACCCCGTCGTAAGTCAGGTTTAAACTCCCGTCAATGTTATAGCGTCCTGCCTTGAGTAACACTACGCCCCTGATGCCATTTTCGTCCGGTATCAGTTTTCCCACCTCATTAATGGCATTCTGTACGTGCGAGGTATTGTCAGCTTCCTTATCTTCCAAAGGACTCAGAATGAGGGTACGTTCCGGCAAGTTGATTACAGGTATGTCTTCTCCATTCCGGTATCCGACCCGGCTGAAATCGGGAATGACAAAGCCGTCATTATCGGGTTTGTAGACAAGTGTTCCGGATTCGTCTTGAGCGACAAGTTTCGATTGCCATGTTTCCTGGGCACGAAGAGGGTAGTTGCTTGCCAGTAACAAACCACCCATGCATAGAGAAATTAGTGACTGTTTCATATATTATAATGTTCGTATGTTGTTCTTACGAGGAGTAAAGAAAAATAAATTTATGTTTTTTGTTTTGCGGCGGCATCTCATTCTATTGCAATTTTGTATCAGCCGGCGATTAAAGTAAAAGGCATTGGAACGTCTTTGTCCGCAGCAGACAATACCCGGATGTACCCGTAGTGTATATCGGGAAAACGACACAGGTACGGTATCCGAACCGCACGGGCATGCTGCCCGTACCGCACGGGTGCGGTGCAAGAGAGACCTGGAGAGGATTTCAATACGTTGATTATTAGCTGCTTAATTCTACCCGGAGAAGCTGCCTTTTCATAGCGGTATATTGCATTGTTAGAAGAGATTTTGCTGACAAACTGGCAGAAATACTGACATGTTATTTGCCTTTTTTGCAACTGTTCCTTTTGGCATAACCTTTGCTTTTCAATAGACGTCCGTCGTTACGATGGATAAAAGAAACAGAATATAGTAACAATAAAAAAATAACGATCATGGGAAAGATTATTGGAATTGACTTGGGAACTACAAACTCTTGTGTTTCCGTATTCGAAGGAAACGAACCGGTAGTGATAGCAAACAGTGAAGGAAAACGTACCACTCCGTCCATCGTAGCATTTGTAGACGGTGGTGAACGTAAGGTGGGCGACCCGGCTAAACGCCAGGCTATCACGAATCCTACACGGACCGTATTTTCCATCAAACGTTTTATGGGTGAGAACTGGGATCAGGTGCAAAAGGAAATAGCGCGCGTACCGTATAAAGTGGTGAAAGGAGATAACAACATGCCGCGCGTGGATATTGACGGTCGCCTCTATACCCCACAGGAAATCTCGGCGATGATTCTGCAAAAGATGAAAAAAACGGCTGAGGATTACTTAGGACAAGAAGTTACGGAAGCGGTTATTACCGTTCCTGCATACTTCTCCGACTCTCAGCGTCAGGCAACCAAAGAAGCCGGACAAATTGCCGGGCTCGAAGTAAAAAGAATTGTGAACGAACCCACTGCGGCTGCTTTGGCCTATGGTATTGACAAGGCTCACAAGGATATGAAAATCGCCGTGTTCGACCTTGGTGGCGGTACGTTCGATATCTCCATCCTGGAGTTCGGCGGCGGTGTGTTCGAGGTACTCTCTACCAATGGAGACACTCACCTCGGTGGTGACGACTTCGATCAGGTGATTATCAACTGGCTGGTGGAAGAGTTTAAGAAAGACGAAGGCGCCGACCTGCTTCAAGACCCCATGGCAATGCAACGCCTGAAAGAAGCGGCTGAAAAAGCCAAGATAGAACTCTCTTCTTCTACAAGCACTGAGATTAACCTGCCTTATATCATGCCGGTGGGTGGCGTTCCTAAACACTTGGTGAAGACGCTGACCCGTGCCAAATTCGAGGCTTTGGCTCACGGACTCATTCAAGCTTGTTTGGAACCCTGCAAGAAAGCAATGTCCGATGCCGGTTTGAGCAATTCCGACATAGATGAAGTAATTCTGGTGGGTGGTTCATCGCGTATTCCCGCAGTGCAAAAATTGGTGGAAGACTATTTCGGCAAAGCTCCTTCAAAAGGTGTTAATCCGGATGAAGTGGTTGCCGTGGGAGCTGCCGTACAGGGAGCCGTACTGACGGATGAGATTAAGGGAGTCGTATTGTTGGACGTAACCCCGCTCTCTATGGGTATCGAAACATTGGGAGGAGTAATGACCAAGCTGATTGACGCCAACACCACCATTCCGTGCAAGAAGAGCGAAACCTTCTCCACCGCTGCCGACAATCAGACGGAAGTTACGATTCATGTGTTGCAAGGCGAACGCCCGATGGCTTCCCAGAACAAGTCTATCGGTCAGTTCAACCTGACAGGTATTGCACCGGCACGTAGAGGCGTACCCCAAATCGAAGTGACATTCGATATTGACGCCAACGGTATACTGAAAGTATCCGCCAAAGATAAGGCTACGGGTAAAGAGCAAGCCATCCGCATTGAAGCATCCAGCGGCTTGAGCAAGGAAGAAATTGAAAAGATGAAAGCCGAAGCCGAAGCGAATGCCGAAGCCGATAAGAAAGAACGGGAGAAAATAGACAAACTGAACCAAGCCGATTCGATGATTTTCACAACCGAAAATCAATTGACGGAACTTGGCGATAAACTCCCCGCTGACAAGAAGGCTCCGATTGAATCGGCCTTGCAGAAACTCAAGGATGCGCATAAAGCACAGGATTTGGCGGCTGTCGATGCTGCAATGGCTGAACTGAACACGGCTTTCCAAGCCGCCAGTGCCGAAATGTATGCCCAAAGCGGTGCGCAGGCCGGTCCTGATATGAATGCCGGGCAAACTAACGCCGGACATGGAACTTCCGGCACTCAAGGAGATAATGTTCAAGATGCGGATTTTGAGGAGGTGAAGTAAGCCCCTGTAGAAATAAGAATACAACATCAAATGGAAAGCGTGTAGCTCAATGAGTTACACGCTTTTCTTGTTTTTGGCCGTACA
>JBHADT010000101.1:0-2570 GCA_041855205.1 Bacteroides sp.
ATGCATTAATTAGAAGAGGGCATGAGGTTTTACTCATAGATGTATCTATTGGTATCGATAGTAACAACTTTAATCAAGCGTATAAACACTATAAGCAAGAGTATTACTCTTATAAAATATTAAACACAATACCATCACTTGATAACCTAATAGAGATGAATTATATCGGAGTGTCAGCGTCAAGTAGAATTGAACAGTTAACGCCAATTAATTTTGAACACTTTCGCTCACAAACATGCTCTGGCGATGTTTCATACGGTAGCTAGCTTCATTCATGTGAACGACCTCCGCTCGATGCAGAATACGGTCTAAGATAGCCATTGCGACTCCCTCATCGCCCAATAATTCTCCCCATTGGTCGGGGCTCTTATTGGAGGTCAAGATGATTGAACTCCGTTCATATAGATGATTGATCAAATGAAAAAACAGGGTAGCTTCCCTTTGATCCATTGCCATATACATCAAATCATCAATAATCACTAAATCAGATGCTCGGATCCGATTGAGCTGGACCTGCGATTTCCGCGTGAATTCTTCAGTTTTCAGAAGGGAGAGTAGTTCTCCCATTGTCACGAATGTTACCTGAAACCCCTTCTGGATGGCCTCCATGCCTAAGGCAATGGACAAGTGCGTTTTCCCCACACCGCTCGGACCCAAAAAGATGAGATTATACTGCTGCTCAAGCCAAGTAAGCTCTTGGAGCTGGGTAAGCTGCCGTTTGCTCAGAGAAGTCTGATCTGATAGGTCGAATTCCGTCAGTGTTTTGTGGTACGGGAACTTAGCCCATCTCAATCGTTTCTGAACACTTTTTTCCTCGCGCTTCCTTAATTCGAAGCACACAATCTCCTGCACCAGTTCCCGGTAGGTCCAGGAGGCTTGTTCGGCTTTACGTAACAGCTCGGGCAACTCGCTCGCAGTTTCCACCAACCGCAACTGTCTGAACTGGCTTTGCAGCGCGTCCATGCTATCATTCATGAGGCGGCACCTCCCAGAATTTCCGTATAGGTACTCATCGGATGCGTCTCCACGTTGATATCAGCGCAATCCGATCGGACTGCTTGTACGGGTGGAACAGGCGGCGTCTCTTTCCGAGGGGCAGCCAAGTATTTAGCCACATCCGTAAAGTCATTCGCACTCATCAGATGTTCAGACATACACTTCTGTAGGGCCTCATCAATGACAGTGGGGTATTCGAGGGCCGCTTTCTGTAGAACGGCCAGTTGGTCTCTTTTATAGCGCGGATACTTCTCCATCAAGATATCAATGTATCGTGAGGCAAGCTCCAAATCTTTGAACTGCTGCGCAACGGTTTCCTTATAGCTTTGAATGCCCTTCGAACGATCGCGCCCATGGTTTTTATTTTTGATCAGTTTGCCTGTTGAAGTTTCCAGAGGATGGTTCGCCAGAATTTCCCCATCGGGCTGTTTTCTGATAATAAGCCGTTGTTGATCGTTCGTATCTTCCTTGATTTCAATAGCCACTGTATTCAGACCTTTCGGTCTGTAAGTGCCTAGTGGCACGGAATAACGGTTTGATTTATAAAAAACTGTATTGTCCTTGTTTACCGTTCTTGTTATACTTGAACCGGTGATACTCTCGGTTGAGAGTAGTTTAGAGACTGGTTTTAGGTGTTGCTTTTCGAGGAGAAACACTTCTACCGGTCTCTTTTTTGTTGTTCCATGAACCCTTCGGTTGCCCGTTCTTTCCAACCAGGCTAAACAGCGCTCATTCCAGTTCTCGATTGTCGTATAAATCCGGCTATCGGCGAAATTTCGTTTCACATACTTTACCGTACTCTCCACTTTTCCTTTGGATTCGGGGTCGGCTTTGCGGCATAAATGGACTCTGAACTTCCGTTGCTGTTTGTACGCTTGAAATTCAGCGGTCAGAATCATGTCTCCAGCGTGCTCACTCACAGTGATGAGGTGGTCCTGATCATAAACGATTTCTTCCGGCATGCCACCAAAGAATTCAAAGGCATTCTCGTGGCTTCGAATGGCATCACGAGTCGTAAAGGGGCGGTTTTGCCATTCCACATAGCGGTAGCGTGAATGGGAAAGTAAGAAACAAATGCAGTATAATTTGATTTCTCTTTGATCCTGTGTCTTTTGACGCGTTTCGCCCCAATCGACTTGCACCTGTTTTCCCATCGGTTGCTCTTCGACCGCTTCATATTGCCTTACAACTTTAGTTTTAGCTATCTGATATTCTTCGCGTATTTGATTCACATATAACCGCATCGTACTTTCACCAACGGTGAAGTCGGGGAATTTCTCAAGCAGCCAATCCTGTATTTGAGACGCATTCAGATGCGGATATTCTTGAAGCCAAGCAACAATCCAATCCTTGTATGGGTCCAATTTCTTCTTCCTCGAACCTAATGAATTGACCCATTCGAAAGCTTCTTCCGGTGTCTTCTCCATGTAGTTATAAACCGTTGTGCGGGATACCTTCAACTGCTTTGCGATTTGTTGGATGGAAAAGCCCCGCTCCTTCATCTGTTGAATTTCCAAATATAACATTAACTTCTTCTTCACCTTTCGTCCTCCAATAACCTAAGATACCTTTAA
>JBHADT010000102.1:0-19065 GCA_041855205.1 Bacteroides sp.
ATGATGGTAAGTCCAATGAGGAGATACAAGCTATAATGGATGAGCGTTTGGCTCAAGCTATTATCGATTTGATTCTACCCGCCCATGTGTCCACTCCCGATCCCGGATTGAGCTACATTGTGGTATATGCCGTGTATAACGGTCGCGGAAGCGGTAATTACTCGATGTCTTTCATGTATAACGAAGAAAGCCAGAAGTTTGAAAAGATTTCCGATCCCGTGTCTGTACAATAAGACTCTTTGCAAAATGCCTAAAAAAAAGCGATACTATACAGTGTCGCTTTTTTTGTATCTATACGGGAATATCAGCAAATTATGGAGATGCAACCTTGCGTCACTAATTGCATAAATTAATAGAAAAAGCATCATGGCAATTCCTCTTTATATTTCGTTGGGTGAACGGCACTGGTACAGTCCGGGAACGATACAGGTACGGTGCAAGAACGGGACAGGTAGGGTTCACGAACAAAATAAGCTGTGTGTCAAAACCCTCTTCAAAGATTATCAATCCAAGAGTTTTTTTTATTGAGAAATAAATAGTTACTTTTTTTAGCTATATAAATAGGTGACGATTTAGAAATGAGAGAAGTACTTTGAGGTAAGATGTAGCCTAAACGCATTCGTTGTAAATGACGGTAAACGTCCTATCGCATTTATGGGAATTTTGGATGACAATACTGCTCCTATACGATGCCTTTGTCAGGGATTCGGAACTCCGGTTTTTATCGAAAAAAACTTTTTTCTCACTGTACGCCCTGTTCCTTAAATTATTACCTTTGCAGCCGTAAATAAAGACTATCTCAATCATCAACTAAATAAAGATTAAGGAATATATGGGAGGTTTTTTCGGCACGGTTGCCAAAGCCCGGTGTGTGGCTGATTTATTTTACGGTACTGACTACAATTCGCATTTAGGGACCAGGAGAGGCGGACTTGCGACATTCGACGAAAAAGAGAAAGTGTTTATCCGTTCGATTCACAACTTGGAAAGTACTTATTTCCGCACTAAGTTTGAAGAAAGTCTTGATAAATTCAAAGGAAACTCCGGCATAGGAGTCATCAGCGATACCGATCCTCAACCTCTTATATTAAATTCTCATTTAGGGCGATTTGCCATCGTTACAGTAGGTAAAATCATCAACATGGAAGAGTTGGAAGCCAAACTATTGAAGCAAAACATGCATTTTGCCGAAATGAGTTTGGGGAAAACGAACCAAACGGAGTTGATAGCGCTTCTTATCATACAGGGAAAAGATTTTGTAGATGGCATTGAGAATGTTTTTAACCACATCAAGGGATCTTGTTCCATGCTTCTGCTCACGGAAGACGGTATTATTGCCGCGCGCGACCGTTGGGGGAGAACTCCCGTTGTTATCGGAAAGAAGGAAGACGCCTATGCTGTCACGAGCGAGTCGAGCAGCTTCCCCAATCTTGATTATGAAACGGAACGTTATCTCGGACCGGGAGAAATAGTACGTCTGCGTGTCGAAGGAGTGGAGCAGATGCGCCGTCCGAACGAAGAGATGCAAATCTGTTCGTTTCTGTGGGTTTATTATGGCTTTCCCACTTCCTGTTATGAGGGGCGCAATGTAGAAGAAGTCCGTTTCAAGTCGGGCTACATCATGGGAAAGAGCGACGAGTCGGAAGTGGACTGCGCCTGCGGCATTCCCGACTCGGGAGTAGGGATGGCGTTGGGATATGCCGAAGGAAAAGGAGTTCCATACCACCGGGCAATATCCAAATACACTCCCACATGGCCGCGCAGCTTCACTCCCAGCAAGCAGGAAATGCGAAATCTGGTGGCGAAGATGAAACTTATCCCCAACCGCGCCATGCTCGAAGGTAAAAGGCTCTTATTCTGCGACGACTCCATTGTGCGGGGTACGCAGTTGAGAGACAACGTAAAGGTGCTTTATGAATACGGTGCGAAAGAGGTGCATATACGCATCGCCTGTCCACCGTTGATTTACAGTTGTCCGTTCATAGGTTTCACCGCCTCTAAAAGCGATCTGGAACTGATAACCCGTCGCATTATCAAGGAACTGGAGGGAGACGAAAACAAGAATCTGGACAAATACGCCACCACCGGTTCGCCCGAATACGAGAAAATGGTGGAAATCATCCGGGAACGCTTCGGACTGTCTTCTCTGAAGTTCAACACGCTGGAGACCTTGATAGAAGCGATAGGACTACCTAAATGTAAGGTGTGTACCCATTGTTTTGATGGAAGCAGCCATTTTTGATTGATAAATTGATTTGAAAACATATAAAAAGGGGTGTGAACTGCTTGGCTTTTCACACCCCTTTTTATACCTTTACCCCCAACAATCATAACTTGGAAAAAGATGAACATAGTAGAACGCTTTTTGAAATACGTAAGTTTCGATACACAATCGGATGAGAATACGGGAGTGACACCAAGTACGGAGGGACAGATGACATTTGCCCGTTTCCTGAAAGACGAATTGGAAGAATTGGGACTCGAAGAAATAACGCTGGATGAAAACGGTTATCTTTTTGCCAGCCTCCCCGCCAATACCGACAAACCGCTGCCGGTCATCGGTTTCATTGCCCACATGGACACCAGCCCCGATATGACCGGAATGAATGTCCGTCCGCGTATTGTGCCGGACTATGATGGCAGGGACATCGTGTTGTGTGCGGAAGAGAACATCGTGCTCTCTCCCTCACAGTTTCCCGAACTGCTTGCCCACAAGGGGGAAGACCTGATAGTTACCGATGGAAAGACACTTCTGGGAGCCGATGACAAAGCAGGAATCGCGGAAATCATATCGGCAATGGCTTACTTGAAAGAGCATCCCGAAATAAAACACGGTAAGATACGGATCGGTTTCAATCCGGACGAGGAAATCGGTTTGGGGGCGCATAAATTCGACGTCGAACTGTTCGGTTGCGAGTGGGCATACACGATGGATGGGAGCGAAGTGGGCGAACTGGAGTTCGAAAACTTCAATGCGGCTGCCGCCAAAATCGTATTTAAGGGCAGAAACGTGCATCCGGGATATGCCAAGCATAAGATGATTAACTCCATCCGGGTGGCAAACCGTTTTTGTGCGATGCTTCCGGGACATGAGACTCCGGAGCATACCGAAGGGTATGAAGGCTTCTATCATCTGATAGCCTTTAACGGCAGCGTGGAGGAGACCACCGTTTCGTACATCATCAGAGATCATGACCGCGTCCGTTTCGAAAGTAGAAAAAGGGAAATGGAACACCTCGTTCGCAAAATAAATGCGGAGTACGGAGAGGGAGCAGCCATTTTGGAACTGCGCGACCAATACTACAACATGAGAGAAAAGATCGAACCCGTGATGCATATCATAAACACAGCGTTCGCCGCCATGAAAGCGGTGGGTGTGGAGCCCAACGTAAAACCTATCCGAGGGGGGACGGACGGTGCGCAACTCTCGTTCAAGGGTCTGCCTTGCCCCAACATCTTCGCCGGAGGAATAAACTTTCACGGACGGTATGAATTTGTACCCGTACAAAGCATGGAAAAGGCGATGCGGGTAATTGTGAAAATAGCAGAGCTGGTGGCTGAAACCGAATGACCATAACTATTCTATAACTGAAAACCATGAAACACACACCATTTACCGAAAAGCATATTGCGTTAGGCGCAAAGATGCACGAGTTTGCAGGCTACAACATGCCCATCGAATACTCCGGAATCATAGACGAACATCTCACCGTATGCAATGCCGTAGGCGTGTTCGATGTTTCGCATATGGGCGAATTCTGGGTGAAAGGTCCGCAAGCATTGACCTTTCTTCAGAAGATAACATCCAACAACGTAGCGGCTTTGACACCGGGAAAGGTACAATATACCTGCTTCCCGAACGATACCGGAGGAATTGTGGATGATTTGCTGGTGTATCACTACGAACCGGAGAAATACCTGTTGGTGGTGAATGCGTCGAACATAGAAAAAGACTGGAATTGGTGCGTGGCTCACAACACGGAAGGAGCGGAATTGGAAAATGCTTCCGATCACATGGCCCAACTCGCCATACAGGGTCCTAAAGCGATTCATGCCTTGCAGAAGCTGACAAACATTGATCTGAGCGGACTTTCGTATTACACTTTCACCCACGGAGAGTTTGCCGGTGTGCGGGATGTAATTATTTCCAATACGGGATATACGGGAGCGGGAGGTTTTGAACTTTACTTCTATCCGGCGGACGCTCAGCGGATATGGGATGCGGTGTTCGAGGCGGGAGCCGAATACGGAATTAAACCCATAGGCTTGGGTGCCCGCGACACACTTCGCTTGGAGATGGGTTTTTGCCTATACGGCAATGACTTGGACGACACGACTTCTCCCATAGAAGCGGGATTGGGATGGATTACCAAGTTTGTAGACAACAAACCTTTCATCAATCGCCCGATGCTTGAACGACAGAAAGACGAAGGAACGGAACGTAGACTCGCCGGTTTTGAAATGATAGACAGAGGAATTCCCCGGCAGGGATATGAGTTGTTCAACGCAGAGGGAGCAGTCATCGGTAAAGTTACTTCAGGTACCATGTCGCCCGTACGTAAGATAGGTATAGGAATGGGATATGTGAAACCCGAATACAGTAAGAACGGTACGGAAATTTTTGTAGACATGCGTGGTCGTAGACTGAAAGCCGTGATAGTAAAGCCCCCGTTCCGTAAATAAAAAAAATCCAGCGGTCTGTCATGAGGATGTATTCTTCTTAACAAAGAAATCCCCTTGGGGCAGACCGTTGTTATATCCGTTTTTTTTTAAGCGTTTCATCTTCCGACGCCTTTCCTTCTATGTTTATGCAAACGGTTGCATATCTTCTTTGTGCTTCATTTTCAATTACTTCATTTTCTTTGCAGCAACCTTTCTATATTTGAATCACTAACCCTTTTAAATTTATTACCGGCATGAAGAAAAATTACGCACTGTTTGTTTGCTTACTGTTTACGATAACCGCCTTGCGGGCACAAATAGTGAGCACCACTCCCGCATTTCCTACTGAGAATGACGAAGTAACGCTGGTGTTCGACGCCACACAGGGAACCGCCGGTCTCAAAGGTTTTACCGGCAATGTGTATGCACATACGGGAGTCATCACGGATAAAAGCAAGAGTGATACTGAGTGGAGATATACTCCCGCTTGGGGGAATAATGCGGAGAAGTACAAACTGACCTCACTGGGAAACGATAAGTGGGAGCTGAAAATCACTCCGAACCTGCGCAGCTATTATGGTGTACTTGCGGGAGAGAACATCCGGAAAATGGTTTTTGTGTTCCGGAGTGCAGATAGTACCCGGGAAGGAAAGGATGTCGGTCAAAAAGATATTTTTGTAAATGTGTATACGACGGAACTGTCAATTCGCTTTGATGAACCTGCCGGAAAGCAATTGCTGCCCACGGGCTCTTCGCTTGCCATCAAAGCCTCCGCATCCATTGAATCAGCGTTGAAATTATATGTGAATGAGGTGCAGGTAGCTTCCGCTTCGAATGCAACATCCATCTCTCATACGTATGATTTTACTACCTCCGGAACCTATGTGTTGAAAGCAGAAGCCACATTGAACGGAAAGACCGTAACGGAAACTCTGGAAATAAATGTTCTGAACACGGTGTCGACAACAGAAACACTCCCCAAGGGAGTGCGTCCGGGTATCAACTATGTAAATGATACGGAAGTTACCCTCGTACTGCAAGCTCCGGGAAAACAATATGTATATGTAGTGGGCGATTTCAACAACTGGATTCCCTCAACTAATTTCCAGATGAAAAAGGATGGAGAATTATTTTGGCTTACCCTCAAAGGATTGACCAAAGGAGAAGAATACGCCTTTCAGTATCTGGTAGATGGAAGCATATACGTTGCCGACCCTTACACTGATAAAATACTTGATCCGTGGAACGATTCTTATATAACCAATGCCACATATCCTAATCTGAAGGCTTATCCGGCAGGAAAGGCGGAAGGTATCGTCTCGGTGTTGCAACCGGGGCAGACACCGTACAACTGGGAAGTAAAAAACTTCAAACGTCCGGAAGCGAACCAACTGATCATCTATGAGATGCTGCTGCGCGACTTTACCACGGAACATACGTTCGGTGCGGCAAAAGAGAAATTGGCATACTTGAAAACCCTTGGTGTAAATGCCATTGAATTGATGCCCGTAAATGAATTTGAGGGGAATGAGAGCTGGGGATACAATCCCTCTTTCTACTTTGCCGTAGACAAATATTATGGGACAAAAAATGACATGAAAGCCTTTGTGGACGAATGCCATAAACAGGGAATGGCGGTTATAATAGACCTGGTGTTGAACCACAGTTTCGGACAGTCTCCTTTCTATTTGCTTTACAAAGATGCCAATGGCAAACCTTCGGCCGGAAATCCGTGGTACAATAGTGAGTCCAACATAAAAAATACGAGCCTGGCATGGGGATACGACTTTAATCACGACAGTGAATACACCCGGGCATTGGTAGATAGCGTGGCGAGTTTCTGGATGTCGGAATATAAAGTCGACGGTTTCCGTTACGACTTTACAAAAGGTTTCTCCAATACATACTATGGTACGAACGATTGGGCGAACGGTCCCGATGCCGCCCGCATCAGTAACCTGAAACGAATGGCAAGCGAAGTATGGAAGAGACAGCCGGGTGCCTATGTGATTTTCGAACATCTGGCAGCTTTCAACGAAGAGAAAGAGTTGGGAAATGCAGGAATATTGCTGTGGCGCAACATGAATCACGCATATTGTCAGGCTGCAATGGGATATTCATCCGAAAGTGATTTCTCCGGACTTTATACAGGAGGAGGTAGTGCGGATATGCCATGGGGAAGCCTTATCGGATACATGGAAAGTCACGATGAGGAACGCATGGGCTTCAAGGCGTGGAAGTGGGGTGTTACAGGAGTAAGACCCACCGTAGTGGCAAATGCCGCAGCCAGCCCGGCAGTAGGCAGTAACGTAAATTTATCCGTACGTACCAGACGTTTGGCTACCAATGCAGCATTTTTCCTGATGGTTCCCGGACCTAAAATGATCTGGCAGTTCGGAGAGTTGGGTTATGATTTCTCTATCAATAATAACAGCGACGGCACGTTATATTCCTCGGAGGGTACTTACCGTACCGCTCCGAAACCTTTGCGCTGGGATTATATGGAAGATGAGAACAGAAAGAAGTTGTACGACACATATTCTTTCCTGCTCAACTTTCGTGCTTCTTATCCGGAACTATTCTCCGCCGACGCTTCTTTCAACTGGAAAGTGAGCCAAACCGACAACTCCTCTCAAAACACATGGAACAACGGACGCACGCTGACAATCACTTCTGCCGACGGATCGAAGTCTTTATTGGTGGCGGGTAACTACACTCTCGCAGATAAAAATATATCCGTCGCTTTTCCTAAAGCGGGCGAGTGGTATGAACCGCTAAACGAAAATGCACCCATGAATGTAAGTGCTTTGAATCAGTCTTTAAATGTGCCAGCTCACAACTTCCGCCTTTTTACTAACTTCAAGCCTGTGCTGACCGATATCACCCGCATTACAGATAAAGAAGAAAAAGGAGGGGTCTATTACGACAGAATCAGCGATGCGCTGATCGTCCGCGATGGAACCTCCCGGAGAATCGAGATTTATTCGGTGAATGGAGTATTGGTCATGGTTCAGGAAAATTCCTCGAACGCAGGACTTTCCGTACTTCCCTCGGGTTATTACATAGCGCGAGTGTTAAAAAATGACGGAAACTATATTTCATGTAAAATAGCAAAATAGAATCAGACAGTATAATCCGGTCAGTTTTCTGCTGTAAAAGCAATTTAACGCATATCCAACGAGGTTAATCGTGGATATGCGTTATCTTTGTTGCGAATTTGAAAAATAATAGAGAATTGGATTGGTTATATAGTTTATTCATAGAGCATTCTGCTTTACAGGCGGTTGTTGTACTCTCTCTGATTTCGGCAATCGGGTTGGGATTAGGTAAAATTCATTTCTGGGGAATTTCATTAGGAGTAACTTTCGTGTTTTTCGTCGGTATCATGGCAGGGCACTTCGGACTTTCCATCAACTCAGAAATGCTGAACTACGCTGAGAGTTTCGGGCTGGTCATATTCGTGTATGCATTGGGTTTACAAGTCGGTCCGGGATTCTTCAGTTCATTCCGTTCCGGTGGTTTCCGTCTCAATATGCTGGCGCTCGGTGTGGTACTTACCGGTACCATATTGACTCTTTTAGGAAGCTATGCTTTAGGCATCTCTCTTCCGGACATGGTGGGAATTCTTTGTGGCGCAACCACCAATACGCCTGCTTTGGGAGCGGCGCAACAAACAATGAAGCAGATAGGGGTGGAGAGTAACACTGCCGCCTTGGGATGTGCCGTGAGTTACCCGTTCGGAGTTGTCGGCGTGATTCTGAGCATTCTGTTGATACGTAAACTGCTTGTGCGCCCGTCTGATTTGACCGTCAAAGAGAAAGACGACAATAACAAGATGTATATAGCTGCCTTTCAGGTACATAATCCTGCCATATTCAATATGAGCATCAAAGATATTGCGCAGCTCAGTTATACGAAGTTCGTTATCTCCCGTTTATGGAGGGATGGTAACGTCACCATTCCCACTTCGGAAAAGATAATCAGAAAGGGAGACCGTTTGCTGGTCGTTACTTCGGAAAAGAATGTTCCAGCTCTGACCGTATTGTTCGGCGAACAGGAGAATACGGATTGGAACAAAGACGACATTGACTGGAACGCAATTGACAGCCAGCTGATTTCCCAACGAATTGTCGTCACCAGACCCGAACTGAACGGGAAGAAATTGGGGAGTTTGCACTTACGCAACCACTATGGTATCAATATCAGTCGTGTATATCGGAGCGGAATAGAACTGTTGGCGACTGCCGAACTCACTCTACAGTTGGGCGACCGGCTGACTGTGATAGGAGAAGCCGCCGCCATACAGAATGTGGAGAAAGTTTTGGGCAATGCCGTCAAAAGCCTGAAAGAACCTAACCTGATAGCCGTGTTTGTGGGAATCATATTAGGATTGGCTTTGGGAGCCGTTCCTTTCTCTATTCCCGGTATCAGTGTGCCGGTCAGATTGGGATTGGCCGGCGGTCCTATCATCGTAGGAATATTAATCGGGACTTTCGGGCCCCGTCTGCACATGATTACATATACCACACGCAGTGCCAACTTAATGTTGCGCGCCTTGGGATTATCTCTTTATCTGGCATGTTTAGGTCTGGATGCGGGTACTCATTTTTTTGAAACCGTCTTCCGTCCAGAAGGTCTGCTATGGATAGGAGCGGGAATTGCACTCACCGTTATCCCTGTGTTGTTGGTTGGAGTTTTGGCATTTCGGTGGCTGAAAGTGGATTTCGGTTCCGTATCGGGTATGTTATGTGGCAGTATGGCAAATCCGATGGCTCTAAATTATGTCAATGATACCATACCGGGAGATAATCCTTCCGTCTCTTACGCCACAGTCTATCCCATGTGTATGTTTCTGCGGGTAATCATTGTACAGGTTTTGCTTTTGTTTTTTCTATAGGGGGGACAGAGAGATTGAATATCCGGAATAAAGAATAAAGATAAACTCAGGCGAGAAATACAGAGAAACGTATATAAAAAATGAAATCAAAAAAGACAGAAGCTCTCCGATGCTAAGCTTCTGTCTTTTTTGATTTCATACAATCCGTGGTCTGTATGCCGACAGGCAAGACTGGGAGGAACCTTAGTCGAGGAAACGTTTGGTTAATCCATCGTATGCATCGATGCGGCGGTCTCTCAGGAACGGCCACCAGCGACGTACGTTTTCAGAGCGTTCCAAATCAATCTCTACAAGCATGTTTTCCGATTGAGAGTTACCGGCTTGCGCCAATAATTCCCCTTGAGGACCTGCAACGAAACTGTTTCCCCAAAACTGAATACCGTTGGTCTGACCGGAAGGATCGGGTTCATGCCCTACACGATTTACTGAAATTACGGGTATACCGTTCGCTACAGCGTGAGCGCGCTGCGAAATAATCCATGCATTCAGTTGACGCAACTTTTCTTCATTGTTATCACTGCTTTCCCAACCGATAGCAGTAGGGTAGATAAGGAGTTCCGCTCCTCTCAATGCCATCAATCGGGCTGCCTCGGGATACCATTGATCCCAGCAAACCAATACGCCAAGCTTTCCGAGGGAAGTTTGTATAGGCTCAAAACCGATGTCTCCGGGAGTAAAGTAGAACTTTTCATAATAGGCGGGATCATCCGGAATGTGCATTTTACGATACTTACCGGCTATGCTGCCATCGCGCTCAAACACGACAGCCGTGTTATGATAAAGCCCCGGAGCGCGTTTCTCGAACAAAGAAGTCACCAGCACGATATTGTGTGCAGCCGCCAATTCGGAATAAAATCCGGTGGATGGTCCCGGAATAGGTTCTGCCAGGTCGAAACGTTGCGTATCTTCCGTTTGGCAGAAGTACGGCGTGTTTTGCAATTCTTGCAGCACTACGAGCTGTGCACCATTTTGAGCACATGCTTCGATACTTCTTGCAAGATTAATCAGGTTGGCACGAAGATTATCCGTGTTGCTTTGCTGTATAAGGGCGACTTTGATTTTTCTTTCCATGTTATGTAATGTTTTACTGGTTGCTTTTGACAATTCAGAATTAACAATCGGTCTGAAAGGTCTATCGAAAGATTATTATTTGATTACCCCGGTTGGATACTGCATGGTGACACAGTGCAACGAACCGTGTTGCTTGATAAGCGCCCGGCAATCTATACCTACAATCTCATATTCGGGAAATGCTTGTTGCAATACTTCTCCGGCACGAATATCATTGGAAGGTTGGTTGTAAGTAGGATATAGCACCGCTCCGTTTATAATCAAGAAGTTGGCATAAGTAGCCGGTAAACGTTCGCCATCTTCCTCTATCTTGTCAGGCATCGGTAACAGAAGCAGACGATAGGGCTTATCGTTTGCCGTACGGAATGTCTTTAACTGCTCCTCCATCCGGTGAAGTTCCTCGTAGTGTTCGTCTTCGGCATCGGTACATTGCACATACACAATGGTATCGGCCGGACAGAAACGGGCTAGCGTGTCAACGTGACTGTCTGTATCATCGCCCGCCAAATACCCGTGGTCTAACCACAAAATACGTTTCAAATGAAAAGTCTTGCACAAATATTCCTCAATCTCAGTCCGATTCATTCCACCGTTTCGATTGGGAGAGAGAAGACATTGGCTTGTAGTCAACAAAGTGCCCATGCCGTCGCTTTCTATCGAACCACCTTCGAGTACAAATCCCAAGCGATTGATATACTTTCCGTGTAAAACTCCCGCTTTTATCAGTCGGGAAGTAATGAGATTGTCTTTATCGGATGCGAATTTCAATCCCCAACCGTTAAAAGTAAAATCGAGGAGGGTAGGAGTATGCTCTTCCCAAAGAGTGATGGCGCCATGATCGCGTGCCCAAGTATCATTGGTGTCGCATGAGAAGAAGCGTACGTTCGCCATATTGATATCTACAGGCATTCTTTTTCTTACTTCTTCGACAGAAGGGGCTACTATCAGCAATAGTTCCCTGGATGCGATTTCGCGTGCGATATTGATAAAACATGCTTCTACCTCCGAAAGCATATATGCCCAATCGGTACCCGCGTGAGGCCACGTAAGTTGAACCCCGCTTTGCGGAGCCCATTCGGAAGGAAGATGAGGAGAACGCTGTTCCATTTGTTAGGTATTGTTTTTTTGAAAAGTTATTTGCAAGTCTTTCTTATCTTGCAAAACGTAAGGATATCCAATCTTGAATACTCTTCGTCTTTGCTGGCTTATCTATGTATTAGGTTTACGATCGAAGAAAGGATTCTTCGACGAGGCGCTTACGGGAATGGCAAACACCGAATGACAATCGGGTAGCCATTGTAACTGTTGTGCTGCGAGTCCGGCAGAAAACATCACACGAGTGTCTACACGCAAATCGGAAGCAGTGGCACATGCCGAACCTATCGCAATACCCACATCCACTACATTCAACGCGCATGGAACTCCGGCAGAACGCGATGCACATGTGGGATATCCACAGTGCCCGCAATTCAACCCTTGCGGCTGTTCACGCGTGCCTATAATGATAACGCACTCCGCTTGTAAGATATTGGCAGCATCGCGCAGAAAGAATTTCATTCCATGTTTTTCCACCATCGCTTCCATTTCGGCGGAAAGGGTCTTTAAATCTTCCCCGCTCACTAAGGCTATCTCAATGGCATCGATACCCTTCCCTTTAGGAGCTGTGCGTGCGGCGGTCATCATCTGACGCGCCACATTAAGTACGTGCCCGTTGCGGCACATACGTTCGTTTTGTATCATTGTCTTTCTTTCTTGATAATATTAATGTCGCAAAGATAAAACAAATATCTATGTATGTAATGTTTACTCATTTCATATTCATGTATATTCCAGTCCATATCTCTTATGTTTGAAGTATAGGCGTTCTCGAAACTTCCGTGAGAGAATTATGCGGACTTTATTGGAGATTCACATCATATTCGTCTTAAAAGAATGAATATCAATTCCTTATAACGAGCGATAAATAAAGATATATATAAAATCTTTATTCTTTCTTCATCACATTGCTGTTCAGACCGATATTTTGCCTTAACTTTGTACTAAACAACGAATTCGGGACACGCTATATGTTGCATATAAACAATGCCAGTATAAGTTATGGAGAGCAAATTCTTTTCAAAGGTTTCAATCTGAATCTGCAAAAAGGGGAGATTGCCTGTATAACAGGTCCTTCCGGATGCGGAAAAACATCATTGTTGAATGCAGTACTCGGTTTTACATCTTTGCAAGAGGGAAGTATCGTGCTCAATGATATATTGCTTACCAAATATACCATAGATTCGATACGCAGGCAAACAGCTTGGATACCTCAGGAGTTGACCTTACCGATGGAATGGGTGAAAGAAATGGTACAACTCCCGTTTACCCTAAAGAGCAACCGTGGAATCGGCTTTTCGGAACGTGCTTTATTCGCTTGCTTCGACAGGTTGGGTCTGAGTGCAACATTGTATAATAAACGGGTCAATGAAATATCCGGCGGACAGAGACAACGTGTTATGATTGCCGTAGCTGCATTAATGAATAAACCGCTTTTTGTCATTGACGAACCCACCTCTGCACTCGACCCCGGTTCTACGGATCTTGTTCTTGATTTTCTGTTGTACCAAACAGAAAAGGGTAGTGCTGTACTGGCTGTCTCACACGACAGTGGATTCGTTGCCGGATGCCATCAGCAAGTTGCAATAAGATGTTGAATTGCTGTAATGAGTATGATTTAGTCTTTCACAATAAAACTCACTTATATTGGGAACCATCGATATTTCATATTTTGATTTGGGCATCGGTTTACTATTGTTGTTGATACCGCTGTTCTACATTCGCAAGTTCAAAACAGGGTTGTTCTCTGCTACTGTCGTAGCCGTTGCCCGCATGATTGTACAGTTGTTTCTCATCGGTATGTACCTAAAGTATCTGTTTCTATGGAATAATCCTTGGATAAATTTTTTATGGGTATTGGTAATGGTGTTTATTGCCGCTCAAACGGCATTGGTTCGCACCCGACTGAAAAGCAGTATCTTGTTTCTTCCTGTTTCCATAGGTTTTCTGTGCAGTGTAGTATGCATAGGCATGTACTTCATAATCGTCGTATTACGGTTGGATAATATGTTTAATGCACAGTACTTTATCCCCATTTTTGGCATATTGATGGGGAATATGTTGTCGAGTAATGTGATAGCCTTAAACGCATACTACAACGGACTGAAACGGGAGCAACAACTCTATCGTTACTTGTTGGGTAACGGTGCTACTCGTGCCGAAGCGCAAGCTCCTTTTGTGAAACAAGCCATTATAAAAGCGTTCAGCCCACTTATTGCCAACATATCGGTGATGGGGTTAGTGGCATTGCCCGGTACAATGATCGGACAAATACTTGGCGGAAGCAGCCCGAGTGTAGCCATTAAATATCAGATGATGATAATGGTAATAACCTTTACCGCTTCCATGCTCTCGCTAATGATAACCATCTCATTGGCATCCCGCCGCTCTTTCGATGCATATGGCAAATTGTTGCAAGTTACCTTCTCAGAGAAAGATACCGACAATCTTATAAAAAAGAGTAAAAGAGGTTAGAGTTTTATTCTCTTTGTATTATCTTTGTCACAATTTTCTATTTCGCAGAATATGAAAATCAAAGAAATATTAAGCGCCCTTGAGCGGTTCGCGCCTCTGCCATTGCAAGACGATTTCGATAATGCCGGTTTGCAAATTGGATTGACAGATGCGGAAGCTACAGGGGCTTTGTTGTGTCTGGACGTTACAGAAAAAGTTCTGGACGAAGCGATTGCATCAGGTTATAACTTGGTCATAGCCCATCATCCTTTGATTTTCAAGGGTTATAAATCCGTTACTGGCAGAGACTATGTAGAGCGTTGCATCATCAAGGCTATTCAACACAACATTGTTGTATATGCGGCTCATACGAATCTGGACAATGTGTCAGGCGGCGTAAGTTTTAAGATGGCGGAAAAAATAGGTTTAACGAACGTACATGTACTAAATGCTTCAAAAGATGCATTGCTGAAGTTGGTAACATTCGTTCCTTTGGAACAAGCCGAAGAGGTGAGGAACGCTTTGTTTTCCGCCGGATGCGGTTGCATTGGTAATTATGATTCATGCAGTTATAATACGAAAGGAGAAGGAACATTCCGTGCTTTAGAAAACACGAATCCGTTTTGCGGAAATATAGGTAAAAGGCATACCGAAACTGAAATACGGATAGAAACCGTACTTCCGGCGTATAAGGAAAATGAGGTAGTAAAGGCACTGCTGAAAGTACATCCTTATGAAGAACCGGCTTTTGACCTATATGCCTTGCGCAATACGTGGTCACAAGTGGGAGCGGGAATTATAGGTGAGCTTCCGGAACCTGAGGAAGATCTGCTTTTCCTGAAACGAATTAAAGAGATTTTTGAGGTAGAATGTCTGAAACACACTCAAGTGAATGGCAACAAAGTACATAAGATTGCTGTCTGTGGAGGTTCGGGCTCTTTTTTGATTCCGGTGGCAATACGTGAAAGTGCTGATGTCTTTCTGACCGGAGAGATTAAATATCACGACTACTTCGGACACGAAACGGATATTCTGTTAGCAGAAATAGGGCACTACGAAAGCGAACGATATACAACAGAACTTTTATACAACCAAATTCGGAAGTTATTTCCGGAGCTTGCATTATCGCAATGTAAAGTAAATACGAATCCTATTAAATATTTATAAGCAAATGGCTAAAGATTTAAAGAAAGAAGCATTGGAATTGACAGTAGAGCAGAAGCTGAAAGCGCTATTTCAGCTGCAAACCATGTTGTCTAAAATCGATGAGATTAAAACACTGAGAGGTGAACTCCCCTTAGAGGTACAAGACCTGGAAGATGAGATAGCCGGATTAAGTACGCGTATAGAACGTATCAAGACGGAGATAGCAGAATTAAAGTCTTCCATCGCTACAAAAAAGATAGAGATAGAAACCGCAAAATCCGCTGTGGCGAAATACAAAGAACAGCAAGAAAATGTACGTAACAACCGTGAGTATGACTTTTTGAGCAAAGAGATCGAATACCAAACATTGGAAATAGAACTTTGCGAAAAAAGAGTAAAGGAATTTTCTGCGCAGGAACAGGAAAAAACGATAGAAGTCGAGAAAAGTGTTGCTGCTTTGGACGAGAGGCAGAAGGATCTTGATGTGAAAAAGAACGAATTGGATGAAATCATCTCAGAAACCAAGCAAGAGGAAGAAGTACTGAGAGATAAAGCTAAAGAACTTGAAACAAAAATTGAAGCACGTTTGCTACAATCATTTAAACGAATTCGTAAGAACTCACGCAATGGTTTGGGATTGGTATATGTGCAACGTGATGCCTGCGGAGGATGCTTTAATAAAATTCCTCCCCAGCGTCAATTGGATATTCGTTCGCGCAAGAAGATTATTGTTTGCGAATATTGTGGTCGAATAATGATAGACCCGGAACTAGCCGGAGTCAATGAACACAAGGAAGAGGTAAAAGAAAAATCGAGTAGAAAAAAGAAAGCAGAATAGTAGTATAAGGGATATATAACTCAAGACAACAATTTGTTGATACAAAGAAGGAATATCCTATAAACTCGGTGTAAGCTCATAAATGAAGGGTTGCAATCCGTCCGATTGCAACCCTTCATCGTTTTTGTTAACTTTACAAATACACAGTTATGAGAAAAGAAGGACAGTGTCTATTTTACAAAACCAATAAAGCTAAGTGAAAAACTTCGTAAATTATAGTTCAGTGTAGTGGGGGATATCATTCAGGAAAGTATAGCTGTTATTAACATAATCCATCCGGCAACAATAATGCTTTATACCGTTGCTGACAATCAAATAATCCACCTTGAGCACTAAGTTATACCGACTGATTTGATCAAATACAGCTTGCGTGATTTCCACGTCGGGCGCTTTGTATTCCACAATCATCCGGGCTGTAAGCTCACGGTTATAGAGTACTGTATCACATCTTCTTACAACTTTATTCAGTTTTATCTGCACTTCGTTCGCCATCAGCGATTTCGGATACCCCTTGTAGTTTAGTAAAAAATGTACGAAATGTTGTCGTACCCATTCCTCGGGAGTCAATGCTACATAACGTTGCCGTATCATATCGAAAACCTGCAGTTTCTTATCTTTGAATACAGTTTTGATATCGGCTTTAGGCAGATTCAATGATAACATAAATGTATAAAGGATTTTCCTTTTTTTCTTTTTTATTGTACTTTTGTTGCAGAATAGTCTTCCTAAATCTGCAATAAAAGCTCTCCGAGAGGCAAATTTAATGAAATCCTCATGAAAACAAAGCAAGAAATCGTAGCCAATTGGTTGCCTCGCTACACCAAACGAAATCTCGAAGATTTCAGCGAATACATTCTACTGACTAACTTCAACAAATACGTAGAAATATTTGCAGAAAAGTTCAATGTCCCCATTTTAGGTAAGGATGCCAATATGACTTCTGCATCTGCCGAAGGGATTACCATTATCAATTTCGGTATGGGAAGTCCTAATGCGGCTATTATCATGGACCTACTTACCGCCATCCGTCCCACAGCCTGTCTGTTTCTGGGAAAGTGCGGAGGAATTGACCGAAAAAACAGGCTGGGAGACCTCATACTTCCCATCGCAGCCATTCGTGGAGAAGGAACTTCCAATGATTATTTTCCACCGGAAGTTCCCGCTCTTCCCGCTTTTATGCTACAACGAGCGGTGTCATCGGCCATTCGGGATTATGGACGCGATTATTGGACAGGAACCATATATACCACCAACAGACGAATCTGGGAACACGATGATGCTTTTAAGGAATATCTGAAAAAAACCCGGGCAATGGCTGTGGACATGGAAACTGCCACCTTGTTCAGTTGTGGCTTTGCCAATCATATTCCTACGGGGGCTCTTTTGCTGGTTTCAGATCAACCCATGATTCCGGAAGGTGTAAAAACAGATAAGAGCGATACCATGATTACTCAGAATTTTGTTACAGAACATGTAGAAATCGGTATCGCTTCATTACGCATGATCATTGATGAAAAGAAAACGGTGAAACATCTTAAGTTTGACTGGTAAAGGCTGTATGGCAAAACAGGATATACAATTCGATGACATTCTAAAGCAACTGAAAGCCAAAGAATACTTTCCCATATATTATTTAATGGGAGAGGAGCCATATTATATCGACCTTATAGCCAATTATATAGCTGAAAATGTACTGACTGAAACAGAGAAAGAATTCAACCTAACGGTTCTTTACGGAGCCGATATTGATGTCGCTACGATTATCAATACAGCCAAACGCTATCCAATGATGTCTGAATATCAGGTAGTGATAGTGAAAGAGGCACAGAATGTGCGCAACATCGAAGAACTCTCATTCTATTTACAGAAACCGCTTCGCTCTACCATATTAGTTATCTGTCATAAGCATGGTGTGCTTGACCGCCGGAAGAAAATAGCCGGTGAGATAGAAAAAACAGGGATACTCTTTGAGGCAAAGAAGATTAAAGAGGCCCAACTTCCGGCATTCATCATTTCACACATGAAACAGAAAGGAGTTGACATAGATCCTAAAGCTACGGCAATGTTGGCGGATTTTGTGGGCTCCGATCTAAGTCGTCTCACAGGCGAACTGGAAAAACTAATCATCACACTTCCCAAAGAAAAGGCTCAGATAACTCCAGAACAAATAGAAAAAAATATAGGTATCAGCAAGGATTACAACAATTTTGAACTAAGAAGTGCAATCGTAGAAAAGAATGTACTGAAAGCCAACAAAATAGTTAAATACTTTGCAGAAAATCCTAAAACTAATCCAATCCAAGTCACACTTTCCCTGCTTTTCGGATTCTTTTCCAATTTAATGTTGGCATATTATGCACCTGAAAAATCAGAGCAAGGCATAGCAACAATGCTCGGATTGAAAAGTCCTTGGCAATCCAGAGAATATCTTACGGCAATGCATCGCTACAATGCCTACAGAACTATGCAGATAATCAGTGAAATCAGATACGCTGACGCTGCTTCCAAAGGCGTAAACAACGCATCTGCAAATGATGCGGAGATTCTGCGCGAACTCATATTTAAGATTCTGCACTGAATTAGCCACTTTCTTTTGATTGAATAACTAACAATCGAATCTACTAAAAATAGGCAAAAATAGCTCTCGTACTACACCCATACGGTTCGAGTACCGCACTCGTGTGGTTCGAGTACCATACCTCTGTTCTTTTTCCAATATACTACGCTTGTATATTTAGTCATTAGCTGCTGCGGATGGAAATATTATATCTACTTTTCTCTAATTATTACTATTTTGATTAAATAGAGCGGAAATAGAACAGTAAAAATATTAAACTTAACTATCTACTCATTGAGCATTTCAATATTTGCCTTCGCAACTTTTGATTAGTACACATATAAT
>JBHADT010000103.1:0-5259 GCA_041855205.1 Bacteroides sp.
GGGGGGTAGGATTGTATGTTTATTATTGTTTATAACGAAATATTTATTCAATAAATATTTGCCCGTTTGTGGGAAAAGAGAGATATTTGTATAATGCAGCATGAGGTTTATTTGTGTTTTTGCCTTGGTTTTCACGCCTTTCCGGATGTCTTTCTTTTTTGATATGCGACCTCGTGAGAGTGTTGTATTCCGGGAAAATGGATGCCGGGTGATTGCGACGGCAAACACGAAATGAAGAATCGCAAGATTCGGATGTGCCGTGTTCGAACACTCTCGCCCGGGCTGCTTCAACTATTTACCAAACAACCCAAACCAGTTAATGTAATGAGTGAAATTGAAAAGAAAGAGCAACGTAAGCCTGCTGCGAAGCGTCCTTACAACCTCCGGGAAAAGCAGGAGAAAAAAGCTGCTTACCGGACTCTGATCCGCCCTGAACTGGCGGATGAACTGTATGACAAGATAATGGATATCATTGTCATGAAGAAAAAATATCGGGATCCGGACTATTCCGCGAAGGATTTGGCAAAAGATCTCGATACCAACACCCGCTACCTCTCGGCAGTGGTGAATTCTCGTTTCGACATGAACTACTCGTGTCTGCTGAATGAGTACCGGGTGAAAGAAGCCAAGTTTTTATTGACCGACAAGCGCTTTGCCGACAAGAACGTGGAGGAAATCAGCGCCATGGTGGGCTTTGCCAACCGTCAGTCTTTTTACGCGGCTTTCTATAAAATAGTAGGCGAAACGCCCAACGGCTATCGCAAAAGATGCGCCGAACAGGAAAAATGGTCTGAACGGTAAACCAGATGAGGAAAAGATCCCGGAGTGCGGAATCTGATTGAATACTTTTTAGAGTCTTGTCTTTATTTTGTTTATTATTTCTGCGCCGTTCGGCAAGTTGTGTCCGGAAAACGTTCCGGAACCATCGCCGCCCGGATTTAATGAACCGATAACCGAAAAGTATCCAACCTGAGTCCGGAGAGTACTCCGGATTTTTTCCTCTTTTATGTATTGTCATATCCTGTGGAAACGATGCGGAGTCGTTTCTTTTTGTTTGTGACACGAATATGGAATATTGCATCATCTTAATCAGTACGGAATGAAAAAACAAATTATTGCATTGATCGCCTGCGCCTGTCTGGGAGCGTGTGCGGGCGTTAACCAAACTGCCGAGGCAGATAAATTCGATTACACAGTGGAACAATTTGCAGACTTACAGTTGTTGCGCTACCGGGTGCCCGGTTTTGAGGAGCTTCCTCTGCAACAAAAACAATTGATATACTACCTTACCGAGGCCGCTTTGCACGGACGCGACATCCTGTTCGACCAAAACGGCAAGTACAACCTTCTGATACGCCGTACGCTGGAGGCTATCTACACAAACTACGAGGGAGACAAAGCCTCGTCCGACTTCCGGGATTTCGAGGTCTACCTGAAGCGGGTATGGTTTTCCAGCGGCATTCATCATCACTATGGGAGCGAGAAATTCGTACCCGGTTTCACGCAAGACTTCTTCAGGCAAGCCATGCTTGCGTTGGATGCCTCCCATCTTCCGCTGGAAGACGGGCAGAGCGCCGAACAGCTCTGCGACGAGCTGATGCCTGTAATCTTCGACCCCGGGGTGATGCCCAAACGGGTCAATCAGGCTGCCGGCGAAGACCTGGTGTTGACATCGGCCTGCAACTACTACGACGGTGTGACGCAGCAGGAGGCGGAAGACTTCTACAACGCCCTCAAAGACCCGGCGGACGCGACTCCCGTATCGTACGGTCTGAACAGCCGTCTGGTGAAAAAAGACGGTGTGGTGAGCGAACGGGTGTGGAAAGCGGGCGGACTCTACGGCGAAGCTATCGAACGTATCGTCTACTGGCTGAGGAAAGCCGCCGGGGTGGCAGAGAATGAAGGGCAAAGGGCGGTTATCTCCAAACTTATCACCTACTACGAGACGGGCGACCTGAAAGACTTCGATGACTACGCCATTCTGTGGGTGAAAGACCTGGAGTCGCGCGTCGACTTCGTAAACGGCTTTACCGAAACCTATGGCGACCCGCTCGGCATGAAGGCGAGCTGGGAATCGCTCGTGAACTTCAAGGATCTGGAGGCTACCCGCCGCACGGAACTGATAAGCGAAAACGCCCGCTGGTTCGAGGCAAACTCGCCCGTGGCCGACGAGTTCAAGAAAGAGGAAGTGAAGGGTGTTTCCGCCAAGGTGATAACGGCGGCGATTCTTGCGGGCGACCTGTATCCGGCCACCGCGATAGGCATCAACCTGCCCAATGCCAACTGGATTCGCAGTGCGCATGGTTCCAAGTCGGTCACCATCGGTAATATTACCGACGCTTACAGTAAGGCGGCGCATGGCAACGGCTTTAACGAGGAATTTGTGTACAGCGACGCGGAGTTGCAACTTCTCGACAAGTACGGCGACCTCACCGACGACTTGCACACCGACCTTCATGAGTGTCTGGGACACGGCTCGGGCAAACTCCTGCCCGGCGTAGACCCCGATGCGCTGAAAGCTTACGGCTCTACCATCGAGGAGGCGCGTGCCGACCTCTTCGGGCTTTACTATGTGGCTGACCCCAAGTTGGTGGAATTGGGGCTGACACCCGACGGTGAGGCTTATAAGGCGGAATACTACAAATTTCTGATGAATGGCTTGATGACGCAGCTTGTCCGTATCGAACCGGGAAAAAACATCGAGGAAGCTCACATGCGGAACCGCCAACTCATCGCCCGTTGGGTATACGAGGCGGGTGCAGCGGACAAAGTGGTGGAGATGCGCAAAAAAGACGGTAAGACATACGTGGTGGTGAATGATTATGCCAAGTTGCGCGGGCTTTTCGGGGAGTTGCTGAAAGAGGTGCAGCGAATCAAGTCCACCGGCGACTATCGGGCGGCGCACGATTTGGTCGAAAACTATGCCGTGAAGGTAGACCCCGGGCTGCATGCCGAGATACTCGAACGTTATGCCAAGTTGAACCTTGCCCCTTACAAAGGATTTGTCAATCCTCGCTACGAAGCGGTTACCGACGCCGAAGGGCGCATCACGGACGTCAAGGTATTTTACGACGAAGATTATGCCGATCAGATGTTGAGGTATGGCAGAGACTACTCATCGCTTCCCTCGCGGAACAATTGATATACGTATACGGACAGATTTCGGCAGGCAGGCAAAGCTTGCCGAAATCTCTTTTTTTACAACTTGTTTGTCGGAACAGAAAAGATGGAAATACACGAACTGCTGAAAGAAATAAAGACCAAACTGCGGCTTTCGATGAACGGGGCCGTTTCGCAAAGTATGCGGGAGAAAGGGCTTCGGTATAAGTTGAATTTCGGGGTAGAGCTGCCCCGCATCAAAAGCATCGCCTCGGAATATGCGCCGGAGCATGCGCTGGCGCAGGCATTGTGGAAAGAAGACATTCGCGAATGCAAGATTCTGGCGGGACTTTTGCAGCCGGCAGAGACCTTTCTACCCGGGATTGCCGATATCTGGGTGGAGGATATAGATAACATCGAGATAGCCGAACTCACTTGCATGAACCTGTTTCAGCGCCTTGAGTATGCCCCTGCCAAGTCTTTCGCATGGATTGCAGACGAAAGAGAGTACGTGCAGGTGTGCGGCTATCTCACCATTGCCCGCTTGCTGATGAAACGCGGCGACATGAACGAACGTGCGGCGCAGGAGTTTCTCGACCAGGCGGTATGTGCCTTCCTGTCGGGGTCTTACCATGTGCGCAACGCGGCTTTCACCGCCTTGAAGCGCTTTATTCGTCACAGTCAGGAAAATGCCTTCCTCGTATGCCGGAGGGTGCAGAGTATGGAACATTCGTCTCTCGAAGCCGAAAAAATACTGTATGATGCGGTGAAGGCGGAAGTGGAGGCGGAAGAATAAGTCCGGAAAATGCAGGAAAGAGGCGTCCGGAAGATTCTTAATGATTTTCCGGATGAGGGGATAAAACTCCTCGGAAGAGAAGTCCGACCCGTATTTCAGGTTTAAAAATAGCTCTTTTTCTGATTGCTTTCTTGGAAAAAAGGTTAACTTTGTTGGCGTTTTTAAAAGAAAACACGCCGTCGAAATGGAAGTTCAGCACGTGAAAGATACCGTAAGACAGATATTTACCGAATATCTGAAAGCGAGAGGGCATCGGAAAACCCCTGAACGCTATGCCATACTCGAAACGGTTTATTCTATCGATGGACATTTTGACATTGATACGCTTTACTCTTTGATGGTAGATCGCCAGAACTTCCGGGTAAGCCGGGCGACGCTCTACAATACCATTATCCTGCTCATCGACGCGCATCTGGTAATCAAGCACCAGTTCGGAAACTCCTCCCAGTATGAAAAGTGTTACGACCGTGAAACGCATCACCATCAGATATGTACCCAGTGCGGGAAGGTGAGCGAGCACCAGCATGCCGAGCTGCAACACGTCATTGAGCATACGAAGTTCAACCGTTTCAACCTGTCGCATTACTCCTTATATATATATGGACTTTGCAGCAAGTGCGAACGGAACAATAAGCGCAAGAATAAAAACAATAATCATAAAAAGGAAAAATGAAAGTAGATGTTCTATTAGGTTTGCAATGGGGCGACGAAGGTAAGGGAAAGGTCGTTGATGTGTTAACTCCGAAGTATGATGTGGTGGCTCGCTTTCAGGGCGGACCCAATGCCGGGCACACGCTGGAGTTCGAAGGACAGAAGTATGTGCTCCGCTCTATCCCCTCGGGCATCTTTCAAGGCAATAAAGTAAACATAATAGGTAATGGAGTGGTGCTCGACCCCTCCCTCTTCAAGGCGGAAGCCGAAGCGTTGGAGACATCGGGGCATTCATTGAAGCAGCGTCTGCACATCTCCAAGAAAGCGCACCTCATAATGCCTACTCACCGTCTGCTGGACGCGGCTTACGAAGCGGCGAAAGGCGATTCGAAGGTGGGAACCACCGGCAAGGGCATCGGTCCGACCTACACGGATAAGATAAGCCGTAACGGTTTGAGGGTGGGAGACATACTGCATAACTTCGAGCAAAAATACGCTCAGGCCAAAGCACGGCACGAGCAGATTCTGAAAAGTCTGAATTACGGGTACGACCTGGCGGAGATGGAACAGGCATGGTTTGAGGGAATCGAATATCTGAAACAGTTTCCTCTGGTGGACAGCGAGCACGAGATAAACCGTTTACTTGCCGGAAACAAGACAGTGCTTTGCGAAGGAGCCCAGGGAACGATGCTCGATATCGACTTTGGTTCGTA
>JBHADT010000104.1:0-4083 GCA_041855205.1 Bacteroides sp.
CCCTCGTCAAGCAATGTCATGCGGATATGGGGAAACGACGCATACTTTTCATTGTGTTTGTTCAGGCAGGTCATCGCAGAATCTATGTATTGTAACGCCACTTCATACTGACCTTCCACATTACTATAATAAGCATCATTCGCATAGTCGGAAGCCATATTCAGAAGTCGTTCATACTCCTTCCGTTCGGCAGTCCGCAACGAATCCTCCACTTGCAATGAAAACTGAACGGGAAGCAACGGTTTGTCTACGGTGTCCGTACCGGCGGAAAACATATTCCCCACCGAACAAAACAGAAACAGAGACATCAACGTTTTACGCACACCGGTCGGCAAACGGAAATAAAAACGACAGCCGTTTCCCGGAGAACTTTCCACGTTGAACATACAGACTTCGAATACGGAACTCGTTTTACGATATTTCTCTATGATACCCTTACAGTTCATCAAACCAAACCCCGAACCTTTATTTTTCAGTATCTTTTCCTTGTCCGGGGCATTCTCCACTCCTATTTTCCGAGAATCGTAGAGCTTTTTATCCACAATACGGGACACATCTTCGGGAGACAAACCATAGCCGTTATCCTCTACCGATATCTCCACATAATCTGATTTCGCTACCGCATATATCTTGACCGTAGTACCCGGTGGTGTATACTTACGTGCATTTTCGGCGAGTGTATTGATCATAAAAAGAGTCAGCGCCTTGTCCGCCTTCACCACTGCCTCTGTCGGGAGAATTTCAAGTCGCAGGGATTTCATCTCGAAGGTCTTGCTTCCCTTCCGTAATAGTTCGAACAGTTCGCTTAATTCGAAAGTCTCCACATGCAGACTCAACTTGCCTTGTTTCATCTGAATCCACAAAGCAAGGATTTCATTATATTCATTGATTTTCGCTACCAGTTCATTTATATACTGATATTTCCCGGAACGTATCCCGGAATCGGCATAAATATCCCGATTCCGCAGTTTATGTATCTCATGCAAGATACGGTCTATATAAGGGTGGATACCGCTTACCATAGCCACACACGCTTTCTTTAGAATATTCTCCCGCTTATTATCGGCTATATGTTGTTCATAAACGTATCGTTGCTTATCTATGCGCAGACGTTCATTTGCCAGCGAGACGGATGCCATACCATTGTCAAGCGCCCACGAAATGTAAGGTATAATGATTCGCATCATCGCTTTTTCTTCACTGTTCAGACGCTTGGACAGCACAGGTTCCCGCTGCTTCAGGCTTATTTTATCTACCCCGAAGAGTTCTTTCACGTCCTCACGAACAGCATCCACGATAGAGTTCGAAATATCCTCTTCCGAATGAATTTCGGTTGGAATCGAAGCCGTGATTTTACGGCAAATTTCCATAACCCGCTTCAGTTTCAGGAGATAATGCCGGCTACGAAGTTTCGAATGCCTGTTGAAAAAAAGAAGAAATATCATCACTGACAGAAAACCGGCAACAATCGCCAACAAAAATATATTCTGCTGGTGAGACATCTGTTCCAAAGCCTGATAACGGCTTTCCAGCTCTTTATCCTGCCGGGTATCTTCCAAAATATCCAGATAGGCATTTCGATTATAGTCAGATTTACGCTTTTCTCCTAAACCGGCATATGCAATACTCAACTGTTCCCGGATGCGGGAAATCCATTCGGGTACGGTTTTGTATTGTCTCCTCATCCACTCTTTTTCTACCGAGGTATAGTCTTTCTCCTCAAAAAGTTTCAGTTCTCGCTCTTTTCCGGTATTTCCGTAGTAACGCCTGTGGTGGGCATTCACATATTCCAAGGCACGCGACAACGTATCCAGCGCCTCGGCATAACGTCCATGCATATTCAGATACTTGGCAATGGAAACATACGTCCCGGCAAGCTGATACACATCCTTTTTATATTCGGAGAAACGGCTCAACGCATACTGTCCCAAACGCAGCGGAAGCAAGGAGTCTAACGGAAGTCCTATCTGCCGTAGTGCATGCTCTCTGCGTTGCAACAACAATTCATGATTGGCTGGTACGACAAGCAGATTTGCCAATCCTTGCAACGTATTTCCCTCGAAATAGGAAAAGGCTCCTTTTTTCGAGTGTTCCCATACAAAATACAGCTCATCAAACTCCGCCAACCGGGGTTCTTCCACAAGTTCTTCCTCGCAAAGAGAGGTAGATCCCCTGACATAATGATAATACAATAACTGATTGGTATCGAGCGGTAATTCTTCCGAACGAATAGCCCGCATGGCATTCAATGCTTCCGGATGCTGCCGGAGATAGTAGTGATAGATAGCGGAAACAATAAAAAACTCAGAGCGGGCATAGTTCAAACGCAGACACTCATGTCTGCCTACAAAGAGATTATGATCTTCGTCTATTCGCTTCAAGCGTCGCAGCGCACTGTTCCGGTAATCATAGAACTCTTTGTTCATAGCCGTTCGCTGATATATTTTCATCAGCCCGACATCGGCAATCAATAGTTCCAGTTCATTCTTGGTAAAATCACGAACCCCCTTATAATATCGCTCCGCCTGTTCGAAGTCCATACGCATGAAAGCCTCAAAGCCCAGATTGTTGACAGCCTCCGCTTTTCCCTTGTCATACAGCCGCACACTCTCATATGCGAGTGTGGCGGCGTGTAAGGAACTATCCATGTTTTTATAGCGCCATGCATATGCCTGTCGGTTCAGCGAGTCGACCGTCCGCATCTCCCCGGTGGGGGCTATACCCACACAAGCACACAACACCATGACGGAACACAGTGTACCTATGAGTGATATGGAAGATTCTTTTTTCACAAATCGTCTACATTATACAACGTCTTCCTTTTATGTCGACAACCGTAGTCTTCGGATAGCAAAACTACAAATAAATCGGGTAAAGAAAAATATATTTTTATACAATAAGTCTTGGATAATGTAAAGGGAAATATCTAACTTTGCGTACAAATTCAACCCCAAAACAGGTAATACCTATCAAAAAAATGAGCGAAAAAGCACCCGTAATGGTATTCTCAGGCACAAACTCGAGATACCTCGCAGATAAAATCTGCTCAAGCCTTGGATGCGCGTTGGGAAATATGAACATCACCCATTTTGCCGATGGTGAGTTCGCCGTTTCTTACGAGGAATCTATCCGTGGCGCACATGTATTTCTGGTTCAATCTACGTTTCCCAATTCAGACAATCTGATGGAGCTTCTATTGATGATAGACGCGGCTAAAAGAGCTTCCGCCAAAAGCATCGTAGCGGTCATCCCATACTTTGGTTGGGCGCGTCAGGACAGAAAAGACAAGCCTCGCGTTTCCATTGGTGCCAAACTGGTTGCCGATCTGCTCTCCGTTGCCGGTATCGACCGCTTAATCACAATGGACTTACATGCCGATCAGATTCAGGGTTTCTTCGATATTCCCGTAGATCATTTGTACGCATCGGCTGTTTTTCTCCCTTACATCGAATCCTTGAAGTTGGAAGACTTAGTGATCGCTACTCCCGATGTAGGAGGTTCCAAACGCGCCAGCACATTCTCCAAATACTTGGGTGTCCCTCTTGTTCTATGCAATAAATCGCGCGAAAAAGCCAACGAAGTAGCGTCTATGCAGATTATCGGAGATGTGGTAAACAAAAATGTGGTATTGGTGGATGACATTGTAGACACAGCCGGAACCATAACCAAGGCTGCGGACATCATGCTGCAAGCAGGTGCCAAATCCGTGCGCGCTATTGCGAGTCACTGTGTGATGTCCGACCCCGCTTCTTTCCGGGTACAAGAATCCGGTCTGACAGAAATGGTATTTACCGACAGTATTCCTTACTCGAAAAAATGTGCGAAGGTAAAACAATTGAGTATTGCCGATATGTTTGCCGAAACCATCAAGCGGGTGGTTAACAACGAATCCATCAGTTCGCAATATATAATATAAGACAAAAGGATGTTTGCATAGCCTCAATCAAATCAGGCAAATATCCTTTTCAATATAAGATAAAAAAGCACGGAGTCCGTACAACAGACTCCGTGCTTTTTATATAGAAGATTTAGATATAAGACAATCCTTTTCAGCGAGGAAGAGTATCCACATGGTTCAGGAAC